>NZ_RXRN01000010.1:0-164809 GCF_003986875.1 Enterobacter sp. WCHEn090032
CATCCCGTTGTTGTCGGGACGGGCGCTAATGTAAGGAAAAGCTGAACTGCCGTCAACTCACTTTTTCAGTAATTTAGCGCGTTTAGACAAACTTCAGGCAACATGATTCTTAAATGTGCTGAAAGCGTCTTTTTTATCAGCAACACCCTTGTGCAATAAATTTGTTATGCTGACACTCCAGTTAAAAAGCAAAATAAATCAGCGCAATAAAAGGCAGGAATCACTATGGATATACTCTTTTATCACCCTACTTTTGATACGGCTTACTGGATCAAGGCGCTCACGGCGGCGATCCCCGGCGCACGCGTTCGCGAGTGGAAGCGGGGTGATAACGAACATGCAGACTATGCGCTGGTCTGGCATCCGCCGGTAGAAATGCTTCAGGGACGTAACCTGAAGGCCGTTTTTGCCCTGGGTGCCGGGGTGGATTCCATCCTGAGCAAACTGAAGGCGCACCCTGAAATGCTGCCGGAAGCCACACCTCTGTTCCGCCTGGAAGATACCGGAATGGGCCAGCAAATGCAGGAATACGCCGTGAGCCAGGTGCTGCACTGGTTCCGCCGCTTTGATGATTATCAGGCGTTTAAACAGCAAGCCCACTGGGAGCCGCTGCCGGAGTATCAGCGCGAGGATTTCACCATCGGCATTCTCGGTGCCGGTGTGCTGGGATCCAGAGTGGCTGAAGCCCTCGCCCCGTGGGGGTTCCCGCTACGCTGCTGGAGCCGCAGCCGCAAGGATTATCCCGGCGTAGCGAGCTTTGCCGGAACCGATGAGCTCCCGGCTTTCCTGAAAGGCACACGAGTGCTCATCAATCTGCTGCCAAACACGACGGAAACGGCAGGAATCATCAATGAAGCCTTGCTCAACCAGTTAGCTGATGAGAGCTACCTGATGAACCTGGCGCGCGGAGTGCATCTGGTCGAGCCGGATCTGCTGAAGGCGCTGGACAGCGGCAAGCTAAAAGGTGCCATGCTGGATGTCTACAGCCGTGAGCCGCTGCCGACGGAGAGCCCGCTGTGGGCACATCCGCGTGTAGCGATGACCCCGCACGTGGCGGCCGTGACGCGCCCGGCTGAAGCGGTGGCCTATATATCCCATACCATCAGCGAACTGGAAAAAGGCAACGCGGTCACCGGCCAGGTCGACAGACAGCGTGGTTACTGAGAGAAACCCGGCGTTTGCCGGGTTTTTGCTAATATTCGCTGCTGATAACTGCTATCCTTTGGAAAAACCGCAGAGGAGAGAGAGATGTATCCCGTTGACCTGCATATGCACACCGTCGCCAGTACCCACGCGTATAGCAACCTCCATGATTATATCGCCCAGGCGAAGCTCAAAGGCATCACGCTTTTTGCGATCACCGATCATGGCCCGGATATGGCGGATGCGCCGCACTACTGGCATTTTGTGAATATGCGGATCTGGCCACGTCTGGTGGACGGCATCGGAATACTGCGCGGCATTGAGGCAAACATCAAAAACATCAACGGTGAAATCGACTGCACCGGCCCGATGCTGACCTCGCTTGATCTTATCCTTGCTGGTTTCCATGAACCGGTTTTTGCGCCTCAGGATAAAGAGACCAACACCGCGGCGATGATTGCCACCATTGCCAGCGGCAATGTGCATATTATCAGCCACCCGGGCAACCCGAAGTACCCGATTGATATTCAGGCTGTCGCACAGGCGGCAGCAAAACACCGCGTGGCGCTGGAAATTAACAACTCCTCCTTTGTTCACTCGCGTAAGGGCAGTGAAGCTAACTGTCGCGAAGTGGCGGCCGCCGTCCGTGATGCGGGTGGCATGGTGGCACTGGGTTCAGATTCCCATACCGCGTTCACGCTGGGTGATTTTAGCGAGTGCCTGAAAGTGCTGAATGACGTTGACTTCCCGGAAGCGCAAATCCTGAACGTCACCCCACGCCGCATGCTCGATTTCCTCGAGTCGCGCGGAATGGAGCCGATTGCCGAATTTGCCGATCTTTAATTGTGTAATGGAATAAAAAAATGAATGAGTTTTCCATCCTCTGCCGCGTGCTGGGTACGCTGTATTACCGTCAGCCACAAGACCCGCTGCTGGTTCCGCTCTTTACATTGATTCGTGAAGGGAAACTGGCGCAGAACTGGCCGCTGGAACAGGATGATTTACTGGAGCGTCTGCAAAAAAGCTGCGACATGCAGCAGATTGCGACGGATTATAATGCCCTGTTCGTGGGGGATGAGTGCCGCGTTTCGCCATACCGTTCTGCCTGGCAGGAAGGGGCAACGGAAGCGGAGGTCCGTGCTTTTCTCTCCACGCGTGGGATGCCGCTGACCGATACCCCTGCGGACCATATCGGTACGCTGCTGCTGGCCGCGTCCTGGATCGAGGACAACGCGGGGGATGATGAGAACGAAGCCATCGAAACCTTGTTCGAAACGTACCTGTTGCCGTGGGTCGGGACTTTCCTGGGTAAAGTCGAAGCGCATGCAACCTCGCCATTCTGGAGAGCGCTGGCACCGCTGACCCGCGATGCCATCGCGGCAATGTGGGATGAGCTGGAAGAAGAGAACGAAGAGTGATGCTCGTCACATAAATTCTGCAACTCTACATTTCAATTTGCACGTAATGTGCGGATGATCTCATTTCCATGGTGCGCTTCTGCTAAGATGCGCGCCATGAACATATTACTTTGTATCGCATTAACGACAGGCATTCTCTCCGGGCTGTGGGGGTGGGTGGCCGTGTCTCTCGGATTGCTCAGCTGGGCCGGGTTCCTCGGCTGTACGGCCTATTTCGCCTGCCCGCAGGGGGGCATAAAAGGGCTCTTTATCTCAGGTTGCACGCTGATGAGCGGTGTTATCTGGGCGTTGGTGATCATGAAAGGCAGCGCGCTGGCACCGCATCTGGAGCTGCTGGGGTATATCATGACGGGTGTTGTCGCCTTCCTGATGTGCATCCAGGCTAAGCATCTGCTGCTTTCGTTCGTGCCGGGCACCTTTATGGGAGCGTGCGCGACGTTTGCAGGGCAGGGCGACTGGAAGCTGGTGGTCCCTTCGCTGCTGCTGGGGTTGCTGTTTGGCTATGCCATGAAAAACAGCGGACTTTGGCTGGCATCGAGGCGGGAAAAAGCGCAAAACGTCGCGACGGTGAGTGAATAAAAAAAGGCGAGATAATCATCTCGCCTTTTTTATTCGCTTCCTGTCAGGATTCCGGAGGCACTGACATATCGCGGTATTTCACCAGTATCGGGTTCTGGACGTCCGCTATATTTTGCAGATCCCACAATCCGCGATCGATACCGTCGTTGATTAAGAAGATTACGCCGGTTTCAATAGCTGACATCAGGCACATCATGACCGGTTCGTTAGAGGTGTAACCAATTTCACCTTCCAGCAAACGCTGGTAATCGATGAAGCGGAATACCCCTGCCTGCACTTCATAGGACAGGATGGTTTTGCTGGTATTCACCGAAGAGAGCACTTCACCCGTACTGACGTTGACCACACGCAGGTTAACGGCGATTTGGTCGAGCTGATACTGGGTATCCGCGCCGATACCGAAGTAACGCGCACCCGCACCACCCGATTTAACGTTACTTTCGTAACCAATAATCGATCCTTCAATCATGACGTTTGCCGCCGCCAGCGATTGCAGAGGCATACGGTTATTGTCCGCGACGGTGCCATTTTCCTGTGCGGCACGGATAATTTTGCGTTCATTTAACAGGTTCTGTAGCCCCTGGCGTTCCAGAGGAATAAACCAGTGTGAATCCTTGAGCGCGGTTACCAGCATCGCGGTGGCGCTTTGCGGCACAGCCGTGGAGAAGTTACTTGCCGGGTAAGGCTTGAACTGTCCGGTTTCATCCTGAATATTATATACGGAGACAAATATTTTCCCCGTCGGAGAAGGTAAATGCGTTAAATCACGATAACTCTGGGCCCGAGGCATTAAAGTGGGTTTTGCAGCTTCTTTAGGGGGAGCAGTTAAACAACCGCTCAATAAGCACACTGCAACAAATATCAGGAAGCGCTGCATGATCGTTGTCCTTATTTAGCTGTTGTTTAGAAGTCAGTTGAATTAGTTTGTAGACCGGAAACCTGAATGGTTGAGGTTTTACCGGTTTTACGATCGGTCACGTTCAACTGGAGCTGTCCATCCCTGTTCGCGATGTCGACAATAAAGTCGTTGGTCACCATTCGGCCGGGTTTGCCGGTATTGATGTTGGTCAGCAACCCGCCCAAAATCTGCGACTGGATAGCCTGCGTGAAGTTGTCCAGTGCGGACGGGGTATCCACGCCAAGATCCTTAAAGCTGGGATCTTTATAAGAGTTTTGCGCCTGAGCTTCATTCAACATGAACGCGCCGTTGTTAGGGTTACCCCCAAAGTTAGGGTTCCGGAACTGGAATGTCATGTTCCCGGCCCAGCTTAAGGGTGTTATTAGCATTATCGAAACAACTGCATATGCAATACGCATGACAGCCTCCGCATATCGGTTCGCTAGAACTCGTCTTTTGCTAAATCGCGGGTGCTTAATAGGGCTTTATCTATTTGCAGGCGATTAATAGCGTCTTCTGATTGGGCCAGCGCTAAGGCGACGTTTTTATCGAAGTCTATTTTCGTGGGGAATAAAAACGTTTGATAGATAACGGTCTGGTTCGCCGTTATTGTTATCCAACTTCCCCATCGTGCACTGGGCCGCTCGTTGATTGTTATATTTCCGGTGTAGGTACTGTCCCATTTATCACTGAAGGCGCGATAAAAATTGTGCCCGACAGAGGAAACAGTGTGGTCTGTTAACAATCCGGGAACTTCGACCTCGACGGCCTGAAGGTTCCCTGCAGCGAGGAGAAAGCCCGCTGCGGCAATCCAACTCACGGTGCGTTTCATGTTATTAACGCCTGAGGTTATCGTTTGCCCACGAAACAGCCTGAGTTCGGTTTTTAACAGCTATCTTCTTGAAAAGATTATAAAGGTGCGTCTTTACTGTATTTTCGCTGATAAATAACGAACGGGCGATTTCAATATTTGAAGCACCAATGCGTAATTTGTTCAGGATCTCTTTCTCACGGTGTGTGAGCAGTGCGGACTCTGAGCTGTTATAGCGATAATTGCCGGAATGCGTGATGAGATAGCTGGCAAGTTTTTGCGAAAAATAACATTCTCCGCGCAAAATACCCTGCAAGCCCTCTACCACCCGATCTTCTTCTTCAGTGACGTAGAACACGCCATTGATATGCGGCCAGCTTTCTATATCTCTGAAAGGATATTCATCAGGCGTATTCAACAATAGCACGCGGATATTGTTGTTTTTCCTGCTTAAAACATCCTGCCAGTAATGGATGAGCTTTTTATCAGCTTCCATCATATCAAACAGAATAATGCTGCCAGGGGCAATATCATCAAAAGAACGTTGAATATTATGCAATTTCCCGTTCAGTGATAACGATTGCTTTAAATGTTGTAATAACGCTGTCGCTTGCAAAGAAGGTTTTGTGATCAACAGTAATGTATGACCATGTAAACTATGGACTTCATTAAACATGATGAAACCCCGCTTTTTTTTGGCACCTGGCAGCTGTCCTCCTGATTAAAAGAGGACTCCAGAAGTACTGACAGATGTTGCACTGCTGTGTGTAGAATCAAACCATAACCTCCACAGGGAGGTAAATATAAAACCAATTTCGTACATCTAATTTCAATCTAGCTTTTACGAAGTTTAAAGCAAGTGTTAAACGTGTAACAGAATGTAAAAATCAATATTAATTTGTTAAATTGGAGTGTGTGGAATGATGCGATTTGATACAAAAGTTGTACATGTGAATATGGCTGCACAGATTTTAAAAATCATACAAATATTTTTATCTCATTGAATTTAGTCGTTATCTTTTATTTTTTAAATGCTGAGTCCAGGTATGAGTGACGGGATGTTTCTAATCCTTTAAATGAATGACTTTCCGACTTAAGAAAACACGTGTCGTGTCACGCACTATGACAAAATGTTCTTTTGCCGTTGCGTTTAATCAATGCGGGGGGCAGTGTGGAGAGCCTTCCTGCCGTTGTTCAATCGCCTCTATAAAGGGAGTGAATAAAAAAATAAGCTGGCCTGTTTAAAGTGTTTTTTGCCGGAAATTACAACTTTGTGGTGATCTGATAAATAAAAATAAGCCGCGCGGGTGAGATATTTAAAATGTTTCAGCGGACATACTCTTCACCGTAACGACGCGTTAACACAAAACGAGTCGCTTTAACAAATATCCATGTTACATGGTTATGAAATGATTTAATAACCAGGTCCAGGGTGACAACATGAAAAACACATCGTTATTTATGATGTTTACATTACTGGGTGCGCCTGGATTTGTAACCGCAGCAAATTCAGATTTAGCCAGGGCTGAATATAACTTTGCGGTTAATGAATTAAGCCTTTCATCATTAAATCAGGCAGCCATTATTGGTCAGCGGGGCGTATCAAATGACGCTCAGGTTCGCCAGGACGGTTCAAAATTACTGTCCATTGTTTCCCAGGAAGGGGGAGGTAACAGGGCGCGGGTTGATCAATCAGGGACTTATAATTTTGCGTATATCGCTCAGAGCGGCTTCGCGAATGATGCTGATATTACGCAAGACGGATATGGTAATAGTGCGAAAATTATCCAGAAAGGGTCGGGTAATAGAGCAAGCATCACGCAGTACGGTACACAGAAAACCGCAGTTGTAGTGCAAAAACAGTCGCAAATGGCCATTCGCGTTATTCAACGTTAGTTATTCGCGGCGACTTAAATCAATCCGATGGGGGTTTTACCATGAAATTTATCAAAGTGGCAGCTCTTGCAGCAATCGTAGTTTCTGGTAGTGCTATGGCTGGTCTTATTGATCAAGGTGGCTGGGGTCACGGACACGGTCATGGTCACGGCGGTTATGGCCCAAATTCAACCCTGAATATTTACCAGAGCGGTGGCGGTAACTCAGCGGTCGCCTTGCAGACTAATGCCAGAAATTCAACTCTGTCTATTAGCCAGAGTGGTGGCGGTAATGGCGCGGATGTTGGACAAGGCTCTGACGATAGCACCATTTCCCTGACCCAGAATGGTTTTGCCAACAGCGCAACGCTTGATCAGTGGAACAGTCACGACTCAACAATGAATGTTAGCCAGTACGGTGGATTTAACGGCGCGCTTGTTGATCAGACTGCCTCTAATTCTACCGTCAATGTTACCCAGATTGGTTTAGGTAACCACGCATCAGCTTATCAGTATTAATACTGAAATCTGTGCTACAAAAAAACAGGGCGTGCGCCCTGTTTTTTTTCGGGAGTTCATCATGAATACCTTAATTCTTCTTGCCGCGCTTTCCAGCCAGATAACCTTTAAAACGTCTTTGCAGGACAATATGACCACCATTATTCCGCAGGTGATGCTGACGGAGTCGTGTGATTGTCAGGTTCAGGTTATCGCCGTGCGGGAAGGGCAGGGGGGCCAGAGTACTTCCCGGCAGCAAAATACACTTTTTATACCCGCTAATCAGACGATTGATTTAACGCGGTTGAGTTTAAATATTAACGCAGGAGACACGGTCAACATTATGGTCACCGTTTCTGATGGTAAATCGATTCATCTATCGCAGCAGTGGTCTCCCGCGGGGAGCGCGCTTTAATTATTTATAAAATCAATGCGTTGTGAATGTGGCGGGGCTGTGCCGTTGAGCTATGCTGATATCAGGAACCTGGCCGTTATGTTCCGTAACGTGAAACTTCGTTTGCCCTAACGAAGCGCGTTTGCCCCTCAAGGACGATTTTCATTGAGGAGTATATATAATGCACAACGCTTTCGCTCAACTCGCGACAGGTCTGGGCCTGATCGTCTCTGCTTTTAGTCTTCCGGCTTATTCGACCACTATTGTTGATGGCGGTGTCATTCATTTTCGCGGGGCCATCGTGGCAGACCCCTGTGAAGTTACAGCGCAGCAGCGTCAATTTGCCATGTCATGTCCGGATAATAACCGGATGCAAACCCGGATGGTCAGCTATGAAGAGGCGCTTAATGGCAAGGTGGCCGATTCGAATCTGGCGACACTCCATATGAAATACCTTAACCCTGAAAAAACGCTCGCCGTTGTTGAAATCCAGTATCGCTAATGCCTGCTATTTCGCCTTACCGCGAAAGAGGATTTTTTCTGATAGTTTTTTCTCCCGGACGCCTCTGCGATACACTTAAGAAAAAGGCGGGTTGCAGAGGGGCTTTATGAAACCGCAAATAGACGTTATTCATGGCGATATCACGACAATGCATGTCGATGTCATCGTCAATGCGGCCAATCCCTCCCTGATGGGGGGAGGCGGTGTGGACGGGGCTATCCACCGGGCTGCCGGACCGCAGTTACTGGAAGCCTGTAAAATCGTGCGGCAGCAGCAGGGCGAATGTCCTCCCGGCCATGCGGTCATCACCCTCGCGGGCAATCTGCCTGCCAGAGCGGTGATTCACGCGGTTGGGCCTGTCTGGCACGGTGGTGACCAGCACGAAGCGAGTATTCTGGAAGAGGCTTACCGAAACTGCCTGCGGCTGGCCGCCGACAATGGCTATAAAACCATGGCGTTCCCGGCCATCAGTACCGGTGTGTATGGCTATCCGAAAGCTGCCGCTGCGACTATCGCCGTCGAAACCGTTTATCGTTATCTGTCGCTTAAGCCGATGCCTGAGAAAGTTTTCTTTGTCTGTTTCGATGAAGAAACCACGCACCTGTATCAACGGTTGCTGACCCAGCGCGGGCAGGAACTGGACACCTGAAACACACGCGGCGCACTCAGTGCGCCGCGTGTGTTTATGCCGCTTTCGTCTGCGGTTTTCCGGAAAAGAGGAAACGCAGGAGCGGGATCCGCAGGTGGATTTCGTAGAGCACAATCGCAATCCCCACCACAAAGACCAGCCCGGTAAAGAAGCCCAGCGTGTTGGACGCGATATGCGGTGTGATATAAGCCCCGAAGAACAGCGTTAAGGGGTGATGCACCAGATAGATAAACAGTGACGCGTTGACAAAGTAGGTTACGCGGCTGGACTTGAAGTTCAGCAAACGGTGTCCCAGCGCGAAGACCACGTTTACCATCCACAGGCCCAGCAGCATAGTGATGACGCTCTCCGTCTCATACATCCAGGCGTCGCCGCTACCGTAGCGCTGGTTCAGCAGATAGGCCACGAACGCCAGGGCGGACCCCAGCGCACACCACGGTGATGGGGTGGTAAACAGCAATTTAAGTTTCGGATGAATAAAGGCAAGTGCGCCGATTAAAAAGAACGGTATGTAGAACAGCGATTGCATCACCACAAAATTAAATAACCCGTCACTCAGAATTGGCGGATAGACGATAAACAGGGTACGTCTTACCGCGGCATAGGCGATCCCCAACAGCAAAAAGAGCACGGACAGTTTGCCCATGGTCAGGTTGGCGAAAAAGGTCTCGGCTTTATGACTCAAATGATGGCGCAGGCGGCTGAAAATCACCAGACTGACCGTTGTGAGTACCACCAGGACCAGCAGGAACCACAGGTGAGAGACCAGCTCCCAGACCAGCGTATTGTACTTCTCATAAAGTGACAGATTCGGCCAGTTCTCCGCCTTGCCTTTGACGTATTGCAACATGATGAACTGCGGCAGCGTCAGCAGCGGGATGGCGGTCAGCATGGGTATCCCCACGCGCTCCACGCGCACTTTCCACCAGCGCTTGAGCGGATATCGCAGAAACAGCATGTAAGAGAAATAGCCGGAAATGACAAAAAACACCTGCATACGGAAGGCGTGAATAAAGTCATTAAACAGCGTCAGCCACCATGAGGGCATCGTGCTATTAACATGCCAGGTGTGGCTGGAGTAAATCAGTGAAATGTGAAAAGGGATCCCCAATAGCATCAGCCATGCCCGGATCGAGTCGAGGAAATATTCACGTTCTGTAGGTGTTGTGCTCATATAACGTTGTGCATTCTCAGACTTTTCGTCTTATCCCTAAGACTCATAATGGTTACATTCGAAGCCAACCCTACACCAAGACCGACACCCTGTCTCCAGGATAAGCACGCAAAGTGAATAGAGGGTTCTTTCATTGCTTAATCCATGAGCCAGCAGCTGAACAAAGCAGTGATAATGTTGTCGGATTGCCTGAGTTTCCATTAAAATGGATCGGATCGATATAAGCACACAAAGGGGGAAGTGCTTACTTATTATGAAACATAAACCACAGATGATGAAAATGCGTTGGTTAGGTGCTGCAGTAGTGTTATCACTGTATACCTCATCGGCACTGGCCTTTAACATCGACGATGTCGCAAAACAGGCAAAATCGATGGCAGGCAAGAGCTACGAAGCGCCGAAAAGTAACTTGCCCTCCGTTTTCCGCGACATGAAGTATGCGGACTATCAGCAGATCCAGTTCAATCACGACAAAGCGTACTGGAGCAATATTAAAACCCCGTTCAAGCTTGAATTTTATCATCAGGGTATGTACTTCGACACGCCTGTTGCCATCAATGAAGTGACGGCGACAGCGGTACGTAAGATCAAATACAGCCCGGATTACTTCAATTTTGGCAATGTGCAACACGACAAAGATACGGTGAAAGACCTGGGCTTCGCAGGCTTCAAGGTGCTTTACCCGATCAACAGCAAAGATAAAAACGACGAAATCGTCAGCATGCTTGGCGCCAGCTATTTCCGCGTGATTGGCGCGGGGCAGGTGTACGGGCTTTCTGCGCGTGGCCTGGCCATTGATACCGCGCTGCCATCAGGTGAAGAATTCCCGCGTTTCCGTGAGTTCTGGATTGAACGTCCAAAACCAACGGACAAACGTCTGACCATCTATGCGCTGCTGGATTCCCCACGTGCAACCGGGGCTTATCGCTTTGTGATTATGCCGGGCCGTGACACGGTGGTTGACGTTCAGTCTAAAGTTTACCTGCGCGATAAAGTGGGCAAACTGGGCGTTGCGCCGCTGACCAGTATGTTCCTGTTTGGGCCGAACCAGCCGTCGCCGGCAACCAACTTCCGCCCGGAACTGCACGACTCCAACGGTCTGTCTATTCATGCCGGTAACGGTGAGTGGATTTGGCGTCCGCTGAACAACCCGAAACATCTGGCCGTGAGCAGCTACGCGATGGAAAATCCGCAAGGTTTTGGCCTGCTGCAGCGTGGTCGTCAGTTCTCCCGCTTTGAAGATTTGGACGATCGCTACGATCAGCGTCCAAGCGCCTGGGTCACGCCAAACGGTGACTGGGGTAAAGGTAAGGTTGAGCTGGTTGAGATTCCAACCAACGACGAAACCAACGATAACATCGTGGCTTACTGGACGCCGGATCAACTGCCGGAAGCCGGTAAAGAGATGAACTTCAAGTACACCATCACCTTCAGCCGCG
Source organism: Enterobacter sp. WCHEn090032 (assembly GCF_003986875.1). NCBI lineage: Bacteria > Pseudomonadati > Pseudomonadota > Gammaproteobacteria > Enterobacterales > Enterobacteriaceae > Enterobacter > Enterobacter sp. WCHEn090032. The sequence continues at coordinate 11,380 of NZ_RXRN01000010.1, forward strand.
ACGAAGATAAGCTGCATGCGCCGGATAACGCGTATGTGATGCAGACTCGCCGTTCAACGGGTGATGTGAAGCAGTCTAATCTTATCCGCCAACCTGACGGTACCGTGGCCTTCGTCGTGGACTTCACAGGCCAGGATATGAAGAAACTGTCGCCGGATACCGCCGTTGCCGCTCAGGCCAGTATCGGTGATAACGGTGAAATCGTTGAGAATACCGTGCGTTACAACCCGGTAACGAAAGGCTGGCGTCTGACCCTGCGCGTGAAAGTGAAAGATCCGAAACAGACCACTGAAATGCGTGCTGCGCTGGTCAGTAACGATCAGCCGCTGAGTGAAACCTGGAGCTATCAGCTACCTGCCAATGAATAATACATCTGAATATATTGATGCCATGCCGCTGACGGATATTGAGAAAGCGGCACTGCCTGAGAGCAACATTCGCGCGGTTCACGCCGCGCTGGATGGTGAACATCGTCAGTTTTCCCGTGATGATGATACGCCGCTGGGGTCAGTAAAGGCGCGTCTGGAGCAGGCATGGCCAGACTCGCTGGCAGAAGGGCAGTTGATTAAAGACGACGAAGGACGCGATCAGCTTCAGGCAATGCCGAAGGCGACCCGTTCCTCGATGTTCCCTGATCCCTGGCGCACCAACCCGGTTGGCCGCTTCTGGGATCGCCTGCGCGGGCGTGATGTCACGCCGCGCTATCTGTCACGCCTGACGAAAGAAGAGCAGGCGTCCGAACAGAAATGGCGTACCGTGGGGACTATCCGTCGCTATATCCTGCTGCTGCTGACGCTGGCACAGACGGTCGTCGCGACCTGGTATATGAAAACCATCCTGCCTTACCAGGGCTGGGCGTTTATCAACCCGACGGACATGATGGGCCAGGATCTCTGGGTCTCCTTCATGCAGCTGCTGCCGTACATCCTGCAGAGCGGCATCCTCCTGCTGTTCGCCGTCCTCTTCTGCTGGGTATCGGCCGGTTTCTGGACCGCGCTGATGGGGTTCCTGCAGCTGCTGATGGGGCGTGACAAATACAGCATTTCGGCGTCAACGGTCGGGGATGAACCCCTCAATCCTGAGCACCGTACTGCGCTGATTATGCCTATCTGTAACGAAGACGTTGACCGCGTGTTTGCGGGCCTGCGTGCTACCTGGGAGTCCGTAAAGGCGACCGGCAACGCGGAGCATTTCGACGTTTACATCCTGAGCGACAGCTACAACCCGGATATCTGCGTGGCAGAACAAAAAGCGTGGATGGAGCTGATTGCGGAAGTGCAGGGCGAAGGTCAAATCTTCTACCGTCGTCGCCGTCGTCGTGTGAAGCGTAAAAGCGGCAACATCGATGACTTCTGCCGTCGCTGGGGTAACCAGTACAGCTACATGGTGGTGCTGGATGCGGACTCCGTCATGAGCGGTGACTGCCTGAGCGGGCTGGTGCGTCTGATGGAAGCCAACCCGAACGCGGGTATCATTCAGTCTTCGCCAAAAGCGTCCGGTATGGACACGCTGTATGCGCGCTGTCAGCAGTTTGCGACGCGTGTTTACGGGCCGTTGTTCACGGCAGGTCTGCACTTCTGGCAGCTGGGTGAATCCCACTACTGGGGCCACAACGCCATTATCCGCGTGAAGCCGTTCATCGAACACTGTGCGCTGGCGCCGCTGCCGGGTGAGGGATCGTTTGCCGGCTCTATCCTGTCGCACGACTTCGTGGAAGCGGCGCTGATGCGTCGTGCTGGCTGGGGCGTCTGGATTGCCTACGACCTGCCGGGATCCTACGAAGAGCTGCCGCCGAACCTGCTGGACGAGCTCAAGCGTGACCGCCGCTGGTGTCATGGTAACCTGATGAACTTCCGTCTGTTCCTGGTTAAAGGGATGCACCCGGTTCACCGTGCGGTGTTCCTGACGGGCGTGATGTCTTATCTCTCGGCACCGCTGTGGTTCATGTTCCTTGCGCTGTCGACTGCGCTGCAGGTCGTTCATGCCCTGACGGAGCCGCAATACTTCCTGCAACCGCGCCAGCTGTTCCCGGTGTGGCCGCAGTGGCGTCCGGAGCTGGCGATTGCGCTGTTTGCCTCCACCATGGTGCTGCTATTCCTGCCTAAGCTGCTCAGTATCATTCTGATCTGGTGCAAAGGCTCGAAAGAGTACGGCGGTTTCTTCCGCGTGACCCTTTCACTGCTGCTGGAAGTGCTGTTCTCCGTGCTGCTGGCACCGGTGCGTATGCTGTTCCACACCGTATTTGTGGTCAGCGCGTTCCTGGGCTGGGAAGTGGTCTGGAATTCACCGCAGCGTGATGACGACTCCACGCCGTGGAGTGAAGCCTTTATGCGTCACGGTTCTCAGTTGCTGCTGGGGCTGGTATGGGCGGCCGGGATGGCCTGGCTGGATCTGCGCTTCCTGTTCTGGCTGGCGCCGATCGTCTTCTCGCTGATCCTGTCGCCGTTTGTGTCCGTCATCTCCAGCCGTGCAACGGTGGGGCTGCGTACTAAACGCTGGAAACTGTTCCTGATCCCGGAAGAGTATTCCCCGCCGCAGGTGCTGGTGGATACCGACACCTATCTGGAGCAGAACCGCAACCGCTCGCTGGATGACGGCTTCATGCACGCTGTGTTTAACCCGTCATTCAACGCCCTGGCCACGGCAATGGCGACCGCGCGTCACCGCGCCAGCAAGGTGCTGGAGATTGCCCGCGATCGTCACGTTGAGCAAGCGCTGAACGAGACCCCGGAAAAACTCAACCGCGACCGTCGTCTGGTGCTGTTGAGCGACCCGGTCACGATGGCGCGTCTTCACTATCGGGTGTGGTCTGCTCCGGAGAGATACTCTTCGTGGGTAAACTACTATAAAGAACTGAAACTGAACCCGCTGGCGTTGAAGGCGAAGTAAGTTGTTAACCAGGGCGGGTAAGCGAAGCGTCGCCCGCCAGATAAAATACCGGCTTAATCGCCGGTATTTTTTTAGAGGTAATCCATGAGAATCATCATCGTCGTCATGATGGCATGCCTGCTTAGTGGCTGCGGCAGTATCATCAGCCGCACCATTCCAGGGCAAGGTCACGGCAATCAGTATTACCCAGGCGTTAAATGGGATCTTCGTGATTCCGCATGGCGCTACCTCACCGTGCTCGATCTGCCGTTTTCGCTGATTTTCGACACGCTGTTGCTGCCCATCGATGCCAGCCACGGCCCTTATGAGTAGCGTAAATTAACGCTCGTCCCATTCGTCAGCCGCGGTTTGTCCTTCTTCCGTATCCAGCGGCGGTTCGAGCTGAAATTCGCCCTCATCCCATTCATGCAGGGTGTTTTCTTCCAGCCATTCCTGCCGTAACTCGATTTCATCGTAGTCGCCATCAAAGACGGCCTGCGCACCTTCACCGCTCAGGACCGGCAAACATTCCCCTTCTTCACCTTCATCGGCAAAAAATTCGGCCTGCCACATAATATCCCCATCCTGCAGAACGTATTTTTGGATATTAAGTTGTTGCACGTCAGCATCTTCTTCCTCAACGCCGGGATTGTCGGCGAGGAACTCTTCGCGAGCGGCATCAATAGCTTCTTCCAGTGTGGCGTACATGGTCATTGGTGTCTCCCTGTTTTCCTGAAGGTTTAAGGGAAAGAATAGCTGAATATCAGATTCTGCAAGTATGAATGCAAAAATAAGCTGTCAGGCGTTCGTCTTATTCTGTTGCGGGCCGTAACGCACGGGATAAACTGAACCATGAATAGATCGCATTAAACAGCACCACGCCTGCCGTGACGATAAAGACGGCGCGAAAACCGAAGCTGGCGGAGATCCCTGCCCCGAGCAGCGGTCCGGTGACGTTACCGATGTCGCGGAAGGACTGGTTATAGCTGAATATCCGCCCGGCAATCTGGTTTGTGGAGTTGTAGACCAGCAGGGTCTGGACGGCAGGCAGCAACGCCCCGTCGGCGGCACCCAGCAAAAAGCGCAGCACGCCCAGCTGCCAGGGGGATTGCACCATCGACATGGGGATAAGCAGCAGCACGGAAATCACCAGCGCACAGATCAGGATTTTCTCCGGACCGACGAGGTCCCCGAGTTTCCCTAACCGCGGGGCGCTAAGCAGCGCTGCCACGCCGGGCACGGAGGCAATCAGTCCACTGATAAAGGCGATGTTACTGACGTTACCCGCGAGATCGCGGACGTACAGCGTCAGAATCGGGGCGATTGAACCGGTTGCCACCTGAATAATCAGGGTCGTCACGAACAGGCTCAGCACCAGTCTGGGGTTTTTAAGCGAGGCCAGCACGTCTCTGGCGTGAAGCATCTCTTTTTTGGCGACGGGTGTGAAATTTTCACGGATACAGAGCAGGGTGACAACAAAGCACAGGAACAGCACGCTGGCGGTGATAAAGAACACCGGTCGCAGGCCGTAGCTATCGGCCAGTAACCCACCGGCCAGAGGCCCCAGCAGGGCACCACTCACGCCGCCGGTTGAGAGCGTTCCCAGCGCCCAGCCGCTCTTATGGCGAGGAATTTGCGTGGCGATGAGAGCATTCGCGTTAGGAATAAATCCGCCCAGCAAACCCAGCAATGCGCGCAGGATCAGGAACTGCCAGACGTTTTGCGCCACGCCCATCAGCGCCATGATCATCGCCATCCCCAGCGCTGAACGGAGCAGCATAATTTTACGTCCCTTGCGGTCGGCAAGGCCGCCCCAGAAGGGCGAGGCAATCGCGGAAAAGAGAAACGTGATGCTGAACACCAGGCCAGACCACATATTCAGCGCACTGTGACCCGTCACGCCCAGCTGTTCGACGTAGAGCGGGAGGAAAGGCATGACCAGGCTAAACGCCGCGCCAGTGAGAAAACAGCCAAGCCACGCAACCGCGAGGTTACGTTTCCAGTTTATGGGGGCATCTGAGGGTGACATAACAATCCGCATAGTGAGGTGCAGAGCACCTGAGGCATAAAGTAATAAGCCTGCTAATTATGCGCCTGAGTTATGATAGCCGCAATGAAGGTGAGCTTTTAAAGCTAAAACAGCAGGCGGCCCTGAGAGCCGCATGATGAATTAATAGCGGGACGGTGTCCCTTTTGGCCGCGTTTTAAAGCGGCGGTGCAGCCACATATACTGCTCTGGCGCGAGCAGGATGCACTTCTCGACAATGCCGTTCATCCAGCGGGCGGTTGTCTCGGCGTCATCCAGCGGCGGCGCAAGTTCCGGCTCCAGCATAATCAGCTCGTAGCCTGAACCATCCGGCTTACGGCGGGGAACAAAGGGCACGATGGCGGCTTTGGACATGCGCGCCAGCATCCACGTACCGGTCGTTGTAGCGGCCTCTTCAACGGCGAAGAAGGGAACAAATACGCTGGATTGCGGACCATAGTCGTGGTCGGGGGCATACCAGACCACTTCACCGGATTTCAGCGCGCGGATCATGCCCTTCAGATCCTTACGGTCGATCATGCTTTTATTGGAGCGCATGCGCCCGTTGGTCTGGATTAAATCGATGACCGGGTTATCATTAGGACGATAAACGCCAATGCCGGGTGCCTGCATGCCAAACATCCGCGCGCCGATCTCCAGCGTCAAAAAATGTACGCCAATCAGCAGAACGCCCGTCTGGCTGGACTGAAGCGTATGCACAGGCTCCATGCCGGTTCCCGTCACTTCGCTCCAGCGAGCCATGCGTTTATCCGGCCAGAACCACGCCATACCGGTTTCCATCAGCCCCATCCCGACGGATTCGAAATTCTTCGTGACCAGCTGGTGACGCTCTGCTTCACTCATCTGCGGGAAGCACAGCTCAAGGTTGCGGTACGCAATCCTGGCGCGGCGCTTCATCACCTTTTGTGCGAGACGGCCCAGAGCGTTACCCAACCGGAAAATAACAGGGTAGGGAAGCTGTACCAGTAGCCATAAAAAGCCGATGCCAAGCCAGGTCAACCAATAGCGGGGATGCAAAAGGGCGGCAGTAAATTTTGGTAACTGGGTCATGTCTTTCCTGTGTTTAAACGTCCTGTTCCGCTAGTGTCTCACTTTTTGAGACGTAGCCAAAATATCTGCTTTCGAAACGTGCACGAATTCAGCAATTGTTAACCCTGATTAATCAGGGAGTGTGAAATGTAGCGTAAATTGTGTGGATGTAAATTGGTTTTGTTTGCTATATGATGCCGACCGATTTTTTCATTCTCTCTGACGAACCCAGGACTGTACACCATGCCAGTGTTACACAACCGCGTATCGAATGAGATGTTAAAAGCGCGTATGTTGGCTGAAACCGAACCGCGCACGACCATCTCCTTCTACAAATACTTCACGATCAACGATCCGCAGGCGACCCGCGATGCGCTTTATCAGGCATTCACGGCGCTGAACGTCTTCGGACGCGTCTATCTTGCCCGCGAAGGTATCAACGCGCAGATTAGCGTACCGGAAAGCAAAGTGAGCGCTTTCCGCGAGTGTCTTTATCAGTTTGATCCGGCCCTTGACGGCTTACGTCTGAATATTGCGCTGGACGATGACGGGAAATCCTTCTGGGTGCTGCGCATGAAAGTGCGCGAACGCATCGTGGCGGATGGCATTGACGATCCTGAGTTTAACCCGGCCGATGTCGGTGAATATCTGAAGGCTGCAGAAGTGAATGCCATGCTGGACGATCCGGATGCCGTATTCATTGATATGCGTAACCACTATGAGTATGAGGTGGGGCATTTCGAGAACGCCATGGAAATCCCCGCCGATACCTTCCGCGAGCAACTGCCCAAAGCGGTTGAGATGATGCAGGAACATAAAGATAAAAAGATCGTGATGTACTGCACCGGCGGTATCCGCTGCGAGAAAGCCAGCGCGTGGATGAAGCACAATGGCTTCAATAAGGTCTGGCACATTGAAGGCGGCATTATCGAGTACGCCCGTCGCGCCCGTGAGCAGGGTTTACCGGTACGTTTTATCGGCAAAAACTTTGTCTTTGACGAACGTATGGGGGAACGTATTTCTGAGGACGTGATTGCCCATTGCCATCAGTGCGGCGCACCGTGCGATACCCATACCAACTGCAAAAACGACGGATGTCATCTGCTGTTCATCCAGTGCCCGGCCTGCGCCGAGAAGTTTAACGGCTGCTGTAGCGAACTGTGCAGTGAAGAGAGCATGCTGCCGGAAGAAGAGCAGCGCCGTCGTCGAGCAGGTCGTGAAAACGGCAATAAGATTTTCAATAAATCCCGTGGCCGTCTGAATACCAAACTGGGGATCCCAGACCCGGAATAATGATAACGCCCGGCAGCGTAAAAACCTGCCGGGCGTATTTATCACGATTTCTGCTGAACCCCTTCAACGGAAATAATCAGCTCCACGTCCTGAGAGGCCGGGCCCAAATCCGTTGTGATATTAAAATCTTTCAGGTGGATTTTCCCCGCCGCTTCAAAGCCCGCGCGTTTACCGCCCCACGGATCGTCTCCCTGACCCAGTAATTTTGCTTCAAGGGTGACAGGTTTCGTGACGCCATTGAGCGTCAGGTTGCCGGTAATATCCAGCTTATCGCCCGCTTTCTTTACTTCCGTCGACGTAAAGGTTGCCTGCGGGAATTTCGAGACATTCAGGAATTCAGCACTACGCAAATGTTTATCGCGCTCTGCATGATTCGTGTCGACGCTGTTGGTATTAATCGTCACATTGACTTTATCGGCGGCAGGGTTTTTATCGTCAAACGTGAACGTGCCGTCAAAATCTTTAAAGGTTCCGTACAGCCAGCTATATCCCAGATGCTGAATACGGAAATTGACGAAAGCATGCTGGCCCTCTTTATCAATTTTATAATCAGCCGCCACGGCGGAACCGGCGGTCAATAACAGAGAACCCAGTGCGATACCCAGCAGGTGTTTTTTCATTTTATGCTCCAGAGTCAATGGACGAGCGTCCAAGCATGCGCTTGAGCGTATCGTCTTTATCAATAAAGTGGTGTTTGAGGGCGGCAAGCCCGTGCAGTACAGACAGGATCACCACGCTCCAGGCAAGCCAGAGATGAATGACCCCAGCTGTGTCTGCCTGAGATCCGGCATCGCTGATCGTTGCCGGAACATCAAAAAGACCAAAGACGCTAATCGGCTTACCGTCCGCTGTCGAGATCAGGTAGCCGCTAATCAGGATGGCGAAGAGCAGCGCGTAGAGCGCAATATGTGCCGCGACGGCACTTACGCGGGTCATTTTACCGTGGCTTTTCGGCGCCGAGGGCGGCGGGGAAATATGTCGCCAGACCACGCGAAAGACCAGCCCCAGCATCAGCAGAACGCCAATGCTTTTATGTAACTCCGGCGCCTGGTGATACCAGCCATCGTAATAGCTGAGCGTGACCATCCAGAGGCCAAGACCAAACATACCGTAGACGGCAAGAGCAAATATCCAGTGCAAAGCTATGGATATTATTCCGTAGCGTCGGGAGGAGTTACGCAATTGCATCAGAATGTCCATTTTCAAATTAACCGAAGAGTAAAAATGAACGGGGTGGCATAATATTGCAACTGAAAAAATGGTATATTGATTTTTATTTTTCTTATTTCAGCGATTTTGACAAGAAACACTAAAGTTAATTCAATTGCTTCGTGCAAGTAGAAATAATGATTTTCAAAAAAGATAAATTAATGTCAATTACTGTCAGTGCGGGCTTTCAATAAAATACAATGTACACGAAATCGATAATAGCCAGCAGCGCCCACAATAAGAGGTAGAGCATAAAATGCTCGCGAATATTATTGATGAGGAAGTTAACAATCCTGCGCATATCGCTCCGCAATACAGTGTGAATTAAACGGGCCCCGGGAAGTCCGAAGCCCGCGAGGGATTATCCGTTAAAACGCGAGAGTGAGAAGGGCGTCAGATCAAACTGCGGCGTGATACCCTGGGCAAACTGCGCGGCAATTTCCCCCAACACGGAGGCAAACTTAAATCCGTGACCGCTCAGCCCGGTGATAAGCAGGGTGTTGTCATGGCCTGGCAACGTATCAATGATAAAGTCTTCATCCGGCGTGTTGTCATAGGTACAGGCTGCGCCATACAGCAAGCCGCCGACACCGGGAAGGATGTTACGCAGGAACGAGAAGGCTTCTGAACCATCCTGCGGGAAGGCGCCGAAGGGTTTGCGCTCTTCAGGGGAGGCGATCGGCTGGCCTCCGTTGTGTTTACCGATTTTCAGCGCGTCTTTCTCGGAAGGGAAACCGTAGAACTGGTCGCCATTCGGCAGTTCACCGGTAAAGGCCGGGAATTTATTCTGTGCGCTGAAACGACCATCTGACTGGAACCAGGAGAAGACCTTACGCACCGGCTGAATGGGCAGGTCTGGCATCAGACGGGTGACCCAGGTTCCCGCGCTGACCAGCAGGCGGGACGCGGAATATTCGCCGTCGAGGGTCTTCACGGTGACGCCGTCAGCGTCATGGGTGATGGCGTCCACCGGGCAGTTAAACAGCTGCCCACAACCCGCTTTCGCGGCAAGATCGATCCAGGTTTTGATCGCGGTTTCGCAATGCAATACCCCGGAATTGGCTTCAAAGAGACCAATATAATCGTCCGGGACGGTAATTTCAGGCCAGCGCGCGGTAACGGCCGCCGCGTCCAGCTTCTCAACGTCAAGATTAAAGGCTTTCGCGCTGCGTTCGACATTAGCGAGAAATTCCGAACGGGCCGGACCAAGGTTGATAACCCCGGTACGCTCGAAAATGCGATCTTCGGTCTGTTTCGCCAGTTCATCCCACAGCGTCTGGGCGCGAAGCACCAGAGGAACATAGCGTTCGCCTTCCCCGTAGGCATGGCGCATGAGGCGGGTGTCTCCATGATGGCTACCCTCCGCATGAGGCGGAAGATGGGCATCAATCATCAGAACGTTCAGACCCGCCTGCGTCGCGTAATAACCGGCGGCCGAACCTACGGAGCCGCTACCAATAATGATTAGGTCGTATCTCATATCTTTCTCGTAAACTGATGTTTTGTTAGCAGAGTAATTAACAACGCGGGGTTAGACAAGGGAGAAATAAATAAGGCACCGCGAGGGTGCCTGTTGAGTGAAAAGTGGGCATACGGTTAGTGCCGTTTATACTCATTTTCCTGATAGTCGCCAGATTCTATTTTGGCAATACCTGCCTCCAGAATAGAAATAAACTGACGAGCGACGTCTGTTGTTAGCCACAGCGTCTGTCCAACTTCCGCTTCTTCACGGTTGAGTTGATTCGGGGTCTGGTAGTGCAAACGCAGCATCAGCGCATCGTAGCTATCTACGGTACTGATATCCCAGCCAACAAGTGGGTGGGTCTGGATGACTTCACTATTCTTTTCCATTATAACCCCCTTAATGCGTGTTAGAAGACAACGGCTCTGAGGTTCAATGCATGTTTTTCTGAAAGCATCTTCAGTATACCAAGTAATAAGGGTTCCAACGGGAAAAATAAACAGGTGGCAACACATTTTTCTGCTTTTTAGGATTGTTCGAACAATAAAACACCATCTCGTTCACGATTTTTAAAGAAGATGCCGAATTAATTTGAACTTCCAGAATGTTCAGACGAAAAAAAGCCGGGGCGACCCGGCAAAAAACACAATGAGGGAGCAGTGTTAATCTGTGATGAACCAGTCGTCGGCGCTTTCCCACGTTTCCTGCAGGATTTCGCTGATGCGATCTTTATCTTCTTTCGCGCCGCCAATGACGGAGAGATTGTTCGCTGAGGCGTAACGCACCGTTACGGCACCCGCGTTGTCGGGAAAGGTATTATTAATACGACGGGACAATTCGCCTGCCAGTGCATCAAGCGCGCCGGCAGGCAGAACAGTCGTTTTGGCTATGGTGACTTCAATACGCATAAAGGCCCCCTGTGTAATATACTGTTTATTTATACAGGTATATTCTCGGTTTGACAACAAGGGGCATTGATTTTTTAACGTTTTACCGTCCAGTTTACGGTTTCACCCGCCAGGAATGGAATCAGCGTGTCATCCGTCAGCGCGATGGACTCCTCAACGTGGCGCGTTTTACGCTCCAGTTCGATGAAGGTCTCGTTCACCGGCAGGCCATAGAAACGCGGGCCGTTGAGAGAGCAGAACGCTTCGAAATGCTCCAGCGCGTTCATCTCTTCAAACACGGTCGCGTAGCTGGCAAGCGCAGTTGGCGCGTTGAAACAGCCTGCGCAACCGCAGCTTGCCTCTTTACGATGGCGGGCGTGAGGGGCGGAATCGGTGCCCAGGAACGCACGAGAGAACCCGCTGGCTACCAGCTCGCGCAGCGCCTGCTGGTGGATGTTGCGCTTAAGAATAGGCAGGCAGTACAGGTGAGGGCGCACCCCGCCGACCAGCATGTGGTTGCGGTTAAACATCAGGTGCTGTGGCGTAATGGTCGCAGCGATAAGTTCGTTGCCGTCACGCACGTACTCTGCTGCGTCTTTGGTGGTGATATGCTCGAAGACCACTTTCAGCGCCGGCAGGCGCTGGCGCAGAGGCTCCATGACGGTCTCAATAAAACGGGCTTCACGGTCGAAGATGTCAATCTCGGCATGCGTCACTTCCCCATGAACCAGCAGCGGCATGCCCAGTTTCTGCATGCGTTCCAGCACCGGCATGATGGCATCAATACTGGTGACCCCGTGGCTGGAGTTGGTGGTGGCATTCGCCGGGTAGAGTTTCGCCGCCGTAAATACGCCTTCGTTGAACCCGCGCTCCACTTCGTTCGGATCCAGGGAATCGGTCAGATAGCAGGTCATCAGCGGGGTAAAATCATGTCCCGCGGGAACGGCATCAAGGATGCGCTGGCGGTAGGCCATCGCCGCATCGACGGTGGTGACTGGTGGCACCAGGTTAGGCATGACAATCGCGCGGCCATAAATTTCGCTGGTATAAGGCACGACGGTTTTCAGCATATCGCCATCACGCAGATGGATATGCCAGTCGTCAGGGCGGCGGATTTTAAGAACCTGGGGTTGTGCAGTCATGGAAGCTCCGGCTTGTCAGGGATCAGTCATAAGGATGGCTGTTTTTGCCGGACACAAATCATAAGCGGAAACGTTTTCCTTTGCACACTTTTCCGTAAAAAAAAGGGCGCCGCGGCGCCCCTTCAGGTTAATCGGTGAAAGGAATAATAATTTCTCCTGGTTTCACCTCTATGCCTTTAGCATATTTTTTCGCCAGGGCTTCCCCTTTGCTTTTGTCTTCACTTAAGACGTACGCGGGCTGCTGGTTAAAGTAATTACGCAGTGACTGATTCAGATAAGGCATCAGGGTTTGCAGAACCGGCGCCATCTTGTCCGGGGAAACCTTCGCATCGACGACTTCCATCTCCTGCAGGAAAATCGCCCCTTTCTCCTTGTTGAAAACGGGCAGTGCCTTCAGCTTGAGCTTGATGTTGGCTTTCTGATTGCCAAAAAGGGATGACATATCGAGGTCTGCATCCCCTGACAGGGTGACTTTGTTTGGCTCTTCACGTCCGATCTGACTGGTCAGATTCGAGAGCACGATATGCGCGTCCGCAAGCCCCGGCACACCAATGTCTTTAGAAAAATTATTATGTTTTTCCAGCGCCTGATTAATTTCCTGTTCACTGACGGTATATTGCGTGAGCTGGTTACAGCCAACCAGCAGACCGCTGACAATGAATGCAGCAGCAAAGACAATCTTCTTCATAGTGTTCCTCAACGAAAAATCGGCGCTTCTGTCCTGTTACGCCAGTATGTCAGTGTGAAATGGCAGAAACCAGCAGAAAAAACTGAGAAATGGGGCGGGAAGGACTCCCGCCCGAGGGAAAGGCTACGCGCCGGGTTCGAGCATGCCGCTCGCGCTGCGTTTCTGGCTGAACTGCCACCACAGGGCAAGGAGCGTCATAAAGCCCACCACGCCGAGCATCATCCAGGGAAGTTCAGGTTGCTGTAACGCTTTGCCGGCATCAAACAGCCAGCCGCCGCCGGTGTATCCCAACGCGCCGCCAAGGGCCAGTCCCAGGCGGCTGAACCCCATATAGCTGCCGCGTGCGCGCGCATCCGCGAGCGAGGCGCTCAGCGTTTCACGGGCAGGTTCGGCGATGATGGAGCCGATATAGAACGTGCAAATCAGCGTAAACAACTGCTGAAGCGAGTTCACCAGGCCAATAGGCATCATGCTCAGCGTCATCAGGAAAAGCCCGGCCATCAGGCGATGTTCCAGACGAAAACGCCGTTCGCTCCAGCGGGCAATGGGATAGAGCAGCGTCAGAGAAAGCGCGGCTTCAATGGCGTACATCCATTTAACGGCAGCAGGGGTGCCCGCAATGTCGTTCACCATGATCGGCAGCATCAGCATCACCTGCACGGCAAGCATGTAATACCCCGTCAGGGTCAACACATAGGTGACAAAGCGTTTGTCATGCAGGACGCGCCCCAGCCCTTCCCGGACCGGCGCTTTGACCGTCGACAGCTTCCACGCTGGCAGGAACAGGCCATTAAACAGCGCGCACAGAACAAAGAGCACCGCACCCGCCGCGCAGACCAGACGGAAGTCATACTGCAGAAGCCAGCTTCCCAGCAGTGCGCCGACAACCGCTCCGGCACTGTCCTGCATCATCAGAATTGAGAAAAAACGACCGCGGTGCTGCGGACGAATGAGCTTCACCACCAACGCGGTGCGCGGCGGATCGAACAGGGTCCCCCCGATACCGGAGAGGAAGCAGGAGAACCAGAGCAGCCAGGGCTCGTGGGCGATGGCCATCGTGGCAAAGCCTGCCGCGCGGAGCAGCATGCCTGTCACGATCATTGGTTTAGCGCCAAAACGGTCAGCGATGGCACCGCCAAATACGCCGAGACCTTGCTGCACAAACTGGCGTAACCCCAGCGCGATGCCGACCATCAGCGCTGCCCAGCCCATTTGATCGACGAAGCGAATCGAGATGAGGGGGAATACGACAAAAAAGCCGAGCACGACGAGCATGTTATCGACCAGCAGGAAATATTTACCCAGGCTCCTGGCCTGTGATACGCGGGACATTTTCCCTCCAGGGAAAATAAGATGGTGAGCACGCTAACATTCTGCGGTGTCGCTGCGTTTTTGCCCACCCCTGGGCGTGACAATATTTTTTTATCAAAAGCGCGCTTTGATAGAGAGTTCTCATCGAAAAAGAGGAAAAGGAGGCAAAATGGTATGTCACTGTTTTCACAGACGGCAGCGGCGCAGGTATAGTAAAGCTAATGGGTAAGCAGAAGTGACGGGAAGGAGTGGTATCGATGTTTGGCTATCGCAGTAATGTGCCAAAAGTGCGTCTGACAACGGACAGGCTGGTCGTTCGTCTGGTGCATGAGCGTGATGCCTGGCGTCTGGCGGATTATTACGCCGAGAATCGCCAGTTTTTAAAACCCTGGGAACCCGTTCGGGATGAGAGTCATTGTTACCCTTCCGGCTGGCAGGCGCGCCTCAGCATGATCACCGAATTTCACAAGCAGGGCAGCGCGTTTTATTTCGCCCTGCTGGATCCTGAAGAGAAAGAGATTATCGGGATCGCCAATTTTTCAAACGTGGTGCGGGGATCGTTCCACGCCTGTTACCTTGGCTACTCCATTGGCCAGAAATGGCAGGGGCAGGGGCTGATGTACGAGGCGCTGACGGTGGCTATCCGCTATATGCAACGCACGCAACATATCCATCGCATTATGGCGAACTACATGCCGCATAATCAGCGCAGCGGGAATTTGCTGGCGCGGTTAGGGTTCGAGAAAGAAGGCTATGCCAAAGACTATCTGTTGATAGACGGAGAGTGGCGCGACCACGTTCTGACGGCATTAACCACCCGGGACTGGACTGCAGGTCGTTAAGGAGAAAAGATGAAGTATCAGCTAAACGCTACAGAAGCGCGCGTGATTGGGTGCTTGCTCGAAAAACAGGTCACCACCCCGGAGCAGTATCCGCTCTCCGTCAACGCCGTAACCATGGCTTGCAACCAGAAGACGAACCGCGAGCCGGTCATGAACCTCAGCGAGCATGAGGTTCAGGACGTGCTGGATGCGCTGGTAAAACGCCATTATCTGCGCACCGTCAGCGGTTTTGGTAATCGCGTGACCAAATACGAACAGCGCTTTTGTAACTCTGAATTTGGCGACCTGAAGCTGAGCAGTGCGGAAGTGGCGGTCATCACCACGCTGCTGCTGCGCGGGGCGCAAACGCCGGGTGAACTGCGCACGCGTGCCTCCCGTATGCATGAGTTCGCGGATATGCAGGAAGTTGAACAGGTCCTGGAAGGGCTGGCCTCACGTGAAGATGGCCCTTACGTGGTGCGTCTGGCACGCGAGCCGGGTAAACGTGAAAGCCGCTATATGCACCTCTTCAGTGGTGAAATTGATATTTCAGATAAATCGATTACCCCCGATATCACTGTGGGTGACGACGATTTGGTGGCCCGCGTGGCGGCGCTGGAAGACGAGGTCGCAGGACTGAAACAGCGTCTGGATGCACTACTGGCACATCTGGGAGATTAACGGTGAAAAAATTACGTATAGGCGTGGTGGGGTTGGGCGGTATCGCGCAAAAGGCCTGGCTTCCGGTATTAGGCGCGGGGACGGACTGGACTCTGCAAGGGGCGTGGTCACCCAGCCGGGAAAAGGCAGAACGTATCTGCGAAACCTGGCGCATGCCGTATGCAAACTCTCTTTTGGATCTGGCCCGCGAGTGCGATGCGGTCTTTGTTCACACCTCAACGGCAACCCATTATCAGGTCGTGAGTGAGCTCCTTAATGCAGGCGTCCATGTCTGCGTGGATAAACCGCTCGCTGAAAATGTGCAGGACGCCGAACGGCTGATTGAGCTGGCAGCGCGTAAAAACCTGACGCTGATGGTCGGTTTCAACCGCCGTTTCGCCCCGCTTTACCAGCAATTAAAGGCGCAGTCCGGCAGCTTCGCTTCGCTGCGCATGGATAAACACCGCACCGACAGCATTGGGCCAAACGATTTGCGCTTTACGCTGCTGGATGACTATCTGCACGTGGTGGACACGGCGCTGTGGCTCGCCGGTAGCCAGGCGCAACTGCAAAGTGGGACGCTCCTGACGAATGAACAGGGTGAGATGGTCTATGCCGAGCATCATTTCGCGATTGAGCATCTACAGATAACGACCAGCATGCACCGTCGTGCGGGCAGCCAGCGCGAGAGCGTTCAGGCCGTCACCGACGGCGCACTGTACGACGTTACCGACATGCGTGAATGGCGGGAAGAGAAGGGCCGCGGCGTGGTGATGCAGCCGGTACCGGGCTGGCAGAGTACCCTTGAACAGCGCGGTTTCGCCGGTTGTGCCCGCCACTTTATCACCTGCGTGCAAAATCAGACGGTTCCTGAAACCGCCGGCGAACAGGCCATTATGGCGCAGCGCATTGTGGAACGGCTGTGGCGCGAAGCCATGAGTGAATAACTCGCGGTAACATCTGCGGATAGTAATTCGTTGAAATCCGGTTAGACTAAGCGCCGCTTGTTGGCTTTGCCGGGTGGCGCTTACGCTTACCTGGCCTACACATCCGTATGGTTCTGGAAATTCACGTTAATGAACTTATTAAAATCGCTGGCAGCCGTCAGCTCGATGACCATGTTCTCACGCGTACTCGGTTTTGCACGTGATGCGATTGTAGCAAGGGTCTTTGGTGCAGGGATGGCAACGGACGCCTTTTTCGTCGCGTTTAAATTGCCGAACCTGCTGCGTCGTATTTTTGCTGAAGGCGCATTTTCCCAGGCGTTCGTTCCCATCCTGGCGGAATATAAAAGCAAACAGGGTGAAGACGCGACGCGCGTATTTGTGTCGTATGTCTCCGGACTGCTGACGCTGGCCCTCGCCGTGGTGACCGTGCTCGGGATGCTGGCCGCGCCCTGGGTAATAATGGTGACCGCGCCCGGTTTTGCCGACACGGCCGATAAATTTGCCCTGACCACGCAGCTTCTGCGTATTACCTTCCCCTATATTTTATTGATCTCGCTGGCCTCGCTGGTGGGGGCGATCCTGAACACCTGGAACCGCTTCTCCGTTCCGGCGTTTGCGCCGACGTTTCTAAACGTCAGCATGATCGGTTTTGCCCTGTTCGCCGCGCCGCATTTCAACCCGCCGGTGCTGGCGCTGGCGTGGGCGGTTACCGTGGGTGGCGTGCTGCAGCTGGCGTATCAGCTGCCGCATCTGAAAAAAATTGGCATGCTGGTGCTGCCGCGCATCAATCTTAAAGATGCCGGGGCGATGCGCGTCATTAAGCAGATGGGGCCCGCCATTCTTGGCGTCTCCGTCAGCCAGATCTCGCTTATCATCAACACCATTTTTGCCTCTTTCCTGGTCTCCGGCTCGGTTTCCTGGATGTACTACGCGGACCGGCTGATGGAGTTTCCGTCCGGAGTGCTGGGCGTGGCGCTGGGGACAATTCTTCTGCCGTCGCTGTCGAAGAGTTTTGCCAGCGGTAATCATGATGAATACTGCCGCCTGATGGACTGGGGGTTACGTCTCTGTTTCCTGCTGGCCCTGCCAAGCGCAGTGGCGCTGGGTATTCTGGCCAAACCGCTCACGGTGTCGCTCTTCCAGTACGGGAAATTCAGCGCGTTTGACGCCGCCATGACCCAGCGGGCACTGATTGCCTATTCGGTCGGATTGATGGGGCTTATCGTCGTCAAGGTACTGGCGCCGGGCTTCTATTCGCGTCAGGACATCAAAACGCCGGTGAAAATTGCCATCGTGACGCTGATCATGACGCAGCTGATGAACCTGGCGTTTATTGGTCCCCTGAAGCATGCAGGTCTGTCATTATCGATTGGTCTGGCAGCCTGTCTGAATGCCGGGTTGTTGTACTGGCAGCTGCGCAAGCAGGATATTTTCACGCCGCAGCCGGGCTGGGCGAGTTTCCTTGTGCGTCTGATCGTTGCGGTACTGGTGATGTCTGCTGCGTTACTGGGCATGATGTCCATCATGCCGGAGTGGTCCCTGGGCACCATGCCTTACCGTCTGATGCGGCTGATGGCCGTGGTTGGCGTTGGGGTGGTGGCTTACTTTGCCACGCTCGCCGTGTTGGGTTTCAAAGTGAAAGAGTTTGCCCGCCGTACGGCATAAACGCCAAAAGGGGAGTTCACCTTAGGGTGCTCCCCATTGCATGATTTGTCGCTTATGCTTCAAATCGAAATCTTTTTAACACCCGCAATACGCGCCGTCGCCGTCTGGCCATCCGCACCGTACAATCCGGTCTCTTTATGCGGTTTCAGCACCTCAAGCGCCTGCTGGTTACGCTCAATCTGACCTTCCAGCAGCCAGCCGTTATGCTGATTAAGATCGCGCAGATGCTGGGTTTTTTCTGTAATGGTCTGCCAGCGCTCAACAATATCGTCATTGGCGCTGCGCTTAGGATCTTGCTCAGCGCGGCGTTGTTGCTCCAGATAATCCAGCGTCGCCAGAAGCGAACTTTTATCTTCAGTAATACGCTGCAACGCGCTGCCGTTGATGTGACCGGAAGAGAGATGCTGTTGCTCAGCGTCCATTACCGTTTTCAGGTCGTTCAGGACAACCGTCATTTGATCCAGTATTTCTGACAGTCGACTCATACGGTTAGTTACTCTGTAAGAAACTCTGTGCTTCCTGAATCAGGGCATCAGCGATTTTGCTGGTATCCATTTTCAGTTCACCGTTACGAATAGCCGTTTTCAGCGCTTCAACACGTTCCATATTGATGTCGTTGCTGCCTGGCTGCATCAGTTTTGCCTGTGCATCGCTCAGGGTTACGCTGGTGCTGTTGGAGGTCGACGGTTTTTCCAGACGCGTTTTCTGAGGGGACGCGTCATTCGTTTCGCGAGGTTGTACAGCGCTTACCGGCTTCAGGGCTGATGTACGATCAATGCTCATAGTGTTGTCCTCATCGAGGGTTCGCGGCGTTTGCGCCTGACATCATCATTAGTTGAATATTTATCGGCACGCGCAGCGAAATCTTTAAAAAGATTATAGGTTAATCAGAATATTCCCATCAGAATCGACGGTTCCGCTAACCACCTGGCCTGAGGACATTCTGACGCGGGCGTTTTGCGCTACCGCGGCATTGTTCAACGCTTTGCCTTCGCTGTTGATACGAAAGCCATCTCCGTTGGCCACGACCATGACCTGTTGACCGGCTTTGACCCGCCATGCCTGACGCAGCATCGAGATCTGTATCGGCTGACCCGGGGCGACGTCGCGCAGGCTGACGGCGTCCTGTGCCTGGTTAATATCCAGCATGGTTCGTGGCGGCAGTTGATCCAGACGGCCACGTTTCAGCGTCACGCTGTTTGTTTGCAGTACGCTGCCGCGCGCAATGGGCACGGCGGCAACAACATAATTGCCCGTCGCCTGAACTGCAACCTGTAAATAGCGTTTTTCGTTGGCGCAACGTGCCAGTACGTTCACATTTCCCCACAGCTTTGTGAACCCCACCACGCTGAATGACGGCTGGTCACACGTCGGGTACAGATTCGGTGGCGTGCGCACGCTGACGGTGACGTCATCACTAAAGCCTGCCAGTTTTTCCGCAAAAAAAGCCGTGAGCCGATCCTGCAGACCGTCAGCTTGCACCAGGGGGCTTAAGAGCAAGAGAGTCGCCACCAGACCACGTTTTAACGTTTGCATCGTCAGTTCCACCGTTTCCAGAGTTGAACAAATTCTACCTGCAGTGGTTTTGCATCAACGGAATAAATAGCGACGCATTTTGCGCTTATTCCGTCGATAGGGGAGACCGGGTGAGATTTAAGCTGTGAACTGAAATTTTGCCATCAGCGGAGGAGACATGCTCGATAAACTCGACGCCGCGTTACGTTTTCAGCAGGAAGCGCTCAATTTACGCGCCCAGCGGCAGGAGATTTTAGCCGCCAACATCGCTAACGCCGATACCCCAGGGTATCAGGCGCGCGATATTGATTTTTCCAGTGAACTCAAAAAGGTGATGGAGCGTGGACGTGCCGAAGGAACGGGTGTTGCACTCGCCATGACTTCCTCTCGCCATATTCCTGCTCAGGCGATGACCGCGCCAACGACCGATTTACTTTATCGCATCCCCGATCAGCCTTCACTCGACGGTAACACCGTGGATATGGACCGGGAGCGCACGCAGTTTGCCGATAACAGCCTGAAATACCAGACGGGCCTGACCGTACTCGGCGGACAAATCAAAGGCATGATGAACGTCCTGCAGGGGGGTAACTGATAGATGGCGTTGCTGAATATTTTTGATATCGCCGGTTCGGCATTAACCGCTCAGTCCAAACGTCTGAACGTGGCCGCCAGTAACCTGGCGAATGCGGACAGCGTAACCGGACCTGACGGACAGCCTTATCGTGCCAAACAGGTTGTCTTTCAGGTCGATGCTGCGCCAGGCGCGGCGACGGGCGGCGTGAAGGTTGCTGATGTGGTCGAGAGCCAGGCCCCGGACAGGCTGGTATATGAGCCAGGTAACCCGCTCGCGGATGCCAACGGATACGTGAAAATGCCCAACGTGGATGTGGTGGGTGAGATGGTGAACTCCATGTCAGCTTCCCGTAGCTACCAGGCCAACGTCGAAGTGCTTAATACCGTGAAGAGCATGATGCTCAAAACACTCACTCTCGGCCAGTAAAGGAGACATGCATGTCCATCGCCGTAAATGTGAATGATCCTACGAACTCGGGTGTCAGTAACACCAAAAGTTCGACAGGTTCTAACTCCCTGACGGGGAGTAACGCCGCCGATCTTCAGGGCAGCTTTCTGACGCTGCTGGTGGCTCAGCTGAAGAACCAGGATCCCACTAACCCAATGCAGAACAACGAACTGACCACGCAGCTTGCGCAGATCAGTACCGTGAGCGGCATTGAGAAACTCAACACCACCCTTGGTTCCGTCTCCGGACAGATTAACAGCGCCCAGTCTCTGCAGGCGGCAAGCCTGATTGGTCATGGGGTGATGATCCCGGGAACCACGATCCTGGCGGGCACCAGCACCACCGATGGCAACGCCACAACGACGACCACGCCGTTTGGCGTTGAGCTGCAGCAGCCGGCTGACAAGGTGACCGCGACGATCACCGACGCAACCGGTGCCGTGGTTCGCACCATCGACATTGGTGAACTGAAGGCGGGCGTTCACACCTTTACCTGGGATGGCACCCTCACCGACGGCACCAAAGCGCCAAACGGTTCCTACAAAGTGGCAATCAGCGCCAGCAAAGGGACAACCCAGCTGGTGGCGCAGCCGCTGCAGTTCGCGCTGGTCCAGGGCGTGATTAAGGGAAGCGACGGCAACAAACTGGATTTGGGTACCTCTGGTACCACCACACTCGACGAAGTTCGGCAGATTATCTAAGCCTTAACACTTATCAGGAGTAAGTCATGGCCTTTTCTCAAGCGGTCAGCGGCCTGAATGCTGCGGCCACCAACCTGGATGTCATTGGCAACAACATCGCCAACTCCGCGACCTATGGTTTTAAATCCGGTTCTGCTTCCTTTGCAGATATGTTTGCCGGTTCTAAAGTAGGCCTGGGCGTTAAAGTGGCGGGCATCACTCAGGACTTTACCGACGGTACTACCACCAACACCGGTCGTGGTCTGGACGTTGCTATCAGCCAAAACGGTTTCTTCCGTATGGTTGATTCCAACGGTTCGGTGTTCTACAGCCGTAACGGTCAGTTCAAGCTGGACGAAAACCGTACGCTGGTCAACATGCAGGGCATGCAGGTGACAGGCTACCCGGCAGCGGGTACCCCACCGACGATTCAGACAGGTGCGAACCCTCAGGCTATCACCATTCCGAATACGCTGATGTCGGCGAAAGCCACCACCACCGCCTCACAGCAGATCAACCTCAACTCCACCGATCCTGTGCAAACTGCCCCGTTCGATGCGACCAACCCGGATACCTATAACAAAAAAGGGACCGTGACCGTCTTCGACAGCCAGGGTAACGCCCATAACATGTATGTCTACTACGTGAAGACAGCCAACAATAAATGGGATCTTTACACGCAGGACGGCAGCGTAGCGGGTTCTACCGCGACGAAAGCGGCGCAGATGAACTTCGATGCCAACGGTAACCTGGCGGGCGTTTACAACTACAACGCTGCGGGTGTACTGAGCGCAACGCCAAACACCACGCCGGCCATTAACATCACCACCGGCTCTGTCGGCGGGGCGACGGCGGCGAGCTTCTCCCTGAGTTTCCAGAACTCCATGCAGCAGAACACCGGCGCCAACAGCGTGGTGGCAACCAATCAGAACGGCTACAAGCCGGGTGACCTGGTGAGCTATCAGATCAACGACGATGGCACCGTGGTCGGTAACTACTCCAACGAACAGACTCAGGTTCTGGGTCAGATCGTGCTGGCTAACTTCGCCAACAACGAAGGTCTGAAATCTGAAGGCGATAACGTCTGGTCGGCTACCCAGTCCTCCGGCGTGGCGCTGCTGGGTACGGCAGGCACCGGTAACTTCGGCAAGCTGACCAACGGCGCGCTGGAAGCATCCAACGTGGATATGAGTAAAGAACTGGTGAACATGATTGTCGCGCAGCGTAACTATCAGTCGAACGCGCAGACCATCAAAACCCAGGATCAGATCCTCAACACGCTGGTTAACCTGCGTTAAGCGGCTAACAGGAAAGCGCAATGGATCACGCAATATATACCGCGATGGGCGCGGCAAGTCAGACGCTCAATCAGCAGGCTGTTACCGCCAGCAACCTGGCAAACGCCTCTACGCCGGGCTTTCGCGCGCAGCTCAATGCGCTGCGCGCGGTGCCGGTGGAAGGATTGTCTCTGCCGACCCGTACGCTGGTCACGGCCTCTACTCCTGGCGCCGATATGACGCCAGGGCAGATGGACTACACCTCGCGTCCGCTGGACGTTGCCCTGCAGCAGGACGGCTGGCTGGCGGTGCAAACGGCGGACGGCGGCGAAGGCTATACCCGTAACGGGAATATCCAGGTGAGCGCGACGGGGCAGTTAACGATTCAGGGGCATCCGGTGATGGGGGAAGCGGGTCCGCTGACCGTGCCGGAAGGTTCTGAGCTGACCATCGCCGCGGACGGCACCATTTCGGCGCTGAACCCGGGCGATCCGGCCAATACCGTTGCACCTGTCGGACGTCTGAAACTGGTTAAAGC
Organism: Enterobacter sp. WCHEn090032; assembly: GCF_003986875.1. Lineage (NCBI taxonomy): Bacteria > Pseudomonadati > Pseudomonadota > Gammaproteobacteria > Enterobacterales > Enterobacteriaceae > Enterobacter > Enterobacter sp. WCHEn090032. The sequence continues at coordinate 34,443 of NZ_RXRN01000010.1, forward strand.
GGAAGGCAAAGAGGTGCAGCGTGGCGACGACGGCATGTTCCGTCTGACCCAGGCGGCGCAGGCGACGCGTGGTGCCACGTTACAGGCCGACCCGAGCATCCGCGTGATGTCCGGCGTTCTGGAAGGCAGTAACGTCAAGCCGGTTGAGGCCATGACCGACATGATCGCCAGCGCCCGTCGTTTTGAAATGCAGATGAAAATCATCAGCAGCGTGGATGAAAACGCGGGCAAGGCTAACCAACTTCTGGCTATGAGTTAACAGGACTCCTTATGATCAGTTCTTTATGGATCGCGAAAACTGGCCTCGACGCCCAGCAAACCAATATGGACGTGATTGCCAACAACCTGGCAAACGTGAGCACCAATGGTTTCAAGCGTCAGCGCGCCGTTTTCGAAGATTTGCTTTATCAAACCATCCGCCAGCCGGGTGCGCAGTCTTCTGAACAGACGACGCTGCCATCGGGTCTGCAGATCGGTACCGGTGTTCGTCCAGTGGCCACCGAGCGTCTGCACAGCCAGGGCAACCTGTCTCAGACCAACAACAGTAAAGATGTGGCGATCAAAGGCCAGGGCTTCTTCCAGGTACAGCTGCCTGACGGGACCTCTGCCTATACACGCGACGGCTCGTTCCAGGTCGATCAGAACGGTCAGCTGGTCACGGCGGGCGGTTTCCAGGTTCAGCCTGCGATTACCATCCCGGCAAACGCCCTGAGCATCACCATCGGCCGTGACGGCGTGGTCAGCGTGACCCAGCAGGGACAGGCCGCGCCTGTTCAGGTGGGACAACTCAACCTGACCACCTTCATGAATGATACCGGCCTGGAAAGCATTGGTGAGAACCTCTACACCGAAACGCAATCCTCCGGTACGCCGAATGAGAGCACCCCGGGTCTGAACGGCGCGGGCCTGCTCTACCAGGGCTATGTAGAAACGTCCAACGTGAACGTGGCGGAAGAGCTGGTGAATATGATCCAGGTCCAGCGCGCGTATGAAATTAACAGTAAAGCAGTGTCGACGACCGACCAGATGCTGCAGAAACTGACGCAACTCTAAGGTGTAGCCCGGTGCGGTAAACGCCGCACCGGCTCCCTGTTTTCGAAGATGAAGGCAATGCAAAAAAACGCGGCGTTTCGTTATCCGATTCTGACTGTTCTGGCCGTCTCCCTTAGCGGATGTGCCTGGATCCCGTCTAAACCATTGGTCCAGGGTGCGACGACTGCCCAACCCGTTCCTGGCCCCGCGCCAGTTGTCAACGTCTCTATTTTCCAGACCGCGCAGCCGATTAATTACGGTTATCAGCCGCTGTTTGAAGATCGCCGCCCGCGTAACGTCGGCGATACCCTGACCATTGTGCTGCAGGAAAACGTCAGCGCGAGCAAGAGCTCGTCGGCGAATGCCAGCCGCGATGGCAAAACGAATTTTGGCTTCGATACTGTCCCGCGCTACCTGCAGGGACTGTTCGGCAACGCGCGAGCAGATGTCGATGCCTCTGGCGGCAATACCTTTAACGGTAAAGGTGGCGCGAACGCCAGCAACACCTTCAGCGGCACGCTGACGGTCACGGTTGACCAGGTGCTGGTTAACGGCAACTTACACGTTGTGGGTGAAAAACAGATCGCCATTAACCAGGGCACTGAATTCATTCGTTTCTCAGGCGTGGTTAACCCTCGCACGATCAGCGGCAGCAACACCGTTCCGTCCACCCAGGTGGCCGATGCGCGTATTGAATACGTCGGTAACGGCTATATCAATGAAGCGCAAAATATGGGTTGGCTGCAGCGCTTCTTCCTTAACTTATCGCCAATGTAAGCGAGGTGACCCATGTTTAAATCGATCTTCGCCGTGGCGCTGGCGCTGGTGGCTACGTTTGCCCAGGCTGACCGTATTCGCGATCTCACCAGTGTCCAGGGCGTGCGCGAAAACTCGCTGATTGGCTATGGCCTGGTGGTCGGTCTGGATGGTACCGGTGACCAGACAACCCAGACGCCATTCACCACCCAAAGCCTGAACAACATGCTTTCCCAGCTCGGCATTACCGTGCCGGCGGGAACCAACATGCAGCTGAAAAACGTGGCTGCGGTAATGGTTACCGCCTCCTACCCGGCGTTTGCGCGTCAGGGGCAGACCATTGACGTGGTCGTCTCCTCCATGGGTAACGCCAAAAGCCTGCGCGGCGGTACGCTGCTGATGACCCCGCTGAAGGGTGTTGACAGCCAGGTCTATGCGCTCGCGCAGGGCAATATTCTCGTCGGCGGTGCAGGGGCATCTGCAGGGGGAAGCAGCGTGCAGGTGAACCAGCTGAACGGTGGGCGTATCACCAACGGTGCGATCATTGAGCGTGAATTGCCTACCCAGTTCGGCTCGGGCAACACCATCAACCTGCAGCTTAATAATGAAGACTTCACGATGGCACAGCAAATTGCCGATACCATTAACCGCAACCGCGGTTACGGCAATGCAACGGCTCTCGATGCGCGTACCGTGCAGATCCGTACCTCTACGGGCAACAGCAACCAGGTGCGCATGCTGGCCGATATCCAGAATATGGAAGTCAACGTTCCGGTACAGGATGCGAAGGTGATCATCAACTCCCGTACGGGCTCGGTGGTGATGAACCGGGAAGTGTCGCTGGACAGTTGCGCCGTTGCCCAGGGTAACCTCTCTGTGACGGTCAACCGCTCGGCAAACGTCAGCCAGCCTGATACGCCATTTGGCGGTGGTCAGACGGTGGTAACACCGCAAACGCAGATTGATATGCGTCAGAGCGGTGGATCGCTGCAGAGCGTTCGCTCCAGCGCCAACCTGAACAGCGTGGTCCGCGCCCTGAACGCCCTGGGGGCAACGCCGATGGATCTGATGTCCATCCTGCAATCCATGCAAAGCGCGGGCTGTCTGCGCGCCAAACTGGAAATCATCTGATGCTGACCGATAGCAAACTGTTGACCAGTGCCGCCTGGGATGCCCAGTCGCTTAACGAACTGAAAACCAAAGCAGGGAAAGACCCGGCGGCGAATATCCGCCCGGTCGCCCGCCAGGTGGAAGGGATGTTTGTCCAGATGATGCTGAAAAGCATGCGTGAAACCCTGCCGAAAGACGGGATGTTCAGCAGTGATTCAACGCGTCTGTACACCAGCATGTATGACCAGCAGATTGCGCAGCAGATGACCGCCGGTAAAGGCCTCGGTCTGGCTGACATGATTGTGAAACAGACCGAAGCCGCGCAGGGCATTCAGCCTGAGCAGCAGCCGCAGCAGGTGCCGATGAAGTTCGACCTGCAAACGGTGACCAGCTATCAGAACCAGGCCCTGACGCAAATGGTGCGCAAGGCCATACCCAAAGCCACGAGCAGTAATGATGAGCCGCTCTCCGGTGACAGCAAAGACTTCCTGGCGCAGCTTTCGCTGCCTGCGCGTCTTGCCAGTGAACAGAGCGGCGTGCCGCATCACCTGATTCTGGCTCAGGCCGCGCTGGAGTCGGGCTGGGGGCAGCGCCAGATCCGCAAGGAAAACGGCGACCCAAGCTTCAACATCTTTGGTGTCAAAGCCACCGCCAGCTGGAAGGGGCCGACAACGGAGATCACGACTACCGAATACGAGAACGGCGCCGCGGTGAAGGTCAAAGCAAAATTCCGCGTCTACAGCTCGTATCTGGAAGCCTTGTCCGATTACGTGGGGCTGCTGAGCCGAAATCCGCGCTATACCGCTGTGACGCAGGCGGCGACGGCGGAGCAGGGGGCGCAGGCCTTGCAAAACGCTGGCTACGCGACCGATCCGAACTATGCCCGTAAGCTCACCAGCATGATCCAGCAGCTGAAATCCATGGGCGAGAAGGTCAGCAAAGCCTATAGCACAGATATTGAAAATCTGTTCTGAAAGTTCTCAAGTCCCGGTGGAGGTTGCCGATAACCTTCATCAGGACTTGTGTCTGAACGTATAAAAGGAACCCCCATGTCCAGTTTGATTAACAGCGCCATGAGTGGCCTCAGTGCTGCACAGGCGGCACTCAATACCGTCAGTAATAATATTTCAAGCTATAACGTGGCTGGCTATACCCGCCAGACCACGGTGCTGGGCGCATCTAACAGCACGCTGACCGGCGGTGGCTGGGTGGGTAACGGGGTTTATGTCTCCGGTGTCCAGCGTGAGTATGACGCTTTCATTACCAACCAGCTGCGCGCCGCACAGACGCAAAGCAGCGGTCTGACGACGCGCTATCAGCAGATGTCAAAAATCGACGATGTGCTCTCCGATACGACCAACTCGCTCTCCACCACGTTGCAGGACTTCTTCAAGAGCCTGCAAACGCTGGTGAGCAACGCGGAAGACCCGGCGGCACGTCAGACGGTGCTGGGTAAAGCGGGTGGTCTGGTGAATCAGTTCAAAACCAACGATCAGTATCTTCGCGACCAGGATGCGCAGGTAAATACCGCCATCTCGAGCAGTGTTTCACAGATCAATAACTACGCGGCACAGATTGCCAATCTGAACGATCAGATTTCTCGTCTCACTGGCGTAGGCGCGGGCGCGTCCCCTAACGACCTGCTTGACCAGCGCGACCAGCTCGTGACTGAGCTCAACAAAATCGTGGGCGTGGAAGTCTCGGTACAGGATAGTGGTACGTTTAATATCTCTCTCGGCAACGGGTACACCCTGGTGCAGGGGAGCAAAGCGAGCCAGCTGGCGGCCGTGAAGTCCAGCGCCGATCCGGCGCGTACCACCATCGCCTATGTCGATGACGTGGCCGGGAATATTGAGATCCCGGAAAAGTTTATCACCAACGGCTCTTTAGGCGGTTTGCTGACCTTCCGCGCGGAAGATCTGGATAAAGCCCGTAACAGTCTGAACCAGATGGCGCTGGCCTTTGCCGATGCGATGAACACCCAGCATGAAGCGGGTTTTGATGCTAACGGTGATGCTGGCGGCAAGCTGTTCGACTTCGGTTCTCCGGCGGTGCTGTCCAACAGCAAAAACGGCGGTTCCGCCGTTGTCACGGCGTCTGTGACGGACAGTAAACAAGTCCAGGCGACTGATTATACCCTGCAGTTTAATGGCACTGACTGGACGGTCACCCGTACATCAGACAAAACCAGCTTTACGATGAGCCCGGACGCCAGCGGTAATCTGGCGTTTGATGGACTTAAGGTCAATGTGAGCGGCACGGCAAACACCAAAGACAGCTTTACCGTGAAGCCTGTTGCCAACGTCATTATGAACATGGATCTGGCCATCAGCGACGAGTCCAAACTGGCCATGGCTGCGGTGCAGAATGGCGGTGAGAGCGACAACCGTAATGGCCAAAAAATGCTTGATCTGCAAAACGGCAAAGTGGTCGGTGGCAACAAAACCTTCAACGATGCGTATGCCTCTCTCGTCAGTACCGTAGGGAGCACGACGGCGTCACTGAAGGTGAGCAGCCAGACGAAAGCCAATGTGGAAACTCAGTTAATCAAGCAGCAGCAGACCATCTCTGGGGTAAACCTCGACGAAGAGTATGGCAATTTGCAGCGTTATCAGCAGTATTACCTGGCCAATGCGCAGGTGTTACAGACTGCCAGTACGCTCTTTGATGCAATTATCAACATTCGTTAAGGTTGAGGTGAAAAATGCGTATTAGCACCCAGATGATGTACGAGCAGAACATGCGTGGGATCACCGATTCCCAGAGCAGATGGCTGAGCTACGGTGAGCAGATGTCCACCGGAAAGCGTGTTAATCGTCCGTCGGACGATCCCATCGCGGCGTCGCAGGCTATCGTTTTGTCTCAGTCTCAATCCCAGAACAGCCAGTTTGCCTTAGCGCGTACCTTTGCAACACAAAAGGTGTCGCTGGAAGATAGCGTATTAACGCAGGTGAACACCGCGATCTCCAGCGTGCGCGAGAAGCTGGTTTACGCGTCGAACGGGACGTTAAGCGATGACGATCGTCTTTCTCTGGCGACCGATATTCAGGGGATCCGCGATCAGCTTATGAACCTGGCCAACACGACGGATGGTAACGGTCGCTTTATCTTCGCGGGATACAAAACCGAGAGCGCGCCGTTTGATGCGGCAACCGGCGATTACAACGGTGGCACTGAGGCGATTACCCAGCAGGTTGATACGGCGCGAACGATGGCCATCAGCCATACCGGACAGCAGATTTTTAACAGCATCACCAGCAATGCTGAAGAGCTGCCGGGCGGTGGGTATGGCGAAACAAACATGTTCAAAATCCTTGATTCTGCTATTGCATCGCTGAAGACACCGATTGAGAACGATCCGGCAGCCGCCGCGGCGCAAAGCCAGGTGATTGTCAACACGCAGATCGGCATTAAAAACGCCCAGAACAACATCCTGACGGTCGTGGCGGATGTGGGTACCAAGATGAACGAGCTGGAAAAACTCGATACGCTGGGTGATGACCGCGCGCTGGGTCAGACAAAGCAGATGAGTGATCTGGTTGACGTTGACTGGAACGAAGCGATCTCCTCCTACACCATGCAGCAGGCAGCCCTGCAGGCATCGTATAAAGCGTTTAGCGATATGCAGGGCATGTCTCTGTTCCAGCTGAACAAATAACATCTTGACCTCTTGAAACATGTCTTGAAACTGGGCATGTTTTACTGCCCAATCCGTCTGGATTGGGCATTTTTTTTATGCTGCTTCTGCCGCAGCGGAGGCGATACGTGCGCTTTCCATCAGGCGAATTACCAGCGCAATGATGCCGCAGATGGTCGCCAGAGCGACTACCCCCGTCCAGCCAGCCAGCGAATAAATGTTACTGCCTAACGCCGAACCCAACGCCATTCCGATAAACACCATCGTGAAGAGCAGCGCATTAAGACGACCGCGTGCCTGCGGTTCAAGGCTGTAGACCAGGTTCTGGTGGGCGACCAGACTGGACTGCAGACCCAGATCGAAACCGACGGCAGAGAGGGCGATAAGCATCAACTGCCCATGAACACCCAGTACGGGCATCAGGAACATCAGGGCGAAGGAGACCGTCACCAGAACAGCACCAAGCTGCGTGACTTTTCCTGCGCCCAGCTTGTCCGCCAGACCCCCTGCCAGCGGGGCCGCTAACGCACCGGCGGCACCGGCAATACCAAAACCGCCCGCGACGGCACTGCCCAGGTGATAACGTTCCAGCAGCATGACAGCCAGCGTAGACCAGAAGGCGCTAAAGGCAATCGACAGAAAACCCTGAGCCAGCGCGGCGCGGCGCAGCGCCGGATAGCGACGCCACAGGTGCTCCATTGAACGCATCAGCGCGGGGTAGCTCAGCGTGGAGTGAATGGCAAAACGGGGAAGTACAAACCACATCATTACCCCGATGAACGCAATGCTCGCAGCCGCCAGCTGGTACATGACGCGCCAGCCGAACGCTTCGCCCACCACGCCGCTCACGGTCCTTGATAATAAGATACCCAGCAGCAGCCCGGTCATTACCGTTCCTACTGTTTTACCCTGTTTGCCTTCCGGGGCGAGGATCGCCGCGGCGGGGACAATATCCTGTGCCATGGTGGCGGCCATACCGATAAGCAGGCTTGCTACCAGCAGAGAGTGGAGCTGTCCGGTCAGGCTACAGCCGAGGAGAAACAGGGCCAGTGCCGCGCTTTTGATCAGGATTAACGTCCGGCGGTCATGACGATCGCCAAGCGGAAGCAGGAACAGGATACCTAGCGCGTAGCCAGCCTGCGTCAATGTGGGAACCAGCCCCATACCTTCAATCGTGAGATGAAGATCGGCACCCATCAGCGGCAGAAGGGGCTGGGCGTAGTAGATCGATGCCACGCTGAAGCCAGCCCCGAGAGCCAGCATGAAAATCACCCAGCGGCTTGCAGCATGGGGCGTTGTAGTTGTGTTCATAGGTTGTTCCTCATTCGTCGTGTGAAGCTATTTTTTATCAGCAGGCGTTGCGTGGGTAGCCAGCCCGGTGGTAAAACGCTTATACGTTGAGCGTATAAGCGAAAAGGCGATGAAAAGAATTGAGCGTATAGACAGGGTGGAGTTGATGCGGACGTTTGTCCGCATTGTTGAGGCGGGTTCACTCTCTGCGGCGGCACGGCAGCTGGCAACAACCCAGGCCACGGTGAGCCGACGGTTACAGTCGCTTGAGACAATGCTGGGCGTGCGCCTGCTGCTGCGCACCACCCACACGACGCGGCTGACGGATGACGGTGAACGCTGCTATCAACACGCCCGTCGGGTGATTGACAGCTGGCTGGCGCTGGAAGATGAGGTGGGGCAGTCGGAAGATGAACCGGTAGGCGTGCTGCGGGTGCGGGCACCGCACGCCTTTGGGCAGGATCAGCTTCTGAAACCGGTAACCGAATTTTTGCAACGTTATCCGCAGCTTTCTATCGAGTGGATGCTTAACGATCGGTCAGCTGATTTTCTCGGCGACAACCTTGACTGTGCGATTCGGGTGGGCGTGGAAGTCGATCCGGCGACCGTCTCCGTGCTGCTGGCTGAAGTGCCGCGCTCGGTGGTGGCTTCTCCGGCACTGCTGGCCCGTTTCCCGACGGTTAACACCCCGGAGGATTTGCAACAGCTCCCCTGGATAGCCATCAGCTCGTTCTACCAGCGTCATGTGGAGCTTTTTCACGAGGCATCACCCGCCACCGCGCGAGTGGCGATTACACCCCGCCTCAGCACTGACAGTCTGTATGTCGCGCGCAATACGGCCCTCACCGGGCTTGGCGTCGCGGTCGTATCCAGCTGGACGGTACAGGATGATATTCGGGAGGGGCGGCTGGTGCATTTACTGCCAGAGTGGCAGCCGGCGGCATTACCGGTGCATCTGGTATACCCCTGGTCCCGTTATTATCCAGCGCGCTTGCGGCGCTTTCTGGAGCTGATGCGGCAGGTCATGCCGGAGGTCACCGGGATGAGAAAGCCCGTACAGCAGCCATAAAAAAAGCCGACCCGGAGGTCGGCTTTTTACGTTCAGCGTCGTTATTCGACAGACTGTGGACGCGTTGCCGGGGCGGTCGCCTGGTGCGTTGCACTGTGGCCACCTGCAGCGCCTTTACCGTCGAAGTTGAACGCCGGGCGTACCCAGTCACTGTGACGCGGGGCTTCAGGCACGTATTCCGGCGCTGGCGCGCGCGTCATCGGTGCTGTCGCCACGTGGGCAGCGGCTGGCGCAGAAACAACCGGCTCTGGTTTCACCTCAGGTGCTTTCGCTTCTTCGGCTTCACGAACAGGTTCCACGGCAATCTCTACGTCCTGAACCACTTCTTCAGTGACGGTTTCGACCACAACCTCTGCGGCTTCTTCAACCGCGGCGGCAGGCTGTGCTTCTTCCACAACGCTTTCAGCCACGGCGGTGTCTTCTTCAGCAATCAGCTGTGGTGCGGCATCAACCGGCGCGGCAATCACTTCAGGATGCGTGGTTTCCACTTCTACCGCCTGCGGAGCTTCAGCTGCAACAGCCTGCGGTTCCACCACGGTAGCGGCTTCAGCCACCACTTCTTCAGCGACAGCGACAGGTGCAATCACCTCTTCGGCTACCGGCTGTTCTTCAACAACCTGCTCCGGACGAGCAACCGGGTAGCGGATCCAGACCTTACCGGAGGCCATTTCTGGCGATGCGCAGGCAATGGTCAGCGGCATTGGCGACTGGGTCGGGTAACGTTCGTCACGATAGCGACGACGGCGCTGACCGCTGACGCGCAGATGACGTGGGGAACGACGCGAACGACGTGGCATGCCGGCGTTATCACGGTTTTCACCGTTTTCATCCTGCTCTACGTTGTTGTCCACGACCGCTGGCAGGTCAACTTTTGCCAGCTGCGTACCGGCTGCGCTCTCGTTTGTTTCCGCAGCGATTGCTGGCGCTTCGGTGGCTTCGGAAGCGAAACGCACCTTCTGGGTAAGCTGGCGCTGCTTACGACGCGGCATTACCTGAGTGCGTTCTTCCTGCTCGCCGTCCTGCTGTTCAACAGGCTCTTCGCGGTTCAGGTTTTTGACTTCCTGCTGCGCCTGACGCTTCTCGTCGTTACGACGACGGTTACGTTCACGGCGTGGCTGTTGGTCGTCACGCTGTTTGCTCTTCTCAGACTCGTCGCCCGCCTGCTGGCGAATTTCACGATCGTCAACGTTCTGCTGTTGTTTCTCGCGACGGTTACGACGGTTGTCTTCGCGTTGCTCACGGCCTTCGTTATTCTCAGCGCGGTTGTCACGACGTTCGCTACGGTCGTTACGGTCGTTACGGTCGCTGCGGTCATTGCGATCGCGGCGGTTGTTCTGACGCTTGCGGCGGTCCTGCTGACGCTCAGGTTTAGCGGCTTTCGGCTCTTCTTTGGGCTGCTCTGGCTGAACTTCCTCGCCGGCAAACATTTTCTTCAGCGCGCCGAAGAAGCGGCTCAGCAGGCCAGGCTGCGCAGGCTGGGCTTTCGCCGCTGCGGCTTCTGGTTTCTGCGTTGCGGCTTTCGCTGCCGGTTTTTCCAGCGCCGTTTCTGGCGGAGCTTCAGGCATGATAAAGGTGGCTAACGCAGGCTGCTCTGGCAGTTTGCGTTCGGCCGGCTCTTCATCAGAAGGCAGAGCCATCTCTTCTTCATGCAGCTTCGGCAGCAGGTAGCTGAGGGTCGTTGTCTCTTCGCCTTTACGGACGCGCAGCACATGATAGTGCGGGGTTTCCATCTGATCGTTTGGCACGATGATGCAGCGGACGCCACCCTGACGCGCTTCAATGGCACTGACCGCGGCACGTTTTTCGTTCAGCAGGTAGGAGGCGATTGGCACAGGAACAATGGCGTGAACCTCTTTGGTATTCTCTTTCAGCGCTTCTTCTTCAATCAGACGCAGGATAGAGAGGGACAGAGATTCGTTATCACGCACGGTACCGGTGCCGGAGCAGCGCGGACAAACGTGATGGCTGGACTCACCCAGCGACGGGCTCAGGCGCTGACGGGACATCTCCAGCAGGCCGAAGCGAGAAATATGGCTAATCTGGATACGCGCACGATCCTGACGAACCGCTTCGCGCAGACGGTTTTCTACCGCGCGCTGGTGGCGAACAGGGGTCATGTCGATGAAGTCGATGACAATCAGACCACCCAGGTCGCGCAGGCGGAGCTGGCGGGCGATTTCATCAGCGGCTTCAAGGTTAGTGTTGAAGGCTGTCTCTTCGATGTCGCCACCACGCGTCGCACGCGCGGAGTTAATGTCGATAGCGGTCAGCGCTTCAGTGGTATCGATAACGATAGAACCGCCGGATGGCAGACGCACTTCACGCTGGAAGGCGGACTCAATCTGGGATTCGATCTGATAGTGGCTGAACAGCGGGATTTCACCGGTGTACAGTTTGATTTTGCTGGTGAAATCCGGACGGCCCAGTGCGGCGATGTGCTGGCGAGCCAGTTCAAGGACTTTCGGGTTATCGATCAGAATCTCACCGATATCCTGACGCAGGTAATCGCGGAAGGCACGCACGATGACGTTGCTTTCCTGGTGGATCAGGAACGGAGCAGGGCGGCTTTCCGCTGCTTTCTGGATAGCTTCCCAGTGCTTCAGACGGAAGCTCAGGTCCCACTGCAGCGCTTCGGCAGATTTACCTACGCCTGCGGTACGCACGATAAGCCCCATGCCATCAGGCAGTTCCAGGCTTGCCAGCGCTTCTTTCAGCTCGGTACGGTCATCACCTTCGATACGGCGAGAGATGCCACCCGCACGCGGGTTGTTAGGCATCAGAACCAGATAGCTCCCTGCCAGACTGATAAAGGTGGTCAGTGCGGCACCTTTGTTGCCACGCTCTTCTTTATCAATCTGAACGATAACTTCCTGACCTTCACGCAGAACATCTTTGATGTTTGGGCGGCCATGGGCGTTGTAGTTTGCAGGGAAATATTCGCGGGCGATTTCTTTCAGAGGGAGGAAACCATGACGCTCAGCACCGTAATCGACAAATGCAGCTTCAAGGCTTGGTTCAATGCGGGTGATTTTACCTTTGTAAATGTTCGCTTTTTTCTGTTCGTGTCCAGGACTTTCGATATCCAGATCGTACAGGCGCTGCCCATCCACAAGGGCGACACGCAACTCTTCTTGCTGAGTTGCGTTGATTAACATTCTTTTCATCGTAACTTACTCGTTATTCTTACATTGACGACAAAGCTGCGGGCAAGGTGACGCTTTCCGGGGTATGAACCGATGGCCTCGTGTCTATTCACGTCGCCAACCTCACGGTTGTCGCTCGCTTAAGAGGCGCAGAGTGTCGGTTGCCTGTGTTTCATACGGAAACACAGCGCAATTATCAGGGGAATTGCCTGGGTAGAACTCTCCAGAGAACAATCCTTATACCGGGAAGTACTGCAACCCGCAGCCCGCTAACTGCCTGAAAGATCAATACGTCTTACGCCATTGCTGCGTGGATGATCGGTCAGACAAAATTGGTCATTCCGTCGAGATCCTTACAAAACCCGGATTTAACGCGGAAAACGGCTTCATTATTCCACTGCTAGCCGGGTTATAGCAAGATGACTTTTACCAATTATCACCCGGTTACTCACAGTTTCTTCACTTCAAGGTGGTGATTGGTTTAATAACCACCAAACCGATTGCGCGAAACAGGGGGCAGGCCGGATAAAAGTAAATATAAGCATAGAAAAATGAGTGGCGCTAATGGCTGACGATATTTAGAATCGCCCACCATGAAAACAGAGACTCCAGCCGTAAAAATGGTTGCCATCGCCGAAGACGAAGCGGGGCAACGTATCGATAACTTTTTGCGCACTCAGCTGAAAGGCGTGCCAAAGAGTATGATTTACCGCATCCTGCGCAAGGGCGAGGTGCGGGTTAACAAAAAACGCGTCAAGCCTGAGTACAAGCTCGAAGCCGGTGACGAAGTGCGCATTCCACCGGTGCGCGTTGCTGAACGCGAAGAAGAGGTTGTGTCGCCGAAGCTGCAGAAAGTGGCGGCCCTGAGTGATGTGATCCTCTACGAAGATGACCACATTCTGGTGCTCAATAAGCCGTCCGGAACGGCGGTGCATGGCGGGAGCGGTTTGAGCTTCGGCGTGATTGAAGGGCTGCGTGCCCTGCGTCCGGAAGCGCGTTTCCTTGAACTGGTCCACCGACTTGACCGTGACACTTCCGGCGTACTGCTGGTGGCGAAGAAGCGGTCAGCTCTGCGCGCGTTGCATGAGCAGCTGCGTGAAAAGGGCATGCAGAAAGACTATCTGGCGCTGGTGCGCGGTCAGTGGCAGTCCCATGTGAAAGTGGTGCAGGCGCCGCTGCTGAAGAACATTCTGCAAAGCGGCGAACGTATTGTCCGCGTGAGCCAGGAAGGCAAACCTTCTGAGACGCGTTTTAAGGTGGAAGAGCGCTATGAGTTTGCCACGCTGGTGCGCTGCAGCCCGGTGACCGGACGTACCCACCAGATCCGCGTGCATACGCAGTTTGCAGGCCATCCGATTGCGTTTGATGACCGCTATGGCGATCGCGAATTTGATAAGCAGCTGGCGGGCACGGGGCTGTCGCGTCTGTTCCTGCATGCGGCAGCGCTGAAGTTTACCCATCCTCATACGGGTGAAATCATCCGTATTGAAGCGCCGCTGGATGAGCAGTTAAAACGCTGTCTGAAAGTGCTGCGCGGCTGATTTTGCCCGGCGGCGCTACGCTTGCACGGGCCTACGGTTTTGTAGGGCGGGTAAGCGTAGCGCCACCCGGCGAAGATCACATTGTCAGTGGATTACACGCTTCTCGCCTCAACATCTGACACAAGGCAATCAGCGGCAATCCCACCAGCGTGTTGGGATCCCGGCCTTCCAGCTTGTCAAACAGCGCAATCCCCAACCCTTCACTTTTAAAGCTACCCGCACAGTTGAGCGGGCGCTCCCGTCGCACATAATCCTCAATTTCTTGCTCACTGAGGTGGCGGAAGTGAACGTCGAAGGGCTCGCATTCTGTTTGCAGTTGACCAGAGGCGGAGTTATAGAGCGCCAGGCCCGTATAAAAAGTGACGATATTGCCGCGCGCCTGCAGTAATTGCTGACAGGCTTTCTCCTCGGTGTGCGGCTTGCCGGTAATTGCGCCGTCCAGTACACAAACCTGATCGGAGCCTATAATCAAATGCGAAGGGTAACGTGCGGCCAGCGATTGCGCTTTCTCTTTCGCCAGACGCGTCACCAGATGACGCGGTGACTCGCCCGGTTGTGGCGTCTCATCAACCTCTGGCGCGGCACATTCAAACGGGATCCCGAGCTTTTCCAGCAACATTCGGCGGTAGGGAGAGGTGGACGCGAGAACGAGATTTGGCATATTTTTATCACCAGATATAGCGTATCGATGCCAGCCATTTTAAACTACAGGCCGCAATGTGTGCGAATAATTGGCAAAAGGCAGCCCAGGTTGCCTTTTTCTTTGACTCTATGACGTTACAAAGTTAATATGCGCGCCCTATGCAAAAGGTAAAATTACCCCTGACTCTTGATCCGGTTCGTACGGCTCAAAAACGCCTCGATTACGAAGGTATTTATACTTCCGATCAGGCTGAGCGTATTGCCGAATCCGTAGTCAGTGTGGACAGTGATGTAGAATGCTCCATGTCGTTCGCTATCGACAACCAGCGTCTCGCCGTTTTAACCGGTGATGCAAAGGTGACGGTAACGCTCGAGTGCCAGCGTTGCGGGAAACCGTTTGTACAGCATGTTCACACAACGTATTGTTTCAGTCCGGTTCGTTCTGACGAACAGGCTGAAGCACTCCCGGAAGCGTATGAGCCGATTGAGGTTAACGAATTCGGTGAAATCGATCTTCTGGCTCTGGTTGAAGATGAAATCATCCTCTCCTTGCCAGTGGTTCCGGTGCATGATTCTGAACACTGTGAAGTGTCCGAGGCGGACATGGTCTTTGGGGAACTGCCTGATGAAGCGCAAAAACCAAACCCATTTGCCGTATTAGCCAGCTTAAAGCGTAAGTAATTAAGGAGTAAGGTCCATGGCCGTACAACAGAATAAACCAACCCGTTCCAAACGTGGCATGCGTCGTTCCCATGACGCGCTGACTGCAGTTACCAGCCTGTCTGTTGACAAGACTTCTGGTGAGAAACACCTGCGTCACCACATCACCGCTGACGGTTTCTACCGCGGCCGCAAGGTTATCACTAAGTAATCACGCGTCAGCGTGATTAGGCTTAGTGAGGAGCTCCCCGTGCAAACGGGGAACTTACCGAACCAGGCTGCGACGATACCTTGACACGTCTAACCCTGGCGTTAGATGTCATGGGGGGAGATTTCGGCCCTTCCGTGACAGTGCCTGCAGCATTGCAGGCACTGAATTCTAATTCGCAACTCACTCTTCTTTTAGTCGGTAATCCCGACACAATCACGCCATTACTTGCAAAAGCTGACTTTGAACAACGTTCGCGTCTGCAGATTATTCCTGCGCAGTCAGTTATTGCCAGTGATGCCCGGCCCTCTCAGGCTATTCGTAATAGCCGTGGCAGTTCTATGCGCATCGCGCTGGAGCTGGTGAAAGAAGGGCGCGCTCAGGCCTGCGTCAGTGCGGGAAATACCGGCGCGCTGATGGGGCTGTCGAAATTATTGCTCAAGCCTATTGAGGGCATTGAGCGCCCGGCGCTGGTGACGGTGTTACCGCATCAACAGAAGGGTAAGACGGTGGTGCTCGACCTGGGCGCTAACGTCGACTGTGATAGTACAATGCTGGCTCAGTTTGCCGTGATGGGTTCGGTGCTGGCAGAAGAAGTGGTCGGGATTAATACTCCCCGTGTTGCGTTACTGAACATTGGTGAAGAAGAGACCAAAGGCCTGGACAGCATTCGCGATGCGGCTGAATTGCTCAAACAGGTTCCTTCCATCAACTATATTGGTTATCTCGAAGCCAATGAGTTGTTGACGGGTAAAACGGATGTTCTGGTGTGCGATGGTTTCACCGGAAACGTCACGTTGAAGACCATGGAAGGGGTGGTGCGTATGTTTCTTTCTCTGCTGAAATCGCAGGGAGAAGGCAAAAAAAGCGCCTGGTGGTTGATTTTATTAAAGCGTTGGTTACAAAAAAGCCTGACGCGGCGATTCAGTCACCTCAACCCCGACCAGTATAATGGCGCCTGTCTGTTAGGATTGCGCGGCATCGTGATTAAGAGTCATGGCGCCGCCAATCAGCGAGCATTTGCTGTCGCGATTGAACAGGCAGTGCAGGCGGTGCAGCGACAAGTCCCTCAGCGGATTGCCGCTCGCCTGGAATCTGTATTAGCTAAAAGTGACTGAGCGTACATGTATACGAAGATTTTAGGTACCGGCAGCTACCTGCCAAAACAAGTGCGTACCAACGCCGATCTGGAAAAAATGGTAGATACGTCTGACGAGTGGATTGTCACGCGCACAGGTATCCGTGAACGTCGTATTGCCGCGCCAGACGAAACCGTGTCGACCATGGGTTACGAAGCCGCACAGCGTGCTATCGAGATGGCGGGCATTGATAAAGAACAGATTGGTTTGATCGTGGTCGCCACGACGTCTGCCACACACGCTTTCCCAAGCGCGGCGTGCCAGGTGCAAAATATGCTCGGCATTAAGGGCTGTCCGGCGTTTGACGTCGCTGCCGCGTGTGCAGGTTTCACCTATGCACTGAGCGTTGCCGATCAGTATGTTAAGTCCGGTGCCGTCAAATATGCGCTGGTGATCGGTGCTGACGTGCTGGCGCGTACCTGCGATCCGACCGATCGCGGAACGATCATTATTTTTGGTGATGGTGCAGGTGCGGTGCTGCTGGGCCAGTCCGAAGAGCCGGGCATTATCTCCACGCATCTGCATGCCGACGGAAGCTACGGTGAGCTGCTGACACTGCCTAACGCCGATCGCGTTAATCCAGACAATGCCATTTACCTGACCATGGCAGGTAATGAGGTGTTCAAGGTGGCGGTGACTGAGCTTGCGCACATTGTTGATGAGACGCTGGAAGCCAATAACCTGGAACGCACTGCACTCGACTGGCTGGTGCCGCACCAGGCGAACCTGCGTATCATCAGCGCGACCGCGAAAAAGCTGGGCATGTCGATGGATAACGTCGTGGTGACGCTGGATCGCCACGGCAACACCTCTGCGGCGTCAGTACCGTGCGCATTTGACGAAGCGGTACGCGACGGGCGAATCAAACGGGGCCAGCTGGTCTTGCTTGAAGCCTTCGGTGGCGGGTTCACCTGGGGTTCCGCGCTGGTTCGTTTCTAGGATAAGGAATAAAAAATGACGCAATTTGCTTTTGTGTTCCCGGGGCAGGGCTCTCAAACCGTTGGGATGTTGTCTGAAATGGCAGCAAACTATCCGGTAATTGAAGAGACTTTCCGTGAAGCTTCCGATGCACTGGGTTATGATTTGTGGGCGCTGACCCAGCAGGGGCCGGCCGAAGAACTGAACAAAACCTGGCAGACCCAGCCAGCACTGCTGACCGCGTCCGTTGCGTTGTGGCGTGTCTGGCAGCAGCAGGGTGGTAAAGCGCCAGCGCTGCTCGCGGGCCATAGCCTGGGTGAATACTCTGCGCTGGTCTGTGCCGGTGTGATCGCGTTTGCTGACGCGGTACGTCTGGTGGAACTGCGCGGAAAATTCATGCAGGAAGCGGTGCCAGAAGGCACGGGCGGTATGTCTGCCATCATCGGTCTGGATGATGCCGCGATTGCAAAAGCGTGCGAAGAATCCGCTGAAGGCCAGGTGGTTTCTCCGGTTAACTTCAACTCGCCGGGCCAGGTCGTTATCGCCGGTCATAAAGAAGCGGTTGAACGTGCTGGTGCGGCCTGTAAAGCGGCGGGTGCCAAACGTGCGCTGCCGCTGCCTGTTAGCGTGCCGTCACACTGTGCGCTGATGAAACCTGCTGCCGAAAAACTGGCGGTCGAGCTGGAAAAAATTACGTTTAACGCACCGACGATTTCCGTTGTGAACAACGTCGACGTGAAATGCGAAACTTCGCCGGAAGCTATCCGTGACGCGCTGGTTCGCCAGCTCTACAGCCCGGTACAGTGGACCAAAACCGTTGAGTTTATGGCAGCGGAGGGCGTTGAGCATCTGTATGAAGTTGGCCCAGGGAAAGTCCTCACCGGTCTGACTAAACGTATTGTTGACACCCTGACTGCCTCGGCGATTAACGAGCCGGAAGCGATGTCAGCGGCACTCTCGCAATAAAAGAGGAATACCATGAGTTTTGAAGGAAAAATCGCCCTGGTGACTGGGGCTAGCCGCGGTATCGGGCGTGCGATTGCTGAAACACTGGTTGCGCGCGGCGCGAAGGTGATTGGTACAGCAACCAGCGAGAATGGTGCGAAGAGTATCAGCGAATATCTGGGTGCGAACGGTAAAGGTCTGGTACTGAATGTGACCGAGCCTGCATCTATCGAATCTGTTCTGGAAAATATTCGCGCAGAGTTTGGCGAAGTGGATATTCTGGTAAACAATGCCGGGATCACCCGTGATAACCTGTTAATGCGAATGAAAGACGACGAGTGGAACGATATCATCGAAACCAACCTGTCATCTGTATTCCGTCTGTCAAAAGCGGTAATGCGCGCTATGATGAAAAAGCGTCATGGTCGTATTATCACTGTCGGTTCTGTGGTTGGTACCATGGGAAATGCTGGTCAGGCTAACTACGCTGCGGCGAAAGCAGGTCTGATTGGTTTCAGTAAGTCGCTGGCGCGTGAAGTCGCGTCCCGCGGTATTACTGTAAACGTTGTTGCTCCGGGCTTTATTGAAACGGACATGACGCGTGCGCTGACTGATGAGCAGCGTGCGGGTACGCTGGCAGCTGTTCCTGCGGGCCGCTTAGGCGACCCGAAAGAAATTGCCAGTGCGGTTGCATTTTTAGCCTCTGACGAAGCGGGTTACATCACTGGTGAGACCCTCCACGTCAACGGCGGGATGTATATGGTTTAACCACGATAAAAAAATTTGCGTTATTTGGGTAAAAGGCCTCAAAATAACGTAAAATCGTGGTACGAACTGCCGGGATTTAGTTGCAAATTTTTCAACATTTTATACACTACGAAAACCATCGCGAAAGCGAGTTTTGATAGGAAATTTAAGAGTATGAGCACTATCGAAGAACGCGTTAAGAAAATTATCGGCGAACAGCTGGGCGTTAAGCAGGAAGAAGTTGTGAACTCCGCTTCCTTCGTTGAAGACCTGGGCGCAGATTCTCTTGACACCGTTGAGCTGGTAATGGCTCTGGAAGAAGAGTTTGATACTGAGATTCCGGACGAAGAAGCTGAGAAGATCACCACCGTTCAGGCTGCCATTGATTACATCAACGGTCACCAGGCGTAAGTGAACATCTCCAGGCGGTCATTCGACCGCCTGAGTTTTATCTTTTTTAGTCCCACGAATCTCTTTTTTTATCCCTCCCTGGAGGACAAACGTGTCTAAGCGTCGTGTAGTTGTGACCGGACTTGGCATGTTGTCTCCTGTCGGCAATACCGTAGAGTCCACCTGGAAAGCTCTCCTTGCCGGTCAGAGCGGCATCAGCCTAATCGACCATTTCGATACTAGCGCCTATGCAACGAAATTTGCTGGCTTAGTAAAGGATTTTAACTGTGAAGAGATCATCTCGCGCAAAGAACAGCGCAAGATGGATGCCTTCATTCAATATGGAATTGTCGCTGGCGTTCAGGCCATGCAGGATTCTGGCCTTGAGATTACGGAAGAGAACGCAACCCGTATCGGCGCCGCTATCGGCTCCGGGATTGGCGGTCTTGGCCTGATTGAGGAAAACCATACATCTCTGATGAATGGCGGACCGCGTAAAATCAGCCCGTTCTTCGTTCCGTCCACGATTGTTAATATGGTGGCGGGTCACCTGACCATCATGTTCGGCCTGCGTGGGCCAAGCATCTCTATTGCGACCGCATGTACGTCTGGCGTGCATAACATCGGCCAGGCCGCGCGCATTATTGCGTACGGCGATGCAGATGCTATGGTGGCGGGCGGCGCTGAAAAAGCCAGTACCCCGCTCGGCGTGGGTGGCTTTGGTGCCGCGCGTGCGCTGTCTACCCGCAACGATAATCCTCAGGCGGCAAGCCGTCCGTGGGATAAAGACCGTGACGGTTTCGTGCTGGGCGACGGTGCAGGTATGCTCGTGCTGGAAGAGTACGAACACGCGAAAAAACGTGGTGCGAAAATTTATGCTGAAGTCGTTGGCTTTGGTATGAGTAGCGACGCTTACCATATGACGTCTCCTCCGGAGAACGGCGCGGGTGCTGCGCTGGCGATGGAAAACGCAATCCGTGATGCGGGTATTACTCCAGCTCAGATTGGCTACGTTAACGCGCACGGGACGTCAACACCAGCAGGTGATAAAGCAGAAGCGCAGGCGGTTAAGTCTATCTTCGGCGAGTCTGCCAGCCGCGTACTGGTGAGTTCTACCAAATCCATGACCGGTCACCTGTTGGGTGCGGCGGGTGCAGTAGAATCTATCTACTCTATCCTTGCGCTGCGCGATCAGGCTGTTCCGCCAACCATCAACCTGGATAACCCGGATGAAGGTTGCGACCTGGACTTCGTTCCTCATGAAGCGCGCCAGGTTAGTGGTATGGAGTACACCCTGTGTAACTCCTTTGGCTTCGGCGGTACGAATGGTTCTCTGATCTTCAAAAAGATTTGATTCAGACTCTCGATAGCCCTAAAAAAGGTCCGCTTGCCGGACCTTTTTTATTAAGGCTAATCTTCTTGTCGGCTGCATAACATCCTGCCAGACTAAACGCCCACGCATAAGGAGCCACCATGTTTTTAATCAATGGCCTTGAGCAGGACACGCTGCCTGCCAGCGACAGGGCGACGCAGTTTGGTGATGGTTGCTTTACCACGGCGCGCATTGCCGATGGTGACGTATGCCTGCTTGATGCCCACCTTCGTCGTCTGCAAACGGCCTGCGAAGCGTTACTGATCCCCTTTACACAGTGGGACACATTGCGTCAGGAAATGTGCCAGCTGGCATCCGGGAAGCAGAGCGGCGTACTTAAAGTTATCATCAGCCGTGGCAGTGGTGGCCGGGGGTACAGTGCCGCGTCGTGCCTTAACCCAACGCGTATCCTCTCCACGTCTGCTTATCCCGTGCATTACGCTCGCTGGCGAGAAGAGGGCGTCACCCTGACGTTGAGTCCCCTGCGGCTGGGACGAAACGCCATGCTCGCCGGCATTAAGCATCTCAATCGCCTGGAGCAGGTGTTGATTCGTACTCATCTTGAGCAGACGGACGCCGATGAGGCGCTGGTTCTTGACAGCGAAGGCGTCATTACGGAATGCTGTGCGGCTAATTTATTCTGGCGGCAGGGGAATGATGTTTTCACGCCGTCACTGGAACAGGCGGGTGTGAACGGCATTATGCGTCAGTTTTGTTTGCAGCAGCTGGCACACTCCGGCTTTCGCGTTGTCGAAGTGAGTGCAGGTGAAGCGGCGCTACAAACCGCAGATGAAGTCATCATGTGTAATGCGCTGATGCCTGTTGTACCGGTCCGTGCGTATGGTCAACACCGCTGGACTTCGCGAGAGCTGTTTCAGTTTTTAGCCCCGATATGTGAGCAAACCAGATAGTCATGAAAAAAATGTTGCGCTTTGTCCTTCTCCTGATCGTTGCGCTGGGTGTCGCTGGCGGAGCAGGCGTGTGGAAAGTTCGCCAGCTGGCGAACAGTAAAATCCTGATTAAAGACGAAACAATCTTCACCCTGAAAGCGGGGACGGGCCGCCAGGCGCTTGGGGAACAGCTCTATGGCGACAAGATTATCAATCGTCCGCGCGTTTTCCAGTGGCTATTGCGCGTGGAGCCTGACCTGTCTCATTTCAAAGCCGGTACCTATCGCTTCACGCCGGGAATGACCGTCAGGGAGATGATGCAGTTGCTGGAAAGCGGTAAAGAAGCGCAGTTCCCCCTGCGGTTTGTGGAGGGGATGCGCCTGAGCGATTACCTCAAACAACTGCGCGACGCGCCGTATATCAAACACACGTTAAAAGACGATCGCTATCAGACGGTGGCCGAGGCGCTGAAATTAGAGCATCCGGAATGGGTGGAAGGCTGGTTCTGGCCAGACACCTGGATGTATACCGCCGGTACAACCGACGTGGCGATTCTGAAGCGGGCGCATAAAAAAATGGTCGCAGCGGTCGATGCCGCCTGGGAAGGGCGAATGGAAGGGCTGCCTTACAACGATCGGAACCAGTTTGTGACGATGGCGTCAATCATTGAAAAGGAGACGGCCGTCGCCGCTGAGCGGGATCGGGTGGCGTCTGTCTTTATCAACCGTCTGCGTATCGGCATGCGTCTGCAAACCGACCCTACCGTTATCTACGGCATGGGTGAGAGTTATACCGGCAAAATTTCCAGAAAAGATCTCGAAACACCCACGGCGTATAATACGTATGTGATTAGTGGTTTACCGCCTGGCCCGATTGCCACGCCGAGCGAGGCGTCGCTCAGGGCAGCCGCGCACCCGGCTAAAACACCGTATCTCTATTTTGTGGCGGATGGAAAAGGGGGGCACACCTTTAACACCAACCTTGCCAGCCATAATCGTTCCGTCCAGGACTATCTGAAGGCACTTAAGGAAAAAAATGCGCAGTAAATACATTGTCATTGAGGGACTCGAAGGGGCAGGTAAAACCACTGCCCGCAACGTGGTGGTGGATACGCTCAAGGCGCTTGGCGTGACGGACATGGTATTTACCCGTGAGCCGGGTGGTACGCTGCTGGCCGAGAAGCTGCGCAGCCTGGTACTGGACATTAAATCCGTTGGCGACGAAGTTATCACTGACAAAGCGGAAGTGCTGATGTTCTACGCGGCGCGCGTACAGCTGGTTGAGACGGTGATTAAGCCCGCGCTGGCCGAGGGTAAGTGGGTTATTGGCGATCGTCACGATCTGTCTACTCAGGCGTATCAGGGCGGGGGACGCGGTATTGACCAGACAATGCTGGCAACGCTGCGTAATGCCGTATTGGGGGATTTTCGCCCCGACCTGACCCTCTATCTGGACGTTACGCCGGAAGTGGGGCTCAAACGCGCGCGCGCGCGCGGCGAGCTGGACCGCATTGAACAAGAGTCCTTTGATTTCTTTAACCGCACCCGTGCACGCTATCTTGAGCTGGCGGCACAGGACAGCGCTATTCGTACCATCGATGCGACGCAGTCGCTGGATGACGTCACGCGCGATATTCAGCAGACCGTTACACAGTGGGTACAGGAGCAGCAGGCATGAAATGGTATCCATGGTTGCGTCCGCACTTTGAACAGCTGATCGGCAGCTATCAGGCGGGGCGGGGGCATCATGCGTTACTGATTCAGGCATTGCCAGGGATGGGGGATGAGGCGCTAATTTATGCCATCACCCGTTTTCTGATGTGTCAGCAGCCGGAAGGGCACAAAAGCTGCGGCAAGTGCCGTGGATGTCAGCTGATGCAGGCGGGCACACATCCTGACTACTACACGCTTGAGCCTGAGAAGGGCAAGAGCGCACTGGGTATTGATGCCGTGCGTGAAGTCAGTGAAAAATTGTACGAACACGCGCGTCTGGGCGGGGCTAAAGTCGTCTGGCTTAAAGACGCCACCCAGCTGACCGAGGCGGCGGCTAATGCGCTGCTTAAGACCCTTGAAGAGCCGCCGGAAAAAACATGGTTTTTCCTCTCGTGCCGCGATCCGGGACGATTGCTGGCGACGTTGCGCAGCCGCTGCCGTCTTCATCACCTCGCGGTGCCTCAGGAATCATGGGCGCTGAGCTGGCTGGAGCGAGAGGTGACAACGTCACCTGAAAGTGCGCTGTCCGCCTTGCGCCTGAGCAGCGGAGCTCCGGCGGCGGCACTGGCCATACTGCAGCCGGACGTCTGGTCACAGCGCGAAGCGCTCTGCCGGGCCGTCGAGTCTTCGCTTCACAGCGGTGACTGGCTAAGCGTATTGCCGGTGCTCAACAGCGACCAGGCCGCCGAGCGTCTGCACTGGCTGGCCGCCTTACTGCTGGATGCGCTAAAAATCCAGCAAGGGGCAACGCTGCTGACCAATCCGGATGCATGGACACTGGTGAATACGCTGGCGAACCGCCTCTCAGGTGCGGTTCTTCACGCGATGCTTCATGACATTTGTCAGAGTCGTGAAGAGCTTTTAACCGTTACTGGTCTTAATCGCGAGCTTTTACTGACCGACCAGTTACTGCGCATTGAACATTACCTGCAACCCGGCGTCACACCGCCTGTTTCCCATCTCTGAGAGAGACATTATGTTTTTAGTCGACTCACACTGCCATCTTGATGGCCTGGATTATCAATCCCTGCATAAAAACGTGGATGACGTGCTGGCGAAAGCCGCGGCCCGCGATGTGAAATTTTGCCTTGCGGTGGCGACGACGCTGCCGGGTTATCGCACGATGCGCGAGCTGGTAGGCGTTCGCGATAACGTGGTGTTTTCCTGCGGCGTTCATCCGTTGAATCAGGATGAGGTGTATGACGTCGAGGATCTGCGCCGACTGGCCGCAGAAGAGGGCGTGGTGGCGATGGGTGAAACCGGGCTGGACTATTTTTACACGCCGGAAACGAAACCGCGCCAGCAGGAGTCTTTCCGCCATCATATCCGCATCGGCCGCGAGCTTAACAAGCCGGTTATTGTGCATACCCGCGATGCGCGTGCCGATACGCTGGCGATCCTGCGGGAAGAAAACGTGACGGATTGCGGGGGCGTACTACACTGTTTCACAGAAGACAGAGAAACGGCGGGTAAACTGCTTGATTTGGGGTTTTATATTTCGTTTTCCGGGATCGTCACGTTCCGTAACGCTGAGCAACTTCGTGATGCTGCGCGTTATGTTCCGCTCGATCGCATTCTGGTGGAAACAGACTCTCCTTATCTGGCACCGGTACCGCATCGCGGTAAAGAGAACCAACCGGCGATGACGAGAGATGTTGCGGAGTACATGGCCGTGCTTAAAGGTGTCAGTATTGAAGAGCTGGCTCGCGTCACCACGGAAAACTTCTCTACGCTGTTCCATATCGACCCCGCCCGCCTGCAATCTGTCTGATACACCTGTTTTTTTTAGGCTCGTAATTAATAAATAAAACGAGTAAAGTTCACCGCCTCATTTGGGGCGGTGAGGGTGTTTTTAGACACATCCGGACATGCTTTTTGTAAATAACTGAAAGTTTTTCGACCGCCTTAAGCTGAAACGTGATAGCCGTCAAACAAACTCAGAGGGAATTATTTTACTCTGTGTAATAAATAAAGGGCGCTTAGATGTCCTGTCCACGGCACGGTACTCCCCCCGGGCCAATGCGTGAAAGCGTAAAAAAAGCACAAATACTCAGGAGCACTCTCAATTATGTTTAAGAATGCATTTGCTAACCTGCAAAAGGTCGGTAAATCGCTGATGCTGCCAGTATCCGTACTGCCTATCGCAGGTATCCTGCTGGGTGTCGGTTCTGCTAACTTCAGCTGGCTGCCAGCCGTAGTTTCCCACGTGATGGCCGAAGCAGGCGGTTCTGTCTTTGCTAACATGCCACTGATCTTCGCGATCGGTGTGGCTCTGGGCTTCACCAACAACGACGGCGTATCTGCGCTGGCTGCAGTGGTGGCTTACGGCATCATGGTGAAAACCATGGCTGTGGTTGCGCCGCTGGTTCTGCATTTACCGGCAGAAGAGATTGCCGCGAAACACCTGGCGGACACCGGTGTTCTGGGCGGTATCATCTCCGGTGCGATTGCAGCGTATATGTTTAACCGCTTCTATCGCATCAAGCTGCCTGAGTATCTGGGCTTCTTCGCGGGCAAGCGTTTCGTTCCGATCATTTCTGGTCTGGCAGCGATTTTCACTGGCGTGATCCTGTCCTTCATCTGGCCACCCATCGGTTCCGCTATCCAGACCTTCTCTCAGTGGGCTGCTTACCAGAACCCGGTTGTGGCGTTTGGTATCTACGGCTTCATCGAGCGTTGCCTGGTGCCATTCGGTCTGCACCACATCTGGAACGTTCCATTCCAGATGCAGATTGGTGAATTCACCAATGCCGCAGGCCAGGTGTTCCACGGCGATATTCCACGTTACATGGCGGGCGACCCAACTGCAGGTAAACTGTCTGGTGGCTTCCTGTTCAAAATGTACGGCCTGCCAGCAGCGGCAATCGCTATCTGGCACTCTGCTAAACCAGAGAACCGTGCAAAAGTGGGCGGTATCATGATCTCCGCAGCGCTGACCTCGTTCCTGACCGGTATCACCGAGCCGATCGAGTTCTCCTTCATGTTCGTTGCGCCGATCCTGTACGTGATTCACGCGATTCTGGCAGGTCTGGCATTCCCAATCTGTATCCTGCTGGGTATGCGTGACGGTACGTCCTTCTCTCACGGTCTGATCGACTTCATCGTTCTGTCCGGTAACAGCAGCAAACTGTGGCTGTT
Source organism: Enterobacter sp. WCHEn090032 (assembly GCF_003986875.1). Taxonomy (NCBI): domain Bacteria; kingdom Pseudomonadati; phylum Pseudomonadota; class Gammaproteobacteria; order Enterobacterales; family Enterobacteriaceae; genus Enterobacter; species Enterobacter sp. WCHEn090032. Next base: position 60,782 of record NZ_RXRN01000010.1, read on the forward strand.
CCCAATCGTGGGTGCGTGCTACGCCGTTGTGTACTACACCATCTTCCGTGTGCTGATCAAAGCACTGGACCTGAAAACCCCAGGCCGTGAAGATGCGACAGAAGACAGCAAAGCGGGTGCAACCAGCGAAATGGCACCAGCACTGGTTGCCGCGTTCGGCGGTAAAGAGAATATCACTAACCTGGACGCGTGCATCACTCGTCTGCGTGTGAGCGTGGCCGACGTCGCGAAAGTAGACCAGCCGGGTCTGAAAAAACTGGGCGCAGCCGGTGTGGTTGTTGCAGGTTCCGGTGTACAGGCAATCTTCGGTACCAAATCCGATAACCTGAAAACCGAAATGGATGAGTACATCCGCAACAGCTAAGTTGTGACCTGGGGAGACTAAGGCAGCCGAATGGCTGCCTTTTTTATTTCTGTCTTAAAAAAACGCACCCGCGCGCTTTACCGGTCACTCTTCGTTCAGCTGATGAACATTCAGGAAAGAAATCGGGGGAGGAGGTTGAAAGGACAGGAGAAACTCGCTCATACTCTTGAATTGTGTCACGCACTCAATCAGAGCGTGTGTTAACAGCGATTGCTCGCGCCAGATTAAACAAAAAAGGAAAAGGTCATGGCTGAAGAAACGATTTTCAGTAAAATTATCCGTCGCGAAATTCCGTCGGATATCGTCTATCAGGATGAACTGGTGACGGCTTTCCGGGACATTTCCCCTCAGGCACCGACGCACATCCTTATCATTCCTAATATTCTGATTCCGACCGTAAACGACGTAAAAACCGAGCACGAAGTGGCGTTAGGTCGTATGCTGACGGTGGCCGCGAAAATCGCTGAACAGGAAGGCATTGCTGAAGACGGTTATCGTCTGATCATGAACTGCAACCGTCATGGCGGCCAGGAAGTTTATCATATTCATATGCATCTGCTGGGTGGACGTCCTCTGGGGCCGATGCTGGCACACAAAGGTCTTTGACATGTTTAAAGGGCGTATTGCAGCGCTGATAATGACGATGACGATTGTGGGGTGCAGTTCACGCCCGGCGATCCCCGTGAATGATGAGCAGACGCTGGTGATGGAATCCTCTGTGCTTGCTGCGGGCATTACCGCGCAACAACCCGCGCTGACCATCAGTGAAATCAACTCGTCTGCCTCCTCTACGCTCTTTAATGAAAGACATGAACCAGTAACGGTTCACTACCGTTTTTTCTGGTATGACGCAAGAGGTCTTGAAATGCACCCGCTGGAGGCGGCGCGCAGCGTTACCCTTCCGGCAAGGTCGTCGGTAACGCTCTATGGCAGCGCCAACTATCTGGGTGCGCATAAAGTGAGACTTTATCTTTATCTCTGAGGGGTGAACCTTGATTAAAAATGTGAGCCGTTATGCGCTCGTGACCGCTTTTGCCCTGTTCCTGGCAGGGTGTGTGACCCGTACTGAACAACCGGCGCCTGTGGAAGAGGCTAAACCGGGCACGGAACAGCCAACGCAGCCAACGCAGCCGCAGCCAACCGTGCCGTCTGTACCGTCTATTCCGGCGCAGCCAGGGCCAATTGAACATCCGGACCAGACGTCGCAGCCCACGCCGCGCGTGCGCCATTACGACTGGAACGGGGCAATGCAGCCGATGGTGGGCAAAATGCTGCAGGCACAGGGTGTGACCGCAGGTAGCGTGTTGTTGGTTGATAGCGTGAACAACCGTACCAACGGTTCTCTGAACGCGGGCGAAGCGACAGAAACCCTGCGCAATGCGCTGGCAAACAACGGTAAGTTTACGCTGGTCTCCGCCCAGCAGCTCGCGGTAGCCAAACAGCAGCTTGGCCTGTCGCCACAGGACAGCCTCGGCACACGTAGCAAGGCAATCGGTATTGCCCGTAACGTGGGCGCACAGTATGTGCTGTACTCTAACGCCACCGGCAACGTGAACACGCCAGCCCTGCAGATGCAGCTGATGCTGGTTCAGACAGGCGAAATTATCTGGTCAGGTAAAGGTGCGGTTACGCAACAATGACAGCACGCGTGACGAGATCCTGACACGCTATTTTCCGCAGTATCGCCTTATCGCGCCGCAGGCCCACTCCGGGCTTGGCGGCGCGAGTTGCATTATTGCGCAGGGTGATCAACGCCTGGTCCTGCGGCAAAATCACGATCCTTTCGCGCCTGCCTCCCATTTTCGTCGTCAGTTTCGTGCCCTGAGACGTTTTCCGTCAGATCTGGTGCCCGCGCCCCGTTTTTTCAGACAGGGATGGATGGCCGTTGAGTATCTGGAAGGCGAGGTTAAAAGCGCGCTGCCGGACACGCCGCAGCTTGCGGCGATGCTGTATCATTTGCACCAGCAACCCCGTCTGGGATGGCGAATCACGTTATTTCCCTTGCTCGAACATTACTGGCAGCAAGCCCTGCCGGAGAGACGCAGCCCGGCGTGGCTGGCACAGCTCAAACGGCTGCGTAAAACGGGCGAGCCACAGCCGATTCGGCTCTCGCCGTTGCACATGGATGTTCATCCCGGAAATATTGTGCATACACCGGCGGGGATACGGCTGATCGACTGGGAATATGCCGGAGATGGCGATGTGGCGCTGGAGCTGGCGGCGGTCTGGACGGAAAGCGACGCCGCGCGGCAGGCGCTCATCAGGGACTACGCCAGGCTGGCACAGATTGACGTCGACGCGCTGAAGCGTCAGGTCAGACGCTGGCGACCCTGGGTCGTCATATTAATGGCCGGCTGGTTTGAAATGCGCTACCAGCAGTCCAGAGACAAACATTTTATTGCGCTGGCAGACGATGCCTGGCGTCAGTTACAAACTAAAGGATAAGAGAGGTGGATGTGGGTCCAGTCATGTTGGATGTAGAAGGGTTTGAGCTGGATGCGGAGGAGCGTGAAATTCTGGCGCATCCGCTGGTGGGGGGCCTGATCCTGTTTACCCGCAACTATCACGATCCGGCTCAGTTGCGTGAGCTGGTGCGTCAGATCCGCGCCGCATCGCGCAACCATCTGGTGGTGGCCGTGGATCAGGAAGGCGGACGCGTGCAGCGTTTTCGCGAAGGGTTTACCCGTCTGCCGGCGGCTCAGTCTTTTGCCGCACTGCTCGGTACGGAAGAGGGCGGGAGACTGGCGCAGGAGGCCGGCTGGCTGATGGCCAGCGAGATGATTGCCATGGATATCGACATCAGTTTTGCCCCGGTACTGGACGTGGGGCATATCAGCGCCGCCATTGGCGAGCGTTCATACCATGAAGATCCGCGTGTTGCGCTGGCAATGGCAACCCGCTTCATCGACGGCATGCACGCTGCAGGGATGAAAACCACCGGGAAACACTTCCCGGGCCACGGGGCGGTAACGGCGGATTCCCACAAAGAGACCCCGCGCGATCCGCGCCCGGAAGCGGAAATTCGCGCCAAAGACATGTCGGTGTTCCGTTCGCTTATCACCGATAACAAGCTGGACGCCATCATGCCGGCGCACGTGATTTACAGTGACGTTGATCCGCGTCCTGCCAGCGGCTCTCCGCACTGGCTGAAAACCGTTTTGCGCCAGGAGCTGGGCTTCAATGGCGTGATCTTCTCTGACGATTTATCGATGGAAGGGGCGGCGATCATGGGCAGCTATGCTGAACGCGGTCAGGCCTCGCTGGATGCAGGTTGCGATATGATCCTGGTCTGCAATAATCGTAAAGGTGCGGTTAGCGTGCTGGATAACCTGTCGCCGATCAATGCAGAGCGTGTTACACAATTGTATCATAAAGGTTCATTTAGCCGTCAGGAGCTGATGGATTCGGCGCGCTGGAAGACGGTCAACGCCCGGCTTGAAGACCTGAATGAGCGCTGGCAGGCACATAAAGCCAGCCTGTAAACCCTCCCGGAAGGCGTAGCATGGTGAGAAGACGATGATCATCTATTTACACGGTTTTGACTCAAACAGTCCTGGTAATCATGAGAAGGTGCTGCAGCTGCAGTTTATCGATCCGGATGTACGGTTGATCAGCTACAGCACGCGCCATCCGAAGCATGATATGCAGCATCTGCTTAAAGAAGTGGACAAGATGCTGCAGCTTAACGTCGACGATCGTCCGTTGATCTGTGGCGTAGGGCTGGGCGGCTACTGGGCAGAGCGGATTGGCTTCCTGTGCGACATCCGCCAGGTGGTATTTAATCCTAACCTTTTCCCGAACGAGAACATGGAAGGCAAGATTGACCGCCCGGAAGAGTATGTCGATATTGCGACCAAATGCGTCAGCAATTTTCGGGAGAAAAACCGTGACCGCTGCCTGGTGATCCTGTCGCGTAACGATGAGGCACTCAACAGCCACCGGGCTGCAGAACTGCTGCATCATTACTATGAGATCGTCTGGGACGAAGAACAGACCCACAAGTTTAAGAACATCTCGCCACACCTGCAGCGTATCAAAGCGTTTAAAACGCTGGGTTAAGCCCCGTCAGCAGATCCAGAAGCCCGGACGCGAAAGCGTACCGGGCTTTCTTTTTGACCAGAATTGTCTAATTTTAAGCCATCAAAACTTGATGCATATCAATTTTGGTATGACCAATGCGCCTGACGTGTTATTCTCAATTCACCTGAATGGTTTCAGTGCTGTAACCTGTTGTTAATTAAGGGTTATTTTTATAACTTTTAATTAACAATTGGTTAATAATTTGAGGGGGTCACGTTGACTACGCCATTGAAAAAGATAGTGATTGTAGGCGGTGGTGCTGGCGGGCTGGAGCTGGCGACACAGCTGGGCAAGAAGCTGGGTCGCGGTAAAAAAGCCAAAATTACGCTGGTGGATCGTAACCACAGTCACCTGTGGAAACCGTTGCTGCACGAAGTGGCGACCGGCTCTCTGGATGAGGGTGTGGACGCACTGAGCTATCTGGCACACGCGCGCAACCATCACTTCCAGTTCCAGCTGGGATCGGTGGTGGACATCAACCGTGAAAGCAAAACCATTACTCTGGCAGAGCTGCGTGATGAAAAAGGGGAGCTGCTGGTCCCGGAGCGCAAGCTGGCGTATGACACGCTGGTTATGGCGCTGGGCAGTACCTCTAACGATTTCAACACGCCTGGCGTGAAAGAGCACTGTATCTTCCTTGATAACCCGCACCAGGCGCGTCGTTTCCATCAGGAAATGCTGAACCTGTTCCTGAAGTACACCAGTAATCTGGGAGCGAACGGCAAGGTGAATATCGCCATTGTCGGCGGCGGTGCGACGGGCGTTGAGCTGTCTGCTGAGCTGCACAATGCGGTGAAGCAGCTGCACAGCTACGGCTATAAAGGGTTAACCAACGAAGCGCTGAACGTGACGCTGGTTGAAGCGGGTGAACGCATTCTGCCTGCGCTGCCACCGCGTATTTCCGGCGCGGCGCACAATGAACTGACCAAACTGGGCGTGCGGGTGCTGACACAGACCATGGTGACCAGCGCTGACGAAGGCGGTCTGCACACCAAAGACGGCGAGTACATCAAAGCGGATCTGATGGTCTGGGCGGCAGGTATCAAAGCTCCTGACTTCATGAAAGATATTGGTGGCCTGGAAACGAACCGCATTAACCAGCTGGTGACGGAGCCGACGCTGCAAACCACCCGCGACCCTGACATCTTTGCTATTGGTGACTGCGCTTCCTGCGCGCGTCCTGAAGGTGGCTTCGTGCCGCCGCGTGCTCAGGCCGCTCACCAGATGGCAAGCCTCGTGCTGCACAACATCCTGGCGCAGACCAAAGGTAAGCCAATGAAAGCGTATGTCTATAAAGACCACGGTTCGCTGGTATCGCTGTCCAACTTCTCAACCGTCGGCAGCCTGATGGGTAACCTGATGCGTGGCTCGATGATGGTAGAAGGGCGCATTGCCCGCTTCGTGTATATCTCCCTGTACCGTATGCACCAGATTGCGCTGCATGGCTACTTCAAAACCGGACTGATGATGCTGGTGGGCCGCATCAACCGCGTGATCCGTCCGCGTCTCAAGCTGCACTAATCTTTCACTCCCTCCGGGCTCTCCGGAGGGAGTTTTTAGCATTTCATGCTGCAGATCACAGTTTGAGTGCTTAAGAGTTCTCCTAAATCGACGCTCCCCCCTCGTAGTGCCGCTTTTTTGATCCTTTATCTGATTGGCGAGGTCGTGCCTCCATTGCAAAATTGTTACCAATAGCAACAAAGGAGGAAGTCCCGTGAATAAATCAATGTTGGCGGGTATAGGGATTGGTGTTGCGGCTGCGTTAGGTGTGGCTGCCGTTGCCAGTCTCAACGTATTAGATCGCGGCCCGCAGTATGCTCAGGTGGTTTCTGCTACGCCGATTAAAGAAACCGTAAAAACTCCTCGTCAGGAGTGCCGTAACGTCTCGGTAACTCACCGTCGTCCGGTACAGGATGAAAACCGTATTGCCGGTTCTGTTCTGGGAGCGGTAGCGGGTGGCGTGATTGGTCACCAGTTTGGCGGTGGTCGGGGCAGGGATGTGGCGACCGTGGTCGGCGCGCTGGGTGGTGGCTATGCCGGTAACCAGGTGCAGGGCGCGATGCAGGATAACGATACCTACACCACCACTCAGCAGCGCTGCAAAACCGTCTATGACAAGTCGGAGAAAATGCTGGGTTATGACGTGACGTATAAAATTGGCGATCAGCAGGGCAAAATCCGCATGGATAAAGATCCCGGCACGCAAATCCCACTGGATGGAAATGGCCAGCTGGTTCTGAATAACAAAGTGTAAAAAATAGATGTTCTCTGAATTTAGCTCCTCATGCGCTAAGGCTGAGGAGCTTTTTTTTTGCATCAGAGTTTGAGGAGCTCAGGCCACAGTCGCAGCGTGGTGTCGCTGATAGTCTGAAGTTTTTCCAGCGAGGCCCCTTCACGGGCGCTGATCGACATCCCCTGCAAAATACAGCTCAGGTATTGCGCCAGCACCTGAGGGTTACAGTGCGCCGGGATTTCACCGCGCTGCTGACGCTGAGCCAGAAACGCGCTGAGCGTCTCCTCCTGCATGGCGTGACGCGATTTCACCGTATTGGCGATCTCTTTTGACGACGCCGCAAGGGTGGCAGAGGTGTTAATCATAAAGCAGCCCGCAGGCGTGTCTTTACTGGTAAAACAGGTTGCGACGGCGGTGAAGTAATCCCGCAGAGCCTGTTCAACGCTTTTTTCTTCACAAAAAAGCTGGGCTTCGTGCTTCGCCGCAAAGCGCGAAATGTACCTGTCCAGCACTGCCCTGAACAGCCCCTCTTTATTGGTAAATTCAGCATACAGCGTCGGCGCTTTGGCTCCGGTGGCTTCCACCAGATCGGAAAGCGAGGTCGCTTCATACCCATGTTGCCAGAAGAGAGTCATGGCCTTATCAAGCGCTGCATCCCTGTCAAACACTTTTGGTCGGCCACGGCTTTTCTTCGCACAACTCGTGACATCGGTTGTCATGTGCCGTTGGTCCTCTGTTGGTTTGTTGAATAACCATTATAAAAATAAACGCAAGCCACCACCAGCGCTGAATGCTTAAAAATAAATTAATCATATGCGTATGAAAATTAACGACTTTAAAAATAACTTAACGCTCATTATAAAATTATGTTGACGCGTGAGCTGGATCACATTTATGATTTACCTATCGATCGTTAACTAAATGGCTAACGACCTCCAAATTCATCTGCAAAAGGTAAAGATCATGAAAAACGTAAAAACTCTCATCGCTGCCGCTGTTCTGAGCTCACTCTCTTTCGCCAGCTTTGCTGCTGTTGAAGTGCAATCCACCCCTGCCGATCAGCATAAAGTCGGGACTATCTCAGCATCTGCCGGGACTAACCTGGGTTCTCTGGAAGATCAGCTGGCGCAAAAAGCGGAAGAAATGGGTGCGAAATCTTTCCGTATCACCTCTGTGACCGGTCCTAACACTCTGCACGGCACAGCTGTTATCTACAAATAAGCTGGGCATAAACCCTCATTTATGCCACTGCAATAAAAAACGCCCTGCACATGTGCAGTAATGCCGATCGTTTAAGAACACTTCAACGATCCTGCCAGTAGGAGACAATCCGGGTTCAGCCCCTCTGAACCCGGATTTTTTTTCGTCTGAACACGATATGGACTTCGTTGCGGATGCTTTCCCGTCCGAACTGAATACCTTTTCCCGCTCTCTGCCTTCTCCTGCGAACCCGGAATACCGGGACGGATTTTATCCTCACAGACTGGTGGCAGGTAAAATCCCGCTTACGGAAACTGCCATATATTATTATCAGGCGGCGAACCGGTTTACTATTTATTGCTGTTCGCCAGGGAAGACCGGTTTATATCAGGAAAAAGGGCCGAATAACCCTTCAGCGGCGGTTCCTGAATATCTGATGATGCTTTCACAGGTAAAACGCATCGTCCATATAGTTGTTACCGTCTGAATTGTTATATACGGGGCGGGTATTATTCCTGGTCTTTTTTTATTTATGGTGTGAATATTTTTGTTTTATTTATCTTTAAACTGAATGATGTTTATTTTGTAACATTCTGTGATGTGTTACGGAATGGCATTTTATTCAATGGCCTGTGGGCGTATTGTTTTTTAATAAACAGTCATTCTTGAACAGGGATATTTGACGATGACAGGACTGTCAGGCATTGTTCAGCAACAGGATACGTTAAACCGTTATTTACTGTATTTTCCACGAGGCAAATCTGTTTTACCGGATGTTCACTCTTTTACCGGGGAAGAAGAACTCAGTAAGCCCTATCGTTACACCATCCGCTTTACCAGCCCGGCATCAAACATTGCAGTCAATGATGTCCTCAATCAGAGGGCGGAATTTATTCTGCGTGCCCCGAATCCGAAAGCTGGCTGGCACAATCAGGAGCCCTGGCTGCCGGTGCGCCAGATTAACGGGGTGATCACGTCGTTTGCCCGTCTGAAGTCATCTGCCGATGAAGCCCTTTATGAGTGTGTGCTGGAGCATGATCTGGCGCTGCTGGACCGGAATTACCGCTCGGCCGTGTACATGGATGTAACCGTACCCGAGCTCGTCACTCAGCTGATGAAGGAGAGCAGGCAGTTTGAAGGCTACAACATTGATTTTGACCAGCTGAGTCGCAGCTATCCCCGAAGGGAAATGGTCATTCAGTGGAAGGAAACCGATCTCCAGTTTATCCGCCGTCTGCTGGCTGAGATCGGGATCTGGTTTCGCTTTGAAAACCACGACAAGGTACAGGGCGAAACGGTGGTCATCTTTGGTGACGGTGGCCGCCGCTATGTCTTCAGCGATAAGAAGCTGCCGTACGTTCGCCATTCCGGCATGACCAGCCATGAAGAATACATTACAGAGCTCGAAGAACAATACGAACTCATTCCCGAAAACGTGCTGGTGCGTACGTATAACTACCGCAATCCATCTTCGCCACAGGCGGATAAAACCATTTTCGATAATGATATTCCCGACGGGATAACCCGCGGCAAACAGTATCACTATGCCGATCATTATCTGGAGGACGGCGATTTTTACGGTGAAGAGGCGGAAACAGCGACGTTCTGCGCACGCCTGCGCTATGAGCGCCTGCTGAACAAACAGAGTGTGCTGGGAGGGACAACCAGTGACCCCGCACTGTTGCCGGGTGTGATGTTCCACCCGACAGGGGATATTCCTGACGGGTTTAAACACGGTTTTCTTGTCACCACAATGACGCTTTCCGGCAGTCGTGCACAGCACTACCGCGCCATCCTGAAGGGGATCCCTTATCTGAACAGCTACAGCTATCGTCCGGAATATCTGCCGCGACCGGTGATTGCCGGTACGGTACCCGGTCGCGTGGCGGCCATCAAACGGGATCACACTTATGCCGGAGTCGATGCCCGGGGCCGATACCGCGTGAAGTTTGATTTTGACCTCGACGAGAAACGTGACGGTTTTGAAAGTGCGCTGATGCGTCTGGGCAGACCGTACGGCGGGGATGTGTTTGGTTTTCATTTCCCGCTGCTGGACGGCACAGAAGTGGCTGTAGCCTTTGAAGGCGGCGATCCGGACCGGCCGTTTATTGCGCATGTCATGCATGACGGCAAACACCCTGATCTGGTTACAAACCGCAACGACACCCGCAACGTGATCCGCACTGCTGCTTCAAACAAAATCCGCCTGGAGGACCGCCGCGGTCAGGAGCATATCAAGATTTCCACGGAGTACGGCAAAAGTCAGGTCAGTGCCGGACACCTCGTTGACGCAGAGGGAAAGCAGCGCGGTGAAGGTGTTGAAGCGCGTACTGACAATCACATGGCGCTCCGTGCCGCGAAAGGGGTAATGATCACCACGGAGGCGCAACCGCGTGCTGCGGGTAAGCAACTGGATATGACAGCCGCCATTGCGCAGCTGGAAAAAGCATTGTCGCTGGCGATGACGCTGCAACAAAGCGCACTGACAGCCGGGGGCAGTAATGTGGAAACCGATCAGCAAAGTCAACTGAGCCAGACACTGACTAACCTTACCGGCGCAGGCCTGCTGACCTATGCCGACAAAGGTCAGGCGCACGTCACGCCGGACAGTCTGCAACTGTCTGCCGGGAAAGATGTGATTGTTACGGCGGGTCAGGATACCAGCGTAAACGTGGTGAAAAAGTTCTCGCTGGCCGTGGGGGAAAAACTCTCGATGTTTGTCCGCAAGCTCGGTATTCAGATGGTTGCCGGGGCCGGGGATATCACGACGCAGGCCCAGCGCGGTGCCCTGCATATGCTCTCGCAGAAGGATTTCACGATGGCGAGTACCGACGGGCAGCTGAACGGCAGCGCCAGACAGGGCATACAGCTGGTCTGTGGCGGTGGCGGAATACGCGTCAGTCCGGACGGGCTGGTTACCATCTTCTCGCCGACGGGAATCGAACTGAAAGGACCCAGTCTGAAGTATGACGGCCCGGAAAGCGCACAGGTCACGGTCCCGCCGTTCAATCAGGGCGCATTTAAACTCCGCTACCAGCTGCACGCCGGAGACGACCCGGAGCAAATTCTCGCGAACCAAAAATTCCGGCTGACCAGTTCGGCCGGGAAAGTGCTTGAAGGCGTGACGGACAGCAACGGCCATTCAGCGTTACTCGATGCCGATGATCTGGACACCTGCAAAATGGAGTTACTGTAATGACGGAAGCCAGACAAAGCCCGTATGCCCCACGGGTCATATCAGAAGGGGATATCCCGGTACACAAAGATTTGGGGGAAGTGGCTCAGACCCGTCGCGTTGGCGTGCCGCGTCCGATGCCGGGGATCGTGATTCTGGTCCACGGGGTGAATGACGTGGGTGAGGCGTACCAGAATCAGGAGAAAGGCATTCTTGCGGGACTGAGTAAGCGTCTTAATCGTCAGGATTTTTACGCGCATGAGTGGGGGGAGTACAGAATTGCGCACCCCGGTCGTTCGCCCGTTATCCCGTTTTACTGGGGGTACAAGCCGGTCACTCATGCTGATTACGTTGCAGACCAGAAGCGGTACCGGGAAGAGGTTTACAAGCAGGGAGACAATGCGCACCTGCCGTTTGATGCTTATCAGGAGGATAACGAGAAGAACAAAGCGGCACTGGGTAACGACGGCAAAGGTGCATTTAAGTACCAGAACGATAATTTCAAAAACGCCCTCGATACGAATTTTGCCAAAGGTGGAGGGACGTTTGCTAATGCGACAACCAACATTCCCGATATGCTGGGGCCAGGAGCCGGAGGTATTGGCGTGGCAGCGGCGGGATTTGCATCACTGTATATGAACGACGGGGATTACACTCACCCCATTTATGAAAACCCGCACCGAATCTATCAGTTTTTTGCCGCGCAACGACTGGCGGATCTGATTCTGCAAATAAGAACGGAACCACAGACCACGAAGGATGTTATTAACGTGGTAGCGCACAGCCAGGGCACCATTATCACTATGCTGGCAAATATGCTGGTGAAGCAGGCGGGATATGACCCGGTTAACTGCGTGATACTGAACCATTCCCCTTATTCACTGGAGTCCCGCGTGGCTGAAAATATTCAGCCCGGATACCAACAGACGGATGCTGCCAGGCAGAAGACATTCAAAAATTTCTGTAGCCTGATGCATACGCAGTGGAAAGGGGGAGGAATATTAGACGAGGATGAATTACTCGCCCTTGAAGCCTCCTGTACGCTGCGCAAACCTTCTGATAATCCGTTGCGGGCTGATGATCGCTATGGACGTAACAATAACGGTAAAGTGTATAACTACTTCTGTCCAAATGATGGCGTTGTATCGCTGGAAAATGTACAGGGATTTGGCTGGCGTGGGATCCCTCAGAAAATTGCAGATGCCATTCCTAACCTGTTCCAGCGGGTTTTTTATCAGCACGGCGAAGTAGGAAAAGCACCTGACACTAAACCCTTTGAGTTGCCACAACGAAAAGAGGGGGATGCAAAATATGCGTTTCTCCCGAATGCCAGTTACCGCGCCCATGACGTAGTGGTAAACGGTGAAGAATTGCCGGAGCCCTTTATTTTTAAACTACAGGGTCAGGAAAACCATCCGGATAATGACCCTAAAACGAGTGACAAACCGTATACGTATTATATCGACCCGGATAGCCCGGATGCCTGCATATCCTATTCAGCTAAAGCCAGTGCCATTAAGCGCACGGATTCTGCGATGTATATGCTTAACAGTTATCAGCGTATTAGCTGGAAGCCAGGACATGTTTTAACACCAGATGAGCTGAATATGGAAAGCCTTGACCGGGGGCATACCGTTATTCACGGGGAAGTTACGGGTTCTAAAGATTATCCTGTGTTGTCCATTACCTGGATGAAAACCCGTGAAGAACTTGAAAAAGAATGGAAAAAATCTGACCCGGTAAGCTACAGCCAGCATTCGTCAATTGTTATGAGCGAGTTCGCGCCGTCGCACGCGATGGCGTTCGACCTGGCAATTGGTCAGTGTAAGTCGTTTGACTACAAAGCCGGTAAATTCTGGGAAAGCCTGTTACATCGTGCCGACTGGCGTGATCCGCAGAATGGCTTCCCGGCCGCAAAAAGATATTACCAATCAGGCCAGTTACCAATATCACCAACAAAAGATTTTATGAATAAACCGGAGGATGTGCTGCCGAAGGGCGATTTTGGTGTGGAAAATGATTATGCCGGTGTTCGGCCTCGCTCGCGTAATCTGATGGATATTGAGACGGGAACTGTCAGGCCTGGAGATTTCCAGGAAATAAAGCTGCTGCAATGGGAAATGCCGAAGCCTAAAAGCGACAGCCAGTTGGCTAAAGGATAAGACATGAAAGGACTATGTGTAGGAGTTATTACTATTTTCGTTTTATTTGCGGCAGCTTGTAAGGCTTCAGAACCGCCTACGCAAGTAGTTTATCGTTTTGATGATCACCGCTATCTGGAACTGAAAGGCTGGGATTGCGAAGGAGAGCTTTGGTACACCGATACGCAAAGGGCTATCCATTCTCAAGTTTATTTACAGTTTTATAGGATCTTCACCCGTAAATTTATTCATCCCTCAGAAAAATATATGTCTATCCCTATTTGGGGGGCTGATGGCTTTAGGGTATCAAAGGATTATGGTCGAACATGGAAACTTGCACAATTTGCACCAGGGGAAAATGAACCTAACGGCGATGATTACGCGCCTTATGAGGACGTTCTTTCTTTCACCGTCGTCAACGATCAGGGGTTTTTACAGACCAAACACAGGCTGTATATGTCATCCAAACCATTTGAAGATCATCGTGTATTAGCTGGTGGTCCGGGGATTCCCTATAAGCTGGATGATGGAACAGAGCAAGTATTGGAGGCTCGCTCACCTGGTTGGGCTTGGGGGATGGTCTACATGACTAAACAGCTATTGGAACATAGTACGCAGCAGTATAAGACAAACTGGCAGGGCTTACCCAACAAGGTTCCGGACGTGAGGGGTTATACTGGCTGGGACCATATGCGCTGTAATATGGATGCGGGGCGAAAGTGATGAATTTTTTAAGAAATGTTTTGATCGTTTTTTCTGTTTTTAATTTAACAGGCTGCCTTACAATTAGTTTATCAAATACTATTAAAGATAGTAAATATTACACTGAGGAATCACTATTCGATACTGTAACTGATGTTTATGTTAGCAAAGACTCATCATATAGTATTCAGTTGAGTGGAATGAATAGTTCTTTTTTGGTACTTGATGGTTCCGCTGGATTAAAAACACTTCTTTCCTCATCATTGATGAATGTCAATGATTTATCATTAAAACAGAATGGTAAGTTCAGTCTGTATAAAGATAGCGATTATACAAAGATTTATGCGAAAATTAATGTTCTTTATTCATTCTCAAATACAGATGAGGGTGGGGATAATGAGTTGCTTTCTAAAGTGAAATGTCAACCAAATGCGTTAAAAGAATGTGTTTTTGAAATTAGTGATTTAATGGGTGATTATAATCAAAAACCAGTTAAAGTTGAAGGGAAAAATGTCATTCATTTACAAATCCCGCTAGTGTTAAACATGAAAAAATACACTGAGCATACGCCTCTCAGCTCTTATGCTTTAATGCTTCTTTATCCTGTCACTGTTATAGTTGATGTGGTGACTATTCCTGTTCAAATTTTTTTTATTCCATTCGGAATCGGTGGTGGTAAATAAGGATATAACTATGAAAAGCGTAATTAGACTGAATGACCCGCTGGTGAGCGGTGGAAAAGTGATTAAAGCGTCCGGCGCGGACTTTATGGGAAAACCTGTGGCCCTTAAAGACGATCTGGTGACGTGCCCTGAGCATAAAGGAACGTTCCCTATCAACGAATGCCATCTGACATGGACGATGAACGGCCGTGGCGTGGTCGTGGATGGCTGTAAAGCGGCGTGCGGCTGTGCCATTCGCTCCACACTCCCCACTGCGGGGGCTGTGTGATGAACTGGTGGCTTTACCCTAAGCAGAACGAATTTAAACATGACTTTCCCGCTATGGGTGTGTGTGTTGTCTATGTGCTCGTGGTGATTGTTTGTATTGGTATCCGGGCTGTCACCTGGCCGGGTAATAATCATGTTGATTTAAGTTTCTTTATTGATGCCGTGGTAATACCTGTCGCTGCAGTAACCTTTTTAGTACAGGCGTTCTGTATGGCGTATAACGCGAACAGACACTACATAGAAACGCGCTTATTGATTGCGGCACGGCAGGAATACAAGGTTGTCAGCTATGCCAGGAGTAACATCATCCTGGCTGGCTGGTCGATACTGACCCCGCCAAAGGCAACAAAGGAACTGGCACTGAACATGCTGAAACTGGAGGGGGAGTTTCCGCTGGCCGCCAAAATGCCGTTGAAAATTGAACTGGATAAATCATTCGATTTCACCCGGGCCGGGCAGGCTATTATCCACGTCCTGGAGCCGATGGTGGAAAAACTCTCTCGGTACAGGCAGATAGAAGCGCTTGTATGGGTGCGGGGTGGGGACGAATCCTGTAGCGATGAACTCCGGCGTGTGCTTGAACGTTCTGGGATCTCGACCAAAAAAATCACATTTTTACCTGAATGCCCGGACTATACGTTAGTCACAGAGTGGATAAAACAGACGAACGGCTACGTCGTTGAACGCCTGCTTATCTGTGTAGATTTGCATTCTGAAGAAGGGGAATGCAAGTGGATGGAGAATGCTACCGCGCTTCTCCTGACGAATTACTACGTTAAAACGGCAGGAGAAAAACCTGTTTATCTTTATCAACCCATGACGGGGGTTACTGACGTAGAAAGAGCGGTACCTGTTTATCTGCGTGCGGAGGCTGTCAGCAAACCCAAACAGATCTGGTATACCGGTTTATCGCGCACAGAGAAGTATCCGCTGCTGGAAGTGCTGGACGAAAAAAAAGTCGTACCGGATCGACTGGAACTTGAAATGTCGCTCGGTGAGCATTCTGCAGGGTATTTGTGGCTGGCGCTGGCGCTGGCATCAGATGCCGTGACGTATGCACAGGGCGACCAGTTTGTGGCGGCATCACAACAGAAAAAGTTTTCTATAACGGCGGTATCATCCAGATTAACCCATCAGCCCGATTATCCGGAGGAAAAAATGTACACGCCACCGTGGTCTTCCGCCGGAATATCAGGAATGATGTTATTTTTCGCTGTGATATTAACTATGTGTAGCTTCAGCGATAACGAGGGTAAAGATATTTCTGGCTGGTTCCTGGTTATTCTGTTCGTAATATGTACTGGATTGTTTACGGCTGCAGGGGTATTTATCACCTGGCTACAGGGTGATAAGGCTTACCAGCACATGGGGATGTAATAATGGATGAACTAATTGCTCTCATTTTACCTTATAAAGCTGTATTTTACAGAAATCGACCATTTATATATTTCGATACGTATCCCTTCCCGACGAAAATACTATATTAATGTGTCGCGCTGAAAAATTTCACAGATTAAGTTTAAGCAGCAGCTCGTTGCCACCTCCTGCGACCCCGGGATATCCTGCCAGAAAAAAGAAAGCACCGACGATACAATCGTTCGGTGCTTTATGTACCGCCTGAATATCCGTTCAGCTTTACGTCACGCTAGCCTTAAATGAACGGACACGTGCAGGGCGTTTTTCTTTCTGCATTACAGCGGCTGCTGGACGACATCGTGATGCCGGGTGACATCGGTCGGCATTCCTGAGCGGGCCTCCATGGCGCGCTCCATGACGGTCCCATCAGTGTTCGCATTGGTTTTAAAGTTCACCATAGCAGCATTCAGGTTGATGGGCAGCGTCTGCGGATCGTCGCCAATGTTTTTCGACAGCGGCTGGTGAATTTCAACCAGCCGCACGCCGCCTGGCTCCTCAGAAACTTTGATCGGCGTGTTGATGATATTCACTTTGGTTCCCGGCGTAACGACGTTAAACAGCGTTTTGATGTCGTCATCGCGCAGACGAATACAGCCGGAGCTGACGCGCATGCCGATGCCAAAGTCCGCATTGGTGCCATGCAGCAGATAGACGCCACCGTAGGCCGCCAGGCGGATGGCATGGTGCCCCATCGGGTTATCCGGGCCTGCCGGCACCACGGCGGGAAGATCGATACCCTGTGCTTTATAGCGGGCACGAATGTTGGCCGTCGGGGTCCAGGTGGGGTTCGCACGTTTATCCGAGACGGTGGTGACCATCGTCGGCGTCAGGGTGTCGCCGCCCAGCTGGCCAATCCCGATAGGGTAGACGGTCACTTCCTTTTTGCCCGGTGGATAATAATAGAGACGTAACTCCGCCAGGTTTATCACGATCCCCTCCCGCGGGGCATCCGGCAGCAGAGTTTGTAACGGGATGGTCAGTACGCTGCCCGCGCGCGGGACGTAAGGGTCAACGCCCGGATTGGCCTGCAGCAGCGCCAGAAAACCAACGTTATATTTTTTGGCAATCGCTTCCAGGGAACCACCGTTGTTTTCAACCACATGAAAGCGATTTTCCCCGACCACCTTGCTGCCAGGAGGGGGAAGGGGCCAGGTGTTTGCCCGGGCGGGAAGGGCCACCGCGACGGTGGCTGCCAGCGCAAACAAGGTTATCCAGCGAGTCATACGCATAGAGATCATTACCATAGTCCATATAAATGATAAGGTTATTGTTTTATAACGGGTTAACGATAATTATGGCGAATGGGTGTGTCGGGAAGATCGGGTGAAGTGCAAAGAGTTTGTAAATTGTCCCCCCGTAACAGGACGTTAACGGGGGGAAGGGGCGTCAGGCGATCGCGTTCTCTTCCAGCTGGCGCATAAAATTACGCACCCAGTCCATCCGGGTTTTGCGCTCCGTCAGCTCCTGGGTAAATCTCAGACGTGTCGGGCCATCCAGGCGGAAATGCTGCGGCTGTTTTTGCAGCAGACCGATCAGCCACATCGGGTTAACGTGGTTCTTCTCGGCGAATTCAATCACGCCGCCTTTTTCGTTGCCTTCAAGCTTCCGAATGCCCAGCTTCTGTGCCTGTTGACGCAGGCGCGCGATATCCAGCAGATTTCTCGCCGCATCGGGCAGCAGGCCAAAGCGGTCAATCAGCTCCACCTTAATCTCTTCCAGCTCGTTTTCCGTCTTCGCACTGGCGATGCGCTTATAGAACGACAGACGGGTATTCACATCCGGAATGAAATCGTCCGGCAGCAGGGAAGGCATACGCAACTCGACCTCGGTCTGCTGGCTGGTGAGATCCTCCAGCGACGGCTCGCGTCCGGCCTTCAGGGCATCAACCGCGTTCTCCAGCAGCTCCATATAGAGCGAGAAGCCGATGGTCTCCATGGAGCCACTCTGGTCTTCCCCCAGCAGTTCACCGGCACCGCGGATCTCCAGATCGTGCGTGGCCAGCGCAAAGCCTGCCCCAAGATCTTCCAGCGAGGCGATGGCTTCCAGGCGCTTTTGCGCGTCGGTGGTCATCGCTTTCGGGTGCGGGGTCAGCAGCCAGGCGTAAGCCTGGTGGTGCGAACGTCCGACGCGGCCGCGCAGCTGGTGGAGCTGCGCCAGACCGAAGTGATCCGCGCGCTCGATAATAATCGTGTTTGCTGTCGGAATGTCGATCCCGGTTTCAATGATGGTGGTACACACCAGCACGTTAAAGCGCTGGTGGTGGAAGTCGTTCATCACCCGCTCCAGCTCGCGCTCGCGCATCTGCCCGTGACCGATGGCAATGCGCGCTTCCGGTACCAGCTCCGCCAGCCGGTCTGCCGCTTTCTGGATATTTTCCACGTCGTTGTAGAGGTAGTAGACCTGTCCCCCGCGAAGCACTTCACGCAGAATGGCCTCACGCACCACCAGATTATCGTACTCACGGACAAAGGTTTTTACCGCCAGACGGCGCGCAGGCGGCGTGGCGATAATCGACAGATCGCGCATGCCGCTCATCGCCATATTGAGCGTACGTGGAATAGGCGTCGCGGTCAGGGTCAGGATATCGACGTCGGCGCGCATCGCCTTGATCCGCTCTTTATGACGCACCCCGAAGCGGTGCTCTTCGTCGACGATCAGCAGCCCCAGATCTTTCCACTTCACGTCGCTTTGCAGCAGCTTGTGGGTGCCAATCAGAATGTCGATCTTACCCTCGCTTGCCTGTTCCAGAATCTGCGTCTGCTCTTTGGTACTGCGAAAACGCGACAGCATCTCGATGCGTACCGGCCAGTTGGCGAAGCGGTCGCGGAAGTTGTCAAAGTGCTGCTGGGCGAGCAGGGTGGTTGGCACCAGTACCGCCACCTGCTTGTTATTTTCGACCGCAAGGAAGGCGGCACGCATTGCCACTTCGGTTTTGCCGAAGCCGACGTCGCCGCACACCAGCCGATCCATTGCCAGCGGCTGGCACATATCGCTCAGCACGGCGTTAATGGCCTGTGCCTGATCCGGCGTGGTTTCAAACGGGAAACTGTCGCAGAACAGCTGATACTGCTCTTTATCATGCTTAAAGGCGAAGCCCTCTTTGGCCGCGCGTTGCGCGTAGATGTCCAGCAACTCGGCTGCCACATCGCGTACTTTTTCCGCCGCTTTCTGGCGCGCGCGCGCCCAGGCGTCACCGCCCAGCTTATGCAGCGGCGCATTCTCCTCGGCCCCCCCCGCATAGCGGCTGATCAGATGCAGGGAAGAGACCGGGACATAGAGTTTGGCGTCGTTAGCGTAGGTCAGCATCAGGTATTCACCTTTGATACCGCCCGCTTCCAGCGTCGTCATTCCCTGGTAACGACCCACGCCGTGTTCAAGGTGAACAATCGGCTGGCCCGGATGCAGCTCGGCCAGGTTGCGGATCAGCGTGTCCGGATTGATGGTCCGACGGCTGTCCTGGCGGCGACGCGCGACGCGTTCGCCCAGCAGGTCGCTTTCGCAAATCAGTGCCAGGTTGTTGAGCGTATCAATAAATCCATGCTCGGCGGCGCCGATCATCAGGTAACGACCGTTTCCGGTCGCCTCGCTCAGACGCAGGATGCGCTTTGGCGCCACTTTAATGCGCCCCAGCAGCTCACCGAGCGCTTCACGGCGGCCCTCACTCTCTACGGAAAACACCACCGGGCCGGTAAAGGATTCCAGGAACTTGCGCAGATTTTCCAGCGGAGATTTCTGCTGTGCCTGAACGGCCAGATCCGGCAGCGCCTGGAAGGCGAGGTTGGTGTTGGCGGCCTTATCGGCAAGCGAGTCGGTCTTTAGCTGCACTCGCGGCCAGCGCTTCAGCTCGGCGTTGAGCTCATCAGTACGCAGCCACAGCGCTTCCGGCGGCAGAAGCGGGCGCATCGGGTCAACGCCGCGGTTTTCAAAGCGGGCGCGGGTTTCGCTTTCAAAGCGGCTCGCGCTGGCGTCGATATCGCCGGTGTTCACAATCAGCGTATTCGCCGGGAAGTAGCTGAACAGGGACGGCAGCGGCTCGTTAAAGAACAGCGGCTGCCAGTATTCGATGCCGGCAGGCAACGTGCCTTTGCTGACCTGCTGGTAAATGTGTTCGGCGTCTCGCTTCACCTCGAATTTATCGCGCCACTGGCTACGGAACAGTTCGATGGCGGTTTTGTCCGTTGGGAACTCATGTGCGGGCAATAAATTAATGGACTCGACCTCCTCCAGCGTGCGCTGGGTGTCGGCGTCGAATACCCGCAGACTGTCGATTTCATCATCGAAGAAGTCGAGACGATACGGCTGGTCGCTGCCCATCGGATAGAGGTCAAGCAACGCGCCGCGGGTCGCGTATTCCCCGTGCTCCATCACCTGATCGACATGGCGATAACCGGCGCCGTCAAGCTGCGCGCGCAGGGCATCACGGGACAGGCGCTGGCCTTTTTTCATCACCAGCGCATGACCATGCAGATAGCTGTGCGGACAGACGCGCTGCATCAGGGTGTTCACCGGCACAATCAGCACACCGCGCTGCATGGTCGGCAGCTGATAGAGCGTCGACAGGCGCGAGGAGATGATCTCCTGATGCGGAGAGAAGCTGTCATACGGCAGCGTTTCCCAGTCGGCCAGGCTGAACACCAGGTTATCGGTGAACTGGCGAATTTCGTCGTGCAGGCGCAGGGCGTTTTGCATATCCGGGGCAACCAGGATCACCGGGCCAGGATGGCGCTCAGCGATTTCTGCCACCAGCGTGGCGCACGCCGCGCCCGTGAGTTCACCCAGCTGGCGCTGGTCGCCCGCTTTGACAGGTAAGGAATAACGATAGTGTTCAGGCATGGCTTTGTCAGAGTCTCTTATGGATATACCAACAGTATTGGGGCATATCACTGATACGCAATGTCTTTATTATCCTCGATCGTTTTACATAAGCAAATCGTAAGCGCAGGGTGGGGCTGTACGCCCCCGAAACGGGGGCGTGAAGGGGATTAACGGGTGGTTGGTGACAGCGTGAGCGTTGAGGGCGGGGAGAAGAAAATGTCCCCAAACAGGGCGGTAGAGAGTTTACGCACCCCAAGCCCGGCCAGGGTACAGATAAGCAGGCTGGCAAACGGGTAGACCAGAATCAGGGAAAGCTCTGCCCAGACCGGCCAGTATGCGGCATTCATTTCGCCAATCAGGACCAGGCTGAAGGCCTCAATGAGGATGCGATGGGTGGTATAAATCGCAATGGTGTTAGAGCCAATCACGTTCAGCAGGTTATTCGGTTGAACGGCATAGCGCTGCTCGAGGCTATAGAACAGCTTCATGATCAGCACAATCGACAACAAGGAGAGCAGCAACGGAACATTAGCAAACCACAGTACCACGGCGACGGCAGCGAAAGCGCCAGTTGCCAGCCAGGTGCGGCGCAGGCTTAGATTTTTCATCCATGCCATCAGCTCAGCGCCATACCACGCCCCGAGGCTGTAGTAGACCATATTGCGTACCACGCTGTTCATCCCCCACCACGGCAGCGGCAGGAAGTTGATCGCGATGCTCGCCAGCGCCAGCAGCCCCAGCACCGGCAGCTTCCAGCGGCTGAGCAGTTTACACAGCGTGAAATAGACCACCAGGGCGTACAGATACCACAGGCTGGTGCTGGCGGTGAGCATCCCCAGCACAAATCCTGAGAGCGAGTCGGCGTAGGCCGCGTTCGATGAGGTGGCAAGCTCACGCTCCGGCGCCAGCCAGGCATTCAGGTGGCTCAGCGCCTGCCACTGCAGGATGCCCCACAGGGCCAGCACCCAGATGATACTCCAGATGCGTTTGTCGAGACTGGTCCGCCAGTCCACCTCGTCAATATAACGACGAATCAGATAGCCGGAAATAAAGAAGAAGACCGGCATACGGAACGGTGCGAGATAAAGGTTAAAGTAGATCCAGCATTTGGCGAGAAGCCCGGAGAGCGGGTGTTGCAGCCCGTTCAGGTGCGGATAAAACGTGATGACCGAATGATAGATAACCACCAGGCAGATACACAGCCCTTTTATCTGGTTAATCCATAATGCTTTTTGCTTCATTGTTCGCAGCTACCTTATTGCCATAAACGAACGAGCAATTGTTCAAAAACGGAACCGGGATGTAATGGGTAACAGTCTGTATCAGGAGGTTTTTCGGAAAAGGTGGAGGTTGCGAGATGCGGTTTCAGCCATTAGTACCCTGATTTATCTGAATTTTTCGGAAAAATGATTACCAAAGCTTACGGTTTCAGTCATTTACGCTTAACGGATTCGCTTATATACTCGTGGGTCTGCTATCAGCAAACAGACGGACTTCATGTATCAACCTGTCGCACTCTTCATAGGCTTACGCTACATGCGTGGGCGCGCCGCGGACCGCTTCGGTCGCTTTGTCTCCTGGCTTTCGACTATTGGCATTACGCTTGGCGTGATGGCACTGGTGACGGTGCTTTCCGTCATGAATGGCTTTGAGCGCGAGCTGCAAAACAACATCCTGGGGCTGATGCCGCAGGCCGTTCTCTCATCCACTCACGGTTCGGTTAACCCACAACAGCTGCCGGAAAGCGCGGCGAAGTTACAGGGTGTCACGCGCGTTGCGCCACTGACGACCGGCGACGTGGTGCTGCAAAGCGCCCGCAGCGTGGCGGTCGGCGTGATGCTGGGGATTGACCCGGCGCAAAACGATCCGCTGACGCCATACCTGGTTAACGTGAAGCAGACCGATCTGCAAGCGGGAAAATACAACGTGATTCTCGGTGAACAGCTTGCTGGCCAGCTCGGCGTCAACCGCGGCGATCAGCTGCGCGTGATGGTGCCTTCGGCCAGCCAGTTTACGCCGATGGGGCGCCTGCCAAGCCAGCGCCTGTTCACCGTGGTTGGCACTTTTGCGGCCAACAGTGAAGTGGATGGTTATCAGATGCTGGTTAACATCCAGGACGCGTCACGCCTGATGCGCTACCCGGCCGGGAATATCACCGGCTGGCGTCTGTGGCTCGACGCGCCGCTGAAAGTCGATACCCTCAGCCAGCAAAAGCTGCCGGACGGCACGAAATGGCAGGACTGGCGCGAGCGTAAGGGCGAGCTGTTCCAGGCCGTGCGCATGGAAAAAAACATGATGGGGCTGCTGCTGAGCCTGATCGTGGCCGTGGCTGCCTTTAACATCATCACCTCGCTGGGGCTGATGGTGATGGAAAAGCAGGGCGAAGTCGCCATTCTGCAAACCCAGGGGCTCACGCCGCGCCAGATCATGGCGGTCTTTATGGTGCAGGGTGCCAGCGCCGGGATCATCGGCGCGCTGCTCGGTGCCGTGCTGGGTGCGCTGCTTGCCAGTCAGCTAAATAACTTAATGCCGATCATCGGTGCATTGCTCGATGGTGCGGCGCTGCCGGTGGCTATCGAGCCGCTGCAGGTGATCGGTATTGCGCTGGCCGCGATGGCCATTGCGCTGCTTTCTACGCTTTATCCTTCCTGGCGCGCTGCCGCCACTCAACCCGCTGAGGCTTTACGTTATGAATAAGATCCTGTTGCAATGCGACAACCTGTCCAAACGCTATCAGGAAGGCTCTGTGCAGACTGACGTGTTGCACAATGTGAGCTTCAGCGTGGGTGAAGGCGAGATGATGGCGATTGTCGGCAGCTCCGGCTCCGGTAAAAGTACCTTATTACATCTGCTGGGCGGGCTGGACACGCCGACCAGCGGCGACGTGATTTTCTCCGGCCAGCCGATGAGCAAGATGTCTTCCGCGGCGAAAGCGGACCTGCGTAACCGCGAGCTGGGCTTTATCTACCAGTTCCACCACCTGCTGCCGGATTTCACGGCGCTGGAAAACGTGGCGATGCCGCTGCTGATTGGTAAAAAGAAACCGGCTGAAATTAATGCCCGTGCCAGCGACATGCTGAAAGCGGTAGGGCTGGGCCATCGCGGTAACCACCGCCCGTCGGAGCTCTCCGGCGGTGAGCGTCAGCGTGTAGCCATTGCCCGTGCGCTGGTAAACAACCCGCGTCTGGTGCTGGCGGATGAGCCTACCGGTAACCTCGATGCGCGTAACGCGGACAGTATTTTCCAGCTTCTCGGCGAGCTGAACGCCTCGCAGGGCACTGCGTTTCTGGTGGTCACCCATGACCTGCAGCTGGCAAAACGCATGGGACGTCAGCTTGAGATGCGCGACGGCCATCTGAACGCGGAACTGACCCTGATGGGAGCAGAGTAATGGCGTCACCGTTATCGTTACTCATCGGTTTACGTTTTAGCCGCGGTCGCCGTCGTGGCGGCATGGTGTCGCTGATCTCCGTTATCTCGACCATCGGTATTGCGCTGGGCGTGGCAGTGCTGATTGTGGGCCTGAGCGCCATGAACGGCTTTGAGCGCGAGCTGAATAACCGCATTCTGGCGGTCGTGCCGCATGGGGAGATCGAGCCGGTTAACCAGCCGTGGACAAACTGGAACGATGCGCTTACCAAAGTCGAAAAAGTGCCAGGCATTGCCGCGGCTGCGCCCTACATTAACTTTACCGGGCTGGTGGAGAGCGGGGTAAACCTGCGCGCCATTCAGGTCAAAGGGGTCAATCCCGCTCAGGAAGCGCGTCTCAGCGCGCTGCCGAACTATGTGCAGAACGGCGCGTGGGCCAACTTCAAGGCTGGCGAGCAGCAGATCATCATGGGTAAAGGCGTTGCCGATGCCCTGAAGGTGAAGCAGGGCGACTGGGTGTCGATCATGATCCCGAACGCCAGCGCCGATCATAAATTGCAGCAGCCTAAACGCGTGCGCCTGCACGTCACCGGTATTCTTCAGCTGAGCGGTCAGCTTGACCATAGCTTTGCAATGGTGCCGATGGAGGATGCGCGCCAGTATCTCGATATGGGCGACAGCGTGACGGGCATTGCCATCAAGGTTAACGACGTCTTTAACGCCAACAAACTGGTGCGCGATGCGGGCAGCGTGACCAATAACTATGTCTACATCAAGAGCTGGATCGGCACGTACGGCTATATGTACCGTGATATCCAGATGATCCGCGCCATCATGTATCTGGCGATGGTGCTGGTGATTGGGGTGGCGTGCTTTAATATCGTCTCGACGCTGGTGATGGCGGTCAAAGACAAGAGCGGTGACATTGCCGTGCTGCGTACACTGGGGGCAAAAGACGGTCTTATTCGCGCCATTTTTGTCTGGTACGGTTTGCTGGCGGGGCTGCTCGGCAGCGTGTGCGGCGTGGTGATTGGCGTGGTGGTTTCCCTGCAGCTGACGCCAATTATCAATGGCATAGAAAAGCTGATTGGTCACCAGTTCCTGTCGGGTGATATCTATTTTATTGACTTCCTGCCGTCTGAACTGCACTGGCTGGACGTTTTTTATGTGCTGGTTACAGCACTTTTACTGAGTCTGCTGGCAAGCTGGTACCCGGCGCGTCGCGCAAGCCGAATTGATCCGGCGAGGGTATTAAGTGGCCAGTAATTTCGTCATGATCTAGCGGCTTTCAGGCCGCCAGGTTGAAAGAGGAATGCGTTATGTATTACGGATTTGATATTGGCGGCACCAAGATTGCGCTCGGCGTATTTGATAAAGACCTCAAACTGCAGTGGGAAACCCGCGTTCCCACGCCGCGCGACAGCTACGACGAATTTTTAACCGCCATTGCCGCGCTGGTGGCCCAGGCCGATGAACGCTTTGGCGTGAAAGGCAGCGTTGGCATTGGTATTCCGGGGATGCCCGAAACCGACGACGGCACGCTGTATGCCGCCAATGTGCCTGCCGCCAGCGGCAAACCGCTGCGCGCCGATCTCTCCGCTCTCCTTGAACGCGACGTGCGTTTAGACAACGATGCCAACTGCTTTGCGCTCTCTGAAGCCTGGGATGATGAATTCCGTCGCTATCCGCTGGTGATGGGGCTGATCCTCGGTACCGGCGTGGGCGGGGGGATTGTCATCAATGGGAAGCCCATCACTGGCCGCAGTTACATCACCGGCGAGTTTGGTCATATCCGCCTGCCGGTGGACGCGCTGGAGGTGGTGGGCCGTGATTTTCCGCTAACCCGCTGCGGCTGCGGCCAGCACGGCTGTATTGAGAACTACCTGTCAGGTCGCGGGTTTGCATGGCTTTACGAACACTTCTATCATCAGAAACTTGAAGCCCCTCAAATCATTAGCCTGTGGGAGCAAGGGGATGCGCAGGCGCGTGAGCACGTCGAGCGCTATCTGGATCTGCTGGCGGTATGTCTGGGAAATATTCTCACCATCGTCGACCCGGATCTGCTGGTGATTGGGGGAGGGCTTTCAAACTTTACCGCGATTACGGAACGGTTGTCCGGGCGTTTGCCCCGACATTTATTGCCGGTTGCCCGCGTGCCGCGTATCGAACGTGCGCGACACGGGGACGCAGGAGGCATGCGCGGAGCCGCATTCCTTCATCTCACCGATTAGTTTACGAGGTTTCTATGCTGTCGCGTCGCCAGGGTCGACTCAGCCGTTTTCGCAAAAACAAACGCCGCTTACGTGAGCGCTTGCGCCAGCGGATCTTTTTCAGAGACAGAATAATGCCAGAAGCGATGGATAAACCCAGAGTGGTGGTGCTGACCGGAGCGGGGATCTCCGCGGAGTCAGGAATTCGAACCTTCCGTGCGGCGGATGGGTTGTGGGAAGAGCACCGCGTGGAGGATGTGGCCACGCCGGAAGGTTTTGCCCGCGATCCGGATCTCGTGCAGGCGTTTTACAACGCCCGCCGTCGCCAGCTTCTCCAGCCAGAGATTGCCCCGAATGCGGCGCATCTGGCGCTGGCAAAGCTGGAGGAGGCGCTGGGCGATCGTTTTCTGCTGGTGACGCAGAATATCGATAACCTGCATGAGCGGGCCGGTAACAGGAACATCATCCATATGCACGGTGAGCTGCTCAAAGTTCGCTGCGCATGGAGCGGTCAGGTGCTGGACTGGAAAGAGGACGTGCTGCCAGAGGATAAATGCCACTGCTGCCAGTTCCCGTCACGCCTGCGTCCGCACGTCGTCTGGTTTGGCGAGATGCCGCTGGGCATGGATGAGATCTACAGCGCGCTGGCGATGGCCGACGTATTTATCGCCATCGGCACATCCGGTCATGTTTATCCGGCGGCAGGATTCGTTCACGAAGCGCGACTGCACGGTGCGCATACGGTGGAACTCAACCTAGAGCCAAGCCAGGTGGGCAGCGAGTTTGAAGAGAAGCACTACGGCCTGGCCAGTGCCGTCGTCCCGGCGTTTGTCGACAAGCTGTTGAAAGGGCTGTAACGGCAATCGCGTGAAAAGGCACCCGTCCTGCGGGTGCCTTATTTTTTTATGAATGAAAGAACGCCAGCGTCTTCTCCAGCGATTTAGCCTGCTCATCCAGCGACAGCGCCGCCGCAGAGATCTGCTGAACCAGAGAGGCGTTCTGCTGGGTTGTGCTGTCCATCTGGTTTACGGCGGTGCTGACCTGGCTAATCCCCCGATTCTGTTCGTCCAGCGCCTGAACAATATCGTTGATGACCAGATGCACGTGCGATACCGCCTCAATCACCTGTTTCATCATCGCACCGGTTTCATTGACCAGCGCGACGCCTTTGCTGACGCGACCAGAGGACTCGGCAATCAGCTGAGAGATCTCTTTTGCCGCGTTAGCGCTTCGCTGAGCCAGATTGCGGACTTCACCTGCCACCACTGCAAAACCGCGTCCCTGTTCGCCAGCCCGTGCTGCTTCAACGGCCGCATTCAGCGCCAGGATATTAGTCTGGAAGGCGATACCATCCACGATGCTGTTAATCTCACCGATCTTACGTGCACTCTCATCAATCTCCCCGATCACAACGACCACGTCGTTCACCAGCGTTTCGCCATGTCCGGCGAGCGTCGCGGCGCGATCGGTCAGCGTGGTCGCCTTGTGCGCATTGTCGGCATTATTCTTCACCGTGACCGAAATCTCTTCCATACTGGCAGCCGTTTCAACAATTGCGGCTGCCTGCTCTTCGGTACGCGAGGCGAGGTCAAGATTGCCCGCCGAAATTTCGCTGGTGCCACCGTGTACGGAGTGGCTGGCTTCGCTGATATTGTCGACGATGCGCTTGAGCTGCATCTGCATGGTATGCAGGGCGTAAAAAATACTTTCGGTATCCCCGGAACGCACCGGGATAGTGTTATTCAGATCCCCGCGGGCGACAGCCAGGGCGATCCCGGCCGCCTCCGAAGGTTCACCCCCCACCGGGCGGTCAACTTTACGGGTAAAGATTTGGGCCATCACCAGGCTAACCGCAACGATGCTTAACATCATCAGGACGATAGCTTTCAGTAAAAATGCGCGCGCTTCGGCCATCACTTCGCTGACCGGCGTGACAATGGCGAGTTTCCATGGCGTCTGGCTGTTACCGACGGCGATCGCCTGCCAGGTGATAAACACCTCCTCTTTCAGCAGCGGATCGTTTATCCGGATAACCTCATGACCGGCAATTTTGCCCGCGTAAGGCTTGCCTGCAGCACGTTTGTCCGGGCTGGACACCACGTTGTTACCTGCTGAAAGGAGCAGGGCGTAGCCGGTGCCATTCCACGGTTTAATCGCCCCAATCATGGCTTGCAGGGTGGCAAGGGAGAAGTCAGAGGTAACCGAACCCAGGAAATGACCGTCACGCATGATGGGCGCGGCAATTGAGGTGAGCATCACGTCTACGCCGTTGTAGGGGTAAATATAGGGCTCGATGATCACGTCTTTATGCCGTTGCTTCGGCAGCAGATAGTAATCCCCGCTGCCGGGCGTTTCGAAATCCGTCAGCAGGTGCAATGCCGGTTTGCCGGTGGCGTCGCGGTCGACATAGCGGGCGTAGCGCCCGGCAGGATCTTCACCGCTTTGACCGGCAAATGTCGTGTCTTTATCGTCGAACGCGTTGGGCTCAAAGGCCATCGACATAGAAAGAAACTGGGGATGAGCTGAGAGGTAATGGATAAGCAACTGGTTGAGACTCTGGCGATCGGCTATCCCCACATCGTGCAGTGCCAGGGCGCTGTTGCCCATGTCCCGGGCGGCAGCCAGGGCGGCGTCCAGCTGTTTACCAACCTGTAAAGACTGTACTTCGGCAATTTGACGGATATGTTTTTTGGCCAGAATTTCCTGCTGTGCCATCCACTGCCACATCATAAACCCGATCGTTGCCGTAAAGCCCACCGTCACGGTAAGGAAAATGGACAATAGCATCAATGTCTTGACGCTTATTTTTTGTTTTCGGACCATGGCGTTTTTCATTCTCATCTCCCGTAATGTTGTGCATGTCGGGCAGGCACATATGACTTATCGGATATTTTCTCCTTTTTCTGTAGAGCACCGGGTATATTTAATTTAAATTGCCGGATATTAAATCCGGTTAATTAGTGTGGATGCTTTTATTTTGTGCATTAAATCAAAATAGCACTCGATAATGCTCGTTATAGTCGTGTAGAAAGAGGATGCTAATAAATATTAAGTTGTAGAGGAGGATGGGATATGTACGGATTTATTGCGCGACAACCCATTTTTAACCCAGAGATGAAAACGGTGGCCTATGAGCTGCTCTTCAGAGACGGGATGACAAACCGTTTTCCGGATGTGTCGGCGGAGTATGCCACCTCCAGAATGATTTCCGACCAGTTCTTATGTGTGCCTTCTCAGCGCATCGCTGGGACACATACGTCGTTTATCAACTTCCCTTCACGCATGGTCATTGACCGCAGTGGTGAAGCGCTCGATAAAGAGCATGTGGTTATTGAGATCCTGGAGGATGCTGTGCCGGGGGATGAACTCTTGCAGGCCGTTAAGGAGATGAACGCGCAAGGTTATCAGTTTGCGCTTGATGATTTCACCCTTGCACCTGAATGGGATGCTTTTTTACCTTATATTTCCATCCTGAAATTCGATGTCAGAAATTACACCTTAGCGCAAATTAAAACGTATCTGAAAGAGCGTAAACATCTGACCGGACATATTAAATATCTCGCTGAAAAAATTGAGACTAAAGAGGAATTCAAACAATACAGGGAAGAGGGCTTTTCCCTGTTTCAGGGGTATTTTTTCTGCCGTCCGGAGGTCATTAAATATAAACGGTTGTCGCAAAATCAGCTGGCGATTTTCCGTCTGCAAATGGAAGTGGGTCGCAATAAACCTGATTTTCGCATCATCGAGTCGTTGATTAAAACCGACCTGACGCTCTCCTGGAAAATCATGCGCTACATGAAACACACCGCATTTAAACATATCGGTGCCTGTAATTTCAGTAAGTTGACGCTGAGTGAGGTGCTGAGATACCTCGGAGAAAACCAGCTAAGACGGTTTGTTGCCGTCGTGGTCCTGGCGAGTGCAGGGAATGACACTGTCAGCGAGCTCTACCCCTTGAGTATGATGCGCGGGAAGTTCTGCGAACTGATCGCACAGACGATGAACGAGCCGACGCTGGCTGAAAATGCGTTTATGTGTGGTCTGTTTTCACTGCTCGATACCCTCCTTGAGCTGCCGATGGCAGAGTTGATGAAGCAAATTGCGGTGCCGCAGAATGTGAGCAATGCGTTGTGCCATCAGGAGGGACAGTTAGCCGATATGGTCACGCTTTGCCGTTACTACGAACAGCAACAATGGGAGGAGGCGGCCACGGTCCGTGAGGTGCTGGGTTTGTCGGATGAGGCGGTAGTTGAGGCGATGAGAAAAGCGACCCTCTGGGCAGGGGAGAATGCGGTCAGTTAATCCTTCCTCACGCCGTGCAGGCGGCGCGAGGAAGAACGCGATACCGTTTATCGGCCCGCTTTTAATTTCTGATAATACTCTTCGTAGAGGCGGCTGGCGTCGCCGACATCATTCTGCCACTCCCCTTTGCTGATGGTCTGGGCATCCGGATAAAGCGATTTATCATTCGCCACCTCTGGCTTCAGCAGCTTGCGCGCAGCCAGGTTGGGCGTTGGGTAGCCAATCGTCTCAGCAACCTGTTTCGCCACGTCCGGACGCAGCAGGAAGTTAATCAGCTTTAGCGCACCGTCCACGTTTTTGGCATTGGCCGGGATAGCGAGGCTATCCATCCAGAAGATCCCGCCTTCCTTCGGCCAGACCACCTCAAGCGGCGTGCCTGCCTGACGGGCGACAAAGGCAGAGCCGTTCCAGACCATCCCCAGATTCACTTCGCCTTCCATATACGGGTTTGCCGGGTTATCAGAGTTGAATGCCGCCACGTTAGGCATCAGCTTTTTCAGCTCGTTATACGCCGCTTCGATCTCTTTCGGATCCGTCGTGTTGCCTGAATAACCCAGCTTGCGCAGCGCCACCTGGAACACTTCGCGCGCATCATCGGTTAACAACAGGCTGCCTTTGTATTCTGGTTTCCACAGATCGGCCCAGCTTGTCACTGTTTTCGGATCGACGGCATCGCTGTTCACGCCAATCGCGGTCGCACCCCAGATATACGGAATGGAGTAGTCGTTATTGGGATCAAACGGTTTGTTAAGCATCTCCGGATCGAGATTTGAAAAATTGCTTAGCTTTGTTTTATCGATCTTCTGAATCATGCCCTCTTTGCGCATTTTGTCGACAAAGTAGGTGGAAGGCACGACCAGATCGTACGCGCCGTCCTTGTAGGTTTTCAGCTTGGCGTACATGGTTTCATTCGACTCATAGGTCGAGTAGATAACCTTGATGCCCGTCTCCTTCGTAAACTGCTCCAGCAGTCCCGGCGGCACATACTCGGTCCAGTTATAGAAGTAGAGCGTTTTGCTGTCATCAGCGTGCGCGGCACCCATGCCAAGCACCAGCGCCGCAGCGGCGAGCATTTTTTTCATTTCATTGTCCCCTGAGATTTTGTTTTATCACGAGCAATAACCTGGCTTGTGATCACCAGAACCAGCGAAAACACCAGCAGAATGGTCGCCAGCGCGTTCACCTCAGGTGAAACGCCGACTTTCACCATCGAATAAATTTTCAACGGCAGAATTTCATAGCTCGGCCCGGTCACGAAGGAGGAGACCACCACGTCATCCATCGACAGGGTAAAGCTAAGCAGCCATCCCGCGGCAACAGCAGGCATCGCCAGCGGCAGGATGATTTTGCGCAGGATAGTCATCTCGCTGGCGCCCAGATCCTTCGCCGCCTCCAGCATACGCACGTCGAATCCTTTCAGGCGTGCAAAGACCGTCACCACCACAAACGGCAGGCAGAAGGTGATATGTGAAAACAGCAGTGACCAGAAGCCAAGCTGAACGCCCAAAAGCATAAACAGCACCAGCAGCGAAATCGCCATCACGATGTCCGGGGACATCATCACCACAAACAGCATACCGCTGACGAACGGTTTTCCGCGGAATCGGTAGCGATACAACGCCACGGCGGTGAGCGAACCAATCAGCGTGGCGAAGGTGGCGGAGAAGATCGCCATCGTCAGCGAGTGCTGCGCGGCCTGCAGCAGGCTGTCGTTATTCATCAGCAGGCTGTACCAGTCGGTGGTGAAGCCCTGCCAGTTGATCCCAAAACGCGAGCTGTTAAATGAGTTCACGATCAAAATGATAATCGGGATATACAGGTATGCATAAATGGCGGTCATAAAACCGCCGCGAAGCAGTCGACCGATCATTCGAGTTCCACCTTCTTGTTCAGCAGTCGTGAAGCGCGCCAGTAGACCAGCAGCATCAGACCCATCACCACTGTTAGCGTTATGCTGGTGGCAGAGCCGAACGGCCAGTCGCGAATGTTCAGGAACTGGCTCTTGATGACATTACCAATCAGCAGGTTTTTCGCGCCGCCCATCAGGTCAGACACGTAGAACAAACCCATCGCCGGAAGCATCACCAGCAGACAACCCGCGATAATACCAGGCATCGTCAGCGGGATGATAATGCGGATAAAAGTCTGCAGCTTATTCGCCCCCAGATCTTTTGCCGCTTCCAGCAGCGGTTTATCCAGCTTCTCAATACTGGAGTAGAGCGGCATCACCATAAACGGCAGCAGGATATAGACCAGACCGATAATGACCGCGCCAGGCGTAAACATGATGCGGATCGGGGTATCGATTACCCCCAGCCACAGCAGAAACGCGTTGAGATAGCCTTTGGTACTGAGGAAAATTTTCAGCCCGTAGATGCGAATGAGTGAGTTGGTCCAGAACGGCACAATCAGCAAAAACAGGAGCAGTGGGCGCACCTTTTGCGGCAGGCCCGCGAGGAACCAGGCGAAAGGATAACCCAGCACCAGGCAGGCAATCGTGGCGATCAGCGCCATATTGAGCGAGTGCAGCAGCACGTCAAAATAGAGCGGATCGAGCAGGCGCGCGTAGTTGTCCAGCGTAAAGACCAGCGAAACGAAGCTAGCGTCATCGCGGGTCAGGAAGCTGGTGGCGATGATCATCAGGTTGGGTAAAAAGACAAACAACACAAGCCAACCGACGATCGTGGCAATCACCACATTCTGGAACTTACTTGTGTTCTTCATCAGCCAGCACAACCTCCCAGCTTTCTACCCAGTTGATAACCATTTTCTGGTCGAGAGAGTGGTCGAAGTCCGGGTCGTCCTCGTTAAAGAACTCACTGACCATCACCATTTTGCCGTTCTCCAGTTCAACGACGGATTCCAGCGTCATCCCTTTGTAGTTGCGCTCGCGAATATAGCCGATGAGCCCTTCGGCCTCAGTGTTGCCGTGAATTTCGTCAACGCGCAGATCTTCCGGGCGCAGCAGAACGTTGAGCTTTTGCCCCTTCTCGACGGGGAAATTTACGGTGATGTTGCACTCGCGACCTTCAACGCTGGCCCGCACGCGCTGGTCATCCAGACGTTCAATCACCGTGGCGTTAAAGATATTGATCTCACCAATGAAGCTTGCGACAAACAGGTTCTTCGGCTCTTCGTAGATTTCACGCGGCGTGCCGTCCTGCTCGATTTTGCCGTCACGCATCACCACGATACGGTCGGACATAGTCAGGGCCTCTTCCTGGTCGTGAGTGACGAAGACAAAGGTAATGCCGAGCTTACGCTGCAGGGCCTTAAGTTCGTTCTGCATCTGCTTGCGCAGTTTGTAATCCAGCGCCGAGAGGGACTCATCCAGCAGAAGCAGGCGAGGTTTATTGACCACGGCGCGGGCGATGGCCACACGCTGCTGCTGACCACCGGAAAGCTGATGCGGTTTACGCTTAGCAAACGTCTCAAGCTGCACCATGCGCAGGGCGTCGGTGACGCGCGGTTCTATCTCGTTCGCCGGGGTTTTTTGCATCCGCAGGCCAAACGCCACGTTCTCAAACACCGTCATGTGCGGGAACAGGGCATAGCTTTGAAAGACCGTGTTGACGTGACGATCTTCGGCGGGAACCCGCGTAATGTCCTGGTTTTCAAGAAGGATTTGACCGTTATCGACGCTTTCCAGCCCGGCGATAAGGCGCAGTACGGTGGTTTTGCCGCAGCCAGAGGGGCCAAGCAGCGTAAGAAACTCACCGTCATTGATGGTGAGATTGAGGTCGGAAATAACGTCTTTACCATCAAAACTTTTACGAATTCGTTCCAGTTGCACCAGCGGCGCACGTGAACGGGATTGTGTATTCAATTTTTGCGCTGTCCCATATAGACGCCTCAGGCAGCAGACTGAAGCGGGGTTTGTGTGTAACCACCTTGGTGACTCGTAATGAGGGCGGACATTCTACGGCAATCCCCCGCAATCGCCAATCCTTGTCACTGATTCATAAGCTACATTTACTGACGTGTAACGATATAAACGGAAAATATTCTCGTTTGCGGGATAAAAGTGACCTGACGCAATATTTGCGTTTTGATGCTTATTGATAATGTTGTCACAAAAAGTGAGGGTGACTGCATGGATAAATTACTTGAGCGTTTTTTACAGTACGTTTCGCTGGATACCCAATCTAAACCGGGTGTCCGCCAGGTGCCGAGCACCGAAGGCCAGTGGAAGCTATTAAACCTGCTTAAAGAGCAGCTTGACGCCATGGGGCTGGTCAACGTCACGTTAAGCGAAAAAGGCACTGTGATGGCAACGCTGCCGGCAAATGTCCCGGGTGACATTCCCGCGATTGGCTTTATCTCCCATGTCGACACCTCTCCGGACTTTAGCGGTAAACATGTGAACCCGCAGATTGTTGAAAACTACCGTGGCGGCGACATTGCGCTGGGGATCGGTGACGAGGTACTTTCCCCGGTGATGTTCCCGGTGCTGCACCAGCTGCTGGGTCAGACGCTGATCACCACCGACGGGAAAACGCTGTTGGGGGCGGATGACAAGGCCGGTATCGCGGAAATCATGACGGCGCTGGCGGTACTGAAGGAAAAAAACATCCCCCACGGGGATATCCGGGTGGCTTTTACGCCGGACGAAGAGGTCGGTAAAGGCGCAAAACATTTCGACGTGGAAGCCTTCAACGCGCAGTGGGCGTATACCGTCGATGGCGGCGGTGTTGGTGAACTGGAGTATGAAAACTTCAACGCCGCGTCCGTGACGATCAAAATTGTCGGCAACAATGTTCACCCCGGTTCGGCGAAAGGCGTCATGGTGAACGCGCTGTCGCTGGCCTCCAGAATTCATGCGGAAGTCCCGGCGGATGAGAGCCCTGAACAGACGGAAGGGTATGAAGGGTTCTATCACCTGACCAGCATCAAAGGCACCGTGGACAGCGCCCAGATGCATTACATCATCCGCGATTTTGATCGCAAAGCCTTTGAGGCGCGCAAGCGCAAGATGATGGAGATCGCCAAAAAGGTCGGGAAGGGCTTACACCCTGATTGCTATATCGAGCTCATCATCGAAGACAGTTATTACAATATGCGTGAGAAGGTGATGGCCCATCCGCATATTCTTGATATTGCCCAGCAGGCCATGCGTGACTGCGATATTGAACCGGTATTAAAACCGATTCGTGGCGGTACCGACGGTTCTCAGTTGTCGTTTATGGGACTGCCGTGCCCGAACCTGTTTACCGGTGGCTACAACTATCACGGTAAACATGAGTTCGTCACCCTGGAAGGGATGGAAAAAGCGGTGAAGGTGATTGTGCGGATCGCGGAGTTAACCGCGAAGCGGTAGTCGCGTTTTGCTGAAAGTATGCCGGGTAAGGCGAAGCCGCTACCCGGCAAATGCTTACGACTCAGTCCTCAAAGAACCAGTACCCGCTGTTGACCAGCGCAGCCAGCATCGCGAGGAAGGACGGGTCCTCCAGGGCGTCGCCAAAGGTCTCGGCGGTCAACACCAGATGGCTGGCAATGGCATCCAGCGCCGGACGGTGCGGGGAGTCCAGCTTCTCACCGTTGACGAAGACATCCTCACCAATGCGCAGCACGCGCAATCCGCCCAGACGTACCAGCTTGTCGCCCTGCTGAAGGGCATCATAAATCTCGTCGGCCTGATACGGCGGCTCTGGCGGCGCAACGTCCAGCTCATGACGGGACTGGCTGATAAACTCACCAAACCACTGTCTGAAATGTTCCGGCTCGTTGATCAGATCCAGCATCATGCCGCGCAGCTTATCGAGCTCCGCAGGCAGGATGTCTGCCGGATGCTCGCGCGCAGGCACATCCGGATCGCTATAACGATAGCTGCCCAGCTCGCGTTGCAGAACATAATCGGCAAACCCGCTGATCATCTCGCGGCCGCTGGGTGCGCGGAACCCGACGGAGTAGTTAAGTGAGTTTTCCAGGGAATAACCTTCATGAGGGAATCCTGGCGGAATGTAGAGAATATCACCCGGCTCCAGCTCTTCGTCGATAATCCCTTCAAACGGATCAACCTGAAGCAGGTCCGGATGCGGGCAGTGCTGCTTCATGGGCACTTTTTCGCCCACGCGCCAGCGGCGGCGGCCCGTCCCCTGAATGATAAACACGTCGTACTGATCCAGATGCGGACCCACGCCGCCGCCAGGCACCGAGAAGGAGATCATTAGATCGTCCATGCGCCAGTCGGGCAGGGCACGGAACGGACGCATTAATGCGGCCGTCGGCTCGTGCCAGTGGTTGACCGCCTGCACCAGCAGCGACCAGTTGTTTTCACCGAGGTGATCGTAGCTTTCGAAAGGACCGTGGCTGACCTGCCATTTCCCGTCCTGGTGGCTGACCAGACGGCTGTCGACTTCGTTTTCCATAGCCAGACCGGCCAGCTCATCAGGGGAGATAGGGTCGACAAAATTGCTGAACCCGCGTTTAAGAACCACCGGGCGTTTTTGCCAGTAGCGTTCAATAAACTCGGGCCAGTTAAGTGTTAAGTGATAATCCATATTTTTTTATTCCGCAGGCTCTTACTGACTCGGATTATAACGGAAGCTCAGCCCCCCGGCTGCGAGATCCTCGCATTTTTCACATAACGGGTTAACTATCGTTCGATGCAGGCTGTTGACGACCAAAAATGACCTCCATTCTGGCGCCGCCCAGCAAACTTTCGCCGGTTTCGATCTTTCCGTCGTACTGATCAACAATCTCCCGGGCCACGGCGAGTCCCACCCCCTGGCCGGGACGCAACGTATCAGCGCGTTGACCGCGATCGAACACCACATCGCGTTTATTGCGCGGGATCCCCGGGCCATCATCCTCAACGATAATATGCAGTTCGTTATCGGTCTGACGCGCAGACACTTCCACGAACTCCAGACAGTATTTACAGGCGTTATCCAGCAGGTTGCCCATCACTTCCATAAAATCATTTTTCTCACCGACAAAACTTATCTCAGGCGAGATATCGAGGCTGATGTTCACCCCTTTACGCTGATATACCTTGTTGAGGGCGGAAGTGAGGTTATCCAGAAGCGGAGCCACGGGATGCAATTCGCGGCTCAGCAGCGCGCTTCCGGAACGCATACTGGCACGATGCAGATAATAGCCAATTTGCTGGGAGATACGGCTGATCTGTTCCAGCATGACCGGCTCGGCATCATCCACGCTCAGCGTGGAGCTGCGCATGGAACGCAGAGTACTTTGCATGACCGCCAGCGGCGTTTTCAGGCTGTGGGTCAGGTCGGTCAGGGTGGTACGGTACTTATCATAGCGTTCGCGTTCACTTTTCAGCAGGCGGTTGAGGTTACGTACCAGGCTGGTGAGCTCACGGGTGGTTTCCGGATTAAGCTTCTCGCGATGATGTTCCTCCAGCTCGCGAACCTCTTTCGCCAGTGACTCAATGGGCCGCAGGCTCCACCACGCCGCGACCCACAGCAGCGGGATCACCAGCAGCAGATTCGCCGCAAGCACATAGACGAACCAGCTCCAGACCATATAGGAACGCTTAAGCTCGACCGGAATGGTGTCGATCACCACGATGGTCAGCTGCGGCATGTTCAGTGTCGCCGGATAGAGATTAATCGCAACGGAGTGCGTCATCTCGGTTTCGGCATCATCGGCGCGGATCTCGTTCAGCTTTTGCTGCAGGGAACGATCTTCCCGGATCAGCGAGCTGGTGGTATTGAGATCGGCTTCAATTTCATGAAATCCGTTGGTTTTGAGCCACTCCGGCCGAATGCTTTTGACCAGCCAGGGGATATCACGCTGCGCCCAGAGTAGCTTGCCCTTTTCGTTATAAATCAGGGCCAGCGTGGGGCTCTGCTGGTTGAGATTTTCTGGCATCTCGACGGTGATTTTGTTGTTTTCCCACTTCGCCAGGGTATAAAACAAATTACTTTCGCCACGCAACAGGCGAAAGGTGGTTTTATCGAAGCTGACGCTGTAACCCACCAGCGCGACCATGCCGTAGGAGAGCGACAGCACCAGCACGACGGCAGCCGTTGCCAGTAAAAAACGTACCCGCAGCGACAGGGGCAAAATATGGCGCAAGATCCGTCTCATTTAGCGTAATTCGAACAGATAGCCCTGGCCACGGACGGTAGTAATGACGTCCTGCGGATACTGTGCCTGGATTTTCTTACGTAAACGTCCCATCAGCACATCAATGGTATGGCTCTCGCGCAGTTCGGCATCAGGATAGAGCTGAAGCATTAAGGAATCTTTACTCACTACCTTGCCGCTGTTACGGATCAGCGTTTCCATAATGGTGTATTCGAAGGCGGTTAGCTTGATCACTTCATCGTTGATCGCTAATTCCCGACGGGAGAGGTCAACCTGGAAAGGCGGGATAGAGATAACCTGTGAAGCCAGTCCGCTGTTACGGCGTAGCAGGGCCTGCATGCGGGCCGCCACCTCTTCAATGTGAAACGGCTTGGTAACGTAATCATCTGCTCCCGCGCTGAGCACCTCGACCTTATCCTGCCAGCCTTCACGGGCGGTCAGAACCAGAACCGGCAGGGAAACATCATGGCTGCGCCAGCGACGTATCAACGAGAGACCGTCTTCATCGGGCAGCCCTAAATCGACAATGGCGATATCCGGCAGGTGTTCATTGAGATAATAATCGGCTTCTTTTGCATCTTCAGCATCGTCCACCTGATGTCCCATCTCCTGAAGCTGAACCTTCAGGTGATGACGTAGCAATGCGTTATCCTCAACAACCAGTACGCGCATCATCTTTTCTCCCAGAATGAATAGTATGAATAGTTTAACGCTGATTATGTTGTTTGAAACCAGCGCTATGAAATTAAATGACTTTTTTCATGCTCCCTATGCCTTGGGGGCGTCCTGGGGGCTTCGCTGTAGGCATCTGATTGTTCAGCATGTTGACCTGGTCCTGGTTCATATCGCCAATCCACTTCGAGTAAACCTCATACACCATACGCGCATCCTCATGCCCCATCTGGCTGGCAATAAAGGAGGGGTTAGCACCGGCCATAAGTGTCCAGCATGCGTATGTGTGTCGAGACTGATAAGGGTTTCTCGCACGAATACCGGAAAGTTTAGTGCCCCGTTTCCATCCGTACGAAATAGAATTTTTGGAAAAAAAACTCTCGTTCACTGACGATTTTTTTTCATGAGAAAAGACAAAGCGCAGATTTTGCGGCTCGGTTTTGCCGATTTCACGATGATGAAAAATAATCTGCTGCCGTGGATTATTGCCGGTGATTTCGAACTGCTCAAGCAGCGCATCATGCGCGGGCTTAAGCAACGTGATCGTTCTGATCCCCGCATCTGTTTTCGGCGGCACAAACACCCGTTTGTTTGTCAGACTCCTGGTCACGTGAATCTCACCTTTTTTCAGATCAATGTCATCCCACGCAAGCGCACAAATTTCGCCGGGTCTCATTCCCGTATGCACGGCTACGATGATGATCAAAGCCAGTTTGCGGGGAAG
The DNA here is from genome assembly GCF_003986875.1 of Enterobacter sp. WCHEn090032. Lineage (NCBI taxonomy): Bacteria > Pseudomonadati > Pseudomonadota > Gammaproteobacteria > Enterobacterales > Enterobacteriaceae > Enterobacter > Enterobacter sp. WCHEn090032. The sequence continues at coordinate 101,190 of NZ_RXRN01000010.1, forward strand.
GGCGGCAATCAATGCCTGGTACTCATGAAGTAGAAGCGGATCAGGGTCTGTCTTAGATAGCTTGAGCCTGGACACGCTTTCATAAGGAGCGTGTAATATAAACTGACTTCGATTCGCAAGCTTCAGCATTTCTGATAAAACCGCCATCTGTTTATTGACTGTTGAGGGCGCGGGGCCCTTTTTAACCAGGTTGGGTATTAAAAGGTTTGACACGTTTCCTGTCAGGGGTTCTTTGCGGTAAACCTCGCATGACTCGCCGCGATAAATGGAAACAGCGCCCGCCGATCATGCCAACAGGCTGAAGTCACTGATTGACACCGGCACAGAAGAAACCGTCATCAAATACCGGGAGATTATCCGGTGTGAAAAAAACTGTGATCTGCCTGTTCCTGCTGCCATTGCTGGTGGGCTGCTTCAATACGCGCACCGTTTACGTGCCAGCTCAATGACATACTGCCAGGCGGTTTTACGCATTAAGTCACTGCTGGCCGTCATCGAGAATGGCAACATGAACTGGCTGATAAAGCGCTGGCAAGGGTCAACCTGCAACTCAAAACTGCAGCGCAAAAAGATATACTTATCTTGAAGACTGACGCGATAGCTCATCGCTTTTTGACTACCGGTTGGATAAGTCTCGGTGGATACTGCACGGATAATCTGATTGCGGGTGCTGACGCGAAAAATCGCTGCGGAAAGCTTTTACGGCGAGCAGAGTGAGCCTACCTACGGAAATGCTGCGGTGATCAATTTCGGTTATGATTCAGGCTCTCAGGTTCATATTATCGCAGGTCAAGGGGGGGAAGGTTCCATTTCTTAGCGTGCGTAGCTCAGCCCCCTCAAGGTGCGTTCGGCAACTGGGGAAAAATATATACTGAATTTCAAAAACCACGGCCAGGGATGGAGGTGCATTGCCAATTAGTGGCGTAGTGGTTTCCGTATTTACGAGGATAGCACTGAAAGTAATGTGAATCTTTCTTATGCTGGAGCTAGTAGAGAACTTAAAACTGTAGGCCAGTTCGCTCCAGTCGTCTTTTCGAACTTTGATGTTCGCTACCTCTTAAGAGACGGTGTAACTTTTGCCCAATTCCATTCACGCCTAAATGTACTTCTGTTAAAACTAATACATACAACGCTTCAGGGGCTGGTGTGGTAATGAACCAATCTATAAACAACACCGGATTTACATTTGTAGTTTCCCGTAGGGAAATGAGATGTGGAGTTTATATAGTACTGATTTAGATCTATTCTATCCTATTGATATTCGAAGAATATTATGGTGCTACATGGTCTAAAACAGAGAGGTTTGAAAAGGAATCGTTTAGCAAGAGTTCGTAGAGAATATACTGCAGGAAGGTAAAGCTAGAATTGCAGGGTCAGATGGAATGCCTGTATGGGCAGACATCCCAGAATCAAAATGAAAATAATACTATTGGTGGCGATGCTTACTATCGCTACTTAGTTACTTTTCACGCATTACTATTTGATTGGCCGAATAAACTACACAGTTATCAGGGATGCTTTTGTTAATAAGAGACATAGCCCCGATAGTAACGTTCGAGCCGATATTAATATTTCCAATAATGCAAGAGTTTGCACCAATTTCAACATTGTCACCGATGTAACTTAACCCAATATCATTATCATGTCTGTCGCCGATAGTTACGTTCTGACGAATTACAACATTCTTCCCAATATTGCAGTTTCCTCTAATGACTATCCCCGTGAAATGTACAATTTTAAGCCCTGGCCCAATAGTTGAGCGAGGGTTAATATCGATGTTGTATTCACGATTAAGATTGATAGCCTTTCTTTTGGCCAGAGAATACAGCTTAAATTTGTTAGTCGCGTAAAAATAACGCCAAATTCTGAACCAGAAATAAAAACGACGGTCTCTACACTTGATAGCTCTGTGTATAGTTTTACGCCAGGAAAAAGACTCTTGTCCTTTCTGTACTTCTTCTTTTAAACATTCTGTCAAATGTTTGTATGCAAAATCATACTCAACATTAAGAAAATCACGATCAATGTTTAAATTCTTCATTGGAAGTCCCTGAAATTAGCCCCAATTTGTTTCATTTTTGTTAAAACCTTATCCATTTCTGATTCGCTTAGGGCTAATTGCGCTGCAGTGAAGAACAGAATGTGAGAGGATATTGGACGCGGGGATTCGCCACAGGTATATTTACGCCACTGACTGTTACTGGAAACACCTGCAAGTTCAGCCATTTGAGTTCCAGTATAACCAAGCTCTGCTTTCAATTTGGCTAAATCAGACGCTTTTGGTGGAATATAGTCAGTTAACAAAATCATATTTGCTCTATGAGTTAATTATTACACAGCAACACCAAATTTCTAATGAAGACGTATTGTAGTCCCAACGGTGCTAGCTATTCAATGACAAATTTCACAAAAAGCACAAAAACACACTTTTAATGGCATCTTTCAACATCTTTTTTTCCTAAAAATGCTACAGCCAACCCTTGGACTTAGTGTTACGTTACAACGTTATGGGCCTTACTGGCAATGAGGGCTGATACCACGTATTACTTCTATTCAACCCGAACGGGGCTATCGTGAGCATTCCTCCACCATGCTCTGACCCCATTGTGAAGCCTACCCCACTGACTTAATTACTTATTTCAAATTTGAGCTCTTGGTTTGGCTATGGATCATAAAAAAGATGCGCACCAAACTTTATGCTTTTCAAGCGGGAGCATAATGATGTGTTTAAATATGTCGGTAAAGTAGGAAGTTTAAAAACAGGAAGAATCTACGCAAAGTGTATTTTTTTGGAGGCAAAATCTCGCTGGGGCGTGTTTTAGGGCATTAAATTGTCTTTTATTGTCCGATAATGTCCGTATTACGTCTTTAGTAAGATACTGAAATGTAAATAAGATATTGTTATTGCGTCCGTTGTCATTTTCGCTGCGCAATTTAACGCTGATTATGTTGCTGTGGGGATAAACATTGAGTAAACCGGGGAAAAGCAACCCCCTTTCCGGGCGGAAAGGGGGGAGGGGATATTACTTCAGCTCGTCGACCATGGTGATGGCGCGGCCAATGTAGTTCGCCGGGGTCATCGCTTTCAGACGCGTTTTCTCTTCTTCTGGCAGGGCCAGACCGTCGATAAACTGCTTCATGCCTTCGGCGTCAACGCGTTTGCCGCGGGTCAGCTCTTTCAGTTTCTCGTACGGTTTTTCGATACCGTAACGACGCATGACGGTCTGAATCGGCTCTGCCAGCACTTCCCAGTTGTGATCCAGCTCGTCCAGCAGACGATCGCGGTTCACTTCCAGTTTGCTCACGCCTTTCAGGGTGGACTGGTAAGCGATCAGCGCATAGCCAATGCCCACGCCCAGGTTACGCAGTACGGTGGAGTCGGTCAGGTCGCGCTGCCAGCGGGATACCGGCAGTTTACTGGCCATATGCTGCAGCACGGCATTCGCCAGACCCAGATTGCCTTCGGAGTTTTCGAAGTCGATAGGGTTCACTTTGTGCGGCATGGTTGACGAGCCGATTTCACCGGCGATGGTTTTCTGTTTGAAGTGGTTCAGCGCGATGTAGCCCCACACGTCACGATCGAAGTCGATCAGAATGGTGTTGAAGCGTGCGATGCAGTCAAACAGCTCCGCAATATAGTCATGCGGCTCAATCTGGGTGGTGTACGGGTTCCACTGAATGCCCAGCGAGGTCACGAACTCTTCGCTGAACTGGTGCCAGTCCACTTCCGGGTACGCGGCGATGTGGGCGTTATAGTTACCGACAGCACCGTTGATTTTGCCGAGGATCTCAACCTGCTCCAGCTGACGATACTGGCGCTCCATACGGTACGCTACGTTCGCCATCTCTTTACCCATTGTGGAGGGGGTAGCTGGCTGACCGTGGGTACGGGAAAGCAGCGGGATGTCGCGGTATTCCACGGACAGCGCTTTCACCGCGTCGATGATTTTACGCCAGTATGGCAGCACCACCTCTTTACGTGCGGTGGAGAGCATCAGGGCGTGGGACAGGTTGTTGATGTCTTCTGAGGTACAGGCGAAGTGAATGAACTCAGACACGGCGTGCAGCGCAGGAACACTTTCCACTTTCTCTTTCAGGAAATACTCAACCGCTTTTACGTCGTGGTTGGTGGTGCGCTCAATGGTTTTAATGCGCGCAGCATCTTCTTCGTTGAACTCAGCCACGATTTTATCAAGGTAATCGTTTGCCTGGGCGTCAAAAGCAGGAACTTCCTTGATTGCTGCCTGGGCGGCCAGCTTTTGCAGCCAGCGTACTTCAACCTGAACACGGAACTTCAGCAAACCATATTCGCTGAAGATCCCGCGCAGCGCGCTGACTTTATCGCCGTAGCGTCCATCGACAGGGGATACGGCGGTCAGTGAGGATAATTCCATAATTCGCAACTCCGGGAGGTTAACAATGAGCAAGAATTTGTTTTGCCTGAGTGGTCAGGCGATTACGAGAAAACATTAACTGCAGGCGGCCACCGCCAACCTGGTGCCACAGCACGGCGGCACGGATCCCTGCCAGCAGGGAGGCACGTACTTTTGCCTGTACCTGTGGGCTTTGCAGCACAGCAGGGGAGCCGGTGACCTGAATACGCGGGCCGAGCGGGCTGATGACGTCGACATAAATGCCGGCCATGGCGCTCAGCAGCGTGTCGGACTGCAGGTCAAAATGGTCGAGCTGACGCTGTAACCCGGCAATCCGATCGCCCAGGGTATTGAGCGCGCCTTTTGCCGCGCTCAGTTTACGCTCCAGCACCATCAGGCTTAACGTGTAGCGGGTCAGCTCTGCGTTTAACCCCTGACGGCTACTGGCGTTGAGCACGCCAAGCAGGGTTTCAAGACCGAGACGAAGATTGGTTTCACTGCCGCCGAACACACCCAGGGTAGAGCCAGGGTTGAGGTCGATAACGCTGTTAAGTGAAACGTGCAGGGCATCAGCGTCGCAATGACCCTGATGTGCCAGCTGTTGCACCAGACGGGCTGACTGGCAAATTCCCGCCAGTGCCAGGGTGATGTCATAGTAATTCTTCGCCACACGGTCTCCTTTATGTGTGCAATCGTGTTAAACAGCGGGCAGCGGCAGGCGCTGTTCAATAATCCCGCCGCCCAGGCAGATTTCGCCGCTGTAGAAGACAGCAGACTGACCCGGGGTGACGGCGGCAACCGGCTCGTCGAAACGCACATCAATGCGATCGTCATCAAGCGCAGTCACGGTGCAGGGAATATCGGTCTGACGGTAACGTGTTTTCACCGTGCAGCGCAGTGTGCCTTTTAACGGCTCACGATCGACCCAGTGCAGCTGTTGCGCGATAAGGCCAACGGACATCAGACGCGGATGGTCGTGTCCCTGGGCCACAACCAGAATATTGTTTTCGACATCTTTGTCGACAACGTACCACGGATCTTCGCTACCCTCTTTGGTCCCGCCGATACCCAGGCCTTTACGCTGGCCGAGCGTGTGGTACATCAGCCCCTGGTGTTGGCCAATTTCGTCGCCATCGACGGTGACAATTTTGCCCGGCTGTGCCGGCAGGTAACGACCGAGGAAATCACGGAACTTGCGCTCGCCGATGAAGCAGATGCCGGTAGAATCTTTTTTCTTCGCGGTGATCAGATCCAGCTCTTCCGCGATTTTACGCACCTGCGGCTTTTCCAGCTCGCCAACCGGGAACAGGCTCTGGGCGATTTGCTCGTGGCTCAGCGTATAGAGGAAGTAGCTCTGATCTTTGTTGCCGTCCAGACCGCGCAGCAGCTGGCTTTTGCCATTCACATCTGCGCGACGCACGTAGTGACCGGTCGCAATGTAGTCTGCCCCCAGATCTTCCGCGGCGAATTCCAGGAAGGCTTTAAATTTGATCTCTTTGTTGCACAGAATATCCGGGTTTGGCGTACGTCCGGCTTTGTACTCTTCGAGGAACAATTCAAAAACGTTGTCCCAGTATTCTGCGGCAAAGTTAACGGTGTGCAGTTCAATGCCGAGCTTATCGCACACGGCCTGCGCATCGGCGAGATCCGCTGCGGCAGTGCAGTATTCCTCGCCATCATCTTCCTCCCAGTTCTTCATGAACAGGCCCTCCACCTTATAGCCCTGTTGCTGTAACAGGTAGGCGGAAACGGAGGAATCGACACCGCCGGACATGCCGACGATTACTTTTTTCTGGCTGTTATCTGACATGGAATACTCACGACATTGAACTTCAAGGCGGCGTATTCTATCACGCCCCCCCACCATTGACACCCTCTGTAAACGGCCAGTTAAATGCGCCGATGACATCCAGCGGTAAGCGACCGGCAGATTGCCAGCAGCGAATGCTTTCCGCAACCAGCGGCGAGCGCAGGTTTGGCGCGTTCAGGATCTCGTCGGCGGTGACCCACAGGCAGCGGTCGATATCGTCATCCTGCGGTTCCGTGGCGCACGTTTCGCTAAGCTCAACGGCAAACAAAAAACGCAGGAACGGGGTGCTGTCGGGAGCAATCCACTGGTGCATACGGATGAAATGCTGGGGCTCAGCGTGAATACCGGTCTCTTCCCACAGCTCGCGTTTCGCCGCCTGCAGCAGGGTCTCATTGGCTTCAAGGTGTCCGGCAGGCTGATTCCACAGCGCTTTGCCGTTAATGCTCTCTTCCACCACAAGGAATTTCCCCTGGGCGTGGACCACACAGGCAACCGTGACATGAGGTTTAAACATAGTGACTCCTTAAGAGGTAACGTCCCGCCATTCACCGTTGGCGAGCGTTTCCAGCGTGTAGTTGCCCATGGCGTAGCGGATCAGGCGCAGGGTCGGAAAGCCAACGTGTGCGGTCATGCGCCGAACCTGACGGTTGCGGCCTTCATAAAGGGTGATTTTGAGCCAGCTGGTCGGAATCGATTTGCGTTCGCGGATAGGCGGGTTGCGCGGCCACAGCCACGCCGGTTCATTCACGCGCTCAATACCTGCGGGCAGGGTGGGGCCATCGTTCAGCGTGACGCCTTTGCGTAATGTTTCCAGCGTCTCGTCATCCGGCTCGCCTTCCACCTGGACGAAGTAAATTTTTCCGGTGCGTTTCCCGGGCTGGGTGAGCTTCGCCTGCAGCGCGCCGTCGTTGGTTAAGACCAGCAGGCCTTCGCTGTCACGGTCCAGACGACCGGCCGCATAGACCCCCTGAACAGGAATGTAGTCCTTCAACGTGCTGCGTCCGGCTTCGTCGGTAAACTGCGGCAAAACATCGTAGGGTTTATTGAACAAAATCACCCGCTTCGGCTGGGTTTGTTGCGGTCTTCTGGCGGCTTGTCGCGAGCTGAATCGCTCAACCCGGTGTTTTGTAAAAGAAGTTTTCTTCATGGTATTTTCAGGCGTTATCAATTGCCGCATTATAGCCTAATAACGAAGACCTTTCATGGCGTCGGACAATCAGGTACTATCGAAGGGCTCATTACAATTTATTAACATAAGATCAGTAACAACCAGAAGCGCTCGAAGGAGAGGTTAATGGAAAGCAAAGTAGTTGTTCCGGCGGAAGGTAAAAAGATCACCCTGCAAAACGGCAAGATTAACGTTCCTCACAATCCGATTATCCCGTTCATCGAAGGTGACGGTATCGGTGTAGACGTTACCCCGGCAATGCTGAAGGTGGTTGATGCCGCTGTTGAGAAAGCCTACAAAGGCGAGCGTAAAATTTCCTGGATGGAAATTTACACCGGTGAGAAATCGACTCAAGTTTATGGCCAGGACGTCTGGCTGCCAGCTGAAACGCTGGACCTGATCCGCGAATACCGCGTTGCGATCAAAGGCCCACTGACGACGCCAGTCGGCGGCGGTATCCGTTCTCTGAACGTGGCACTGCGTCAGGAGCTGGACCTGTACGTCTGTCTGCGTCCGGTTCGTTACTATCAGGGCACCCCAAGCCCGGTTAAGCACCCAGAACTGACCGATATGGTTATCTTCCGCGAAAACTCAGAAGACATCTACGCCGGTATCGAATGGAAAGCTGACTCTGCAGACGCAGAAAAAGTGATTAAATTCCTGCGCGAAGAGATGGGTGTGAAGAAAATTCGCTTCCCTGAGCATTGCGGTATCGGCATCAAGCCATGCTCCGAAGAAGGGACCAAGCGTCTGGTGCGTGCGGCCATTGAATACGCGATCACCAACGACCGTGACTCTGTGACCCTGGTTCACAAAGGCAACATCATGAAGTTCACCGAAGGCGCGTTCAAAGACTGGGGCTACCAGTTGGCGAAAGAAGAGTTCGGCGGCGAGCTGATCGACGGCGGCCCATGGCAGAAAATCAAGAACCCGAACACCGGCAAAGAGATCATCATTAAAGATGTGATCGCCGATGCGTTCCTGCAGCAGATCCTCCTGCGTCCAGCGGAATACGACGTGATCGCCTGTATGAACCTGAACGGTGACTACATCTCTGACGCCCTGGCCGCTCAGGTTGGCGGTATCGGTATCGCCCCTGGCGCGAACATCGGTGACGAGTGCGCCCTGTTCGAAGCGACCCACGGTACTGCGCCAAAATACGCAGGCCAGGACAAAGTGAACCCAGGCTCGATCATCCTGTCCGCAGAGATGATGCTGCGTCATATGGAATGGTTCGAAGCCGCAGACCTGATCGTTAAAGGGATGGAAGGCGCGATCAACGCGAAAACCGTAACGTACGATTTCGAACGTCTGATGGAAGGCGCTAAGCTCCTGAAATGCTCAGAGTTTGGCGACGCGATTATCGCGAACATGTAATCCAGATTCTGGGTTAACCTGTAACGGGAGCCTGAGGGTTCCCGTTTTTTTTGCCTCTGCCTGCGGGAGACAACACGATGTTAGCCACCGTCCTTATCACGGTTGTTGCGTTAATTCATCTCTATATTCTGGTGCTGGAGATGTTTCTTTGGAATACCAAAACCGGTCATAAGGCCTTTAATCTGCGTCCCGACTTTGCGCGCGACACCCGCGTGCTGGCCGCAAATCAGGGGCTGTATAACGGTTTTCTGGCGGCGGGTTTGCTCTGGAGCCTCTGGCTTGGCGAAAAAGGTATTCCGGTGGCGATCTTCTTCCTGGCCTGCGTGTTGATTGCCGGACTATTCGGCGCAGTCACCGCCAGCCGAAAAATTCTTTATGTGCAGGCCATGCCCGCGCTCGCAGCGCTGCTTGCGTTACTCCTCTGAAGCAAGGCTTTGGTTGCGGGAAGGTGTCCGATATACTGGTGCCTTTACCCTTACTGGTTAGCGACGAGACTATTATGAACAACACTATCCCACTGAAATATTATGACATTGCCGAGGAATACGCGTCGGAAGCGGCAGAGCAGGTCGCAGAGTCTGAGCATGATGCGCTGGCACATTATTTCCAGCTGCTGCTCACCCGTTTAGCAAAGAATGAGGAGATAAGCGAGGACGCTCAGCAAGAGATGGCCGCAGAGGCCGGGATCCGCGCTACCCGTATTGATGATATTGCGAATTTCCTCAATCAGTGGGGAAATGAATAACCTGCCTCAAACACCCTTATGCTGATGCTTTGCCTGACCGCTCGGCATCACGCTATCGGACCACAGTCATTTATTCCGCAGAATAGGCGACGCCGGTGAGTCGCTTTGCCAGCTCACTGCGGGTGAGTGATTTAGAAAAGTACCATCCCTGGATTAGCGCATCGGGATATCTGTCAGCAATGAAGCGATACTGTATTTCATTTTCCACCCCTTCAAATACCAGGGTTTTATTCAGTTTTGCCAGCGCGTCGCTAAAGATCACAAAGATATTTTGCTTATAATGCTCGCTGATGCCATCAACCAGCGACTTATCGATTTTGATTTCATCATATTCGAGCAGCGACAGTCTGGCGAGGTTGGAGTTTTGTACGCCAAAATCATCGATTGATATTTTAACGCCGAGCGCTTTAAGCTCCTGACAAAATCCCTCGAGAATATCGGCGCTGGAAACGGCTTTTTCAGAGAGCTCAACCTTTACCAGGGAGAGGGGAAGGTGATTGGCCAAACAGACTCGCTGCAAAACGTGAATAAACTGGCCATCTTCAATTTCCTTGCGTCCAACATTCAGTGAGACCATCAGCTGATGTTTAATCGCCAGCGGAGCGATTTCAGAGAGCGATTTTTCGATAATGTTACAATAATATTTTTTATAGAGACCGATCTTCTTAATTAATGGAATGAAAAGCTCCGGGGAAACATCCCCCTGTTTTTGATCGCGCCATCTCGACAGCACTTCTACGCCCACTATTTTTTGATCGTGAATGCGAATAATCGGCTGATAGTTAACGCTGATGGTGTTCGTTAACACGGCTTTAATCAGCGTGCGTTCCAGCGAAAAACGATCTTCATAAAGACGGAAGATAAATAGCGTTATCGCGACCCAGATAAAATATAAAATGACAGCCAGAAGCGCAAAGATAAACGGGGGTAACGAGGCCAGCCCTGCGTCGTGATGCGTCACAATAACACACAGGTCCCAGAAGGCGCTGCACCGGGTAAGGGTCAGGGTAAACAACGTCGAATGCAGCCAGCTCTGCTGGGTTAACTCAGGGGCGGTGGTAAAAAACGTTCTGCCGAGGTCTTTGGTGGTGGCGCTCAGCGAATAGCTTGCTGTAACCGGGGTGAATTTATCGTAAGCATAGCGGGAGGTGAAAATAATAATATTGTTATAAATTGCCGCATTGCCCGTGAAAAAATCTTTTCTGGAAAACTGCGCCAGCAGAAAGCCTCTCGGCGTTTTATGCAGTTCTGCAGGAAGCGCAACGGGCGTGGCAAGTTTTCCCCAAAACGCGGTACAGACTATTTTTCCATTTTCAATAAAACCGATATCACCGAAATAGAGGCTATCCAGCTTTATTTGTCTGTAGCTATCGAGACTGGATTTATCGCACCCTTGTGTCGTAATACTTTTCAGAGCCAGCGCTACGCTTTGGGAGAGATCTTCTGAATAACGTAAGAGGGTATGGGATATTTCACGCTGTTTGCTCTTCTGTTGACCCACGATAACAGCATTGACCGCATAAAGAGAGAGGAGGACCAGAAGCGTTGAAACGATAGCAACGGCAATCATTTTTTTCATTTTCCAGCGATCCTGTCCACTCCCTGATTGCTCAAATATTAACACAGCCAGGGCAAGGCACAAGCCCGACAGTCGCAGCCTGTGAGCGCTATCAGGCGGATGAACTCATACGAAAGCATCAGTTTTTTAAGATAAATCTCAGCTAAGCTTTTTTCATTGCTATTAAGGTTCGCCGGGTTAGCCACAGACTTGTCTTCAAACATCCATGCTTGTTTTTTCTATTAAGGAAAACATCGTGCGCAACGTAACGATCGCTATTGTCAGTACTCTTTTTCTCTTTCTGAGCGGTATTGTGATCGTTAACGGGCAGTTGGCGAAACAGAATAATATTCATACCGCGACAGCCGTCAGTGCGGCTCAGGTCTGTACCCGTAGCGGACAACGGGTGTCAGGAACAGAGGCCGCGTTAAAACCGCATCAGCGCGTCGTCATGATCCTGCAACAGGGATGGCGTCTGATATTGCTCATTCTCGCGCTTTCCGTGACGGTGGGCATTTTAATCCACCGCTACAAGGGAAAAAGCACCTCCATTGAAGACGATCTGCGTAAGGCCATTTTGCAGGGGGAGATTGTTCCCTATTATCAGCCCATCGTGAAGGGTGATACCGGCGGATTGTACGGTGTGGAAGTCCTGGCCCGATGGAAACATCCGAAATCAGGCTTTATCCCGCCGGATGTCTTTATCCCGATTGCTGAACGTAGCGGTTTGATTATCCCGCTGACCAAAGGGTTAATGGCGAAAGTGGTTACTCAGCTTAAGCCGCTGTTGTCGAAACTGCCGGATGGCTTTCATATTGGGGTAAACATTAGCGCCAGGCACATCGATGCTCCTTCTTTCATCGGCGATTGCCGCGTGTTCGGCAAAGGGTTTCAGGGGAAAGAAGTCAAACTGGTGCTCGAGGTAACCGAGCGTGAGCCGCTGGTCGATAATCCTCACCTGGTGGAAAACCTCAATCTGCTGCATAAGGCCGGTTTTGTCATTGCCCTGGATGATTTTGGTACGGGCTATTCCGGGCTATCGTGCCTTAATGCGCTTGCCATTGATTACATTAAAATTGATAAGAGTTTTGTGAACCGGGTGTCAGAGGAGAAGGACTCCACGATCCTGCTGGACTGTGTTATTGATCTCGCGAAAAAACTCTCATTGCGTATTGTGGCGGAAGGTGTAGAAACGAAGGAGCAACTGGAGTATCTCAACCGTAATGAGATTACCCTGTTACAGGGATATTATTTTGGTAAACCCGTCTCCTATATAGACTTTATTAAAGTCATTTTATCTAAGCCCAGGGAGGCCGTAAGTCTGTAAAAACCTCGCCCTTTGCAGTGCGCCTGGAATAAGGCGGTCGCCAGGCGGTGAAAAAAGAAATAAAGACGAGCTTCTGTTGTATGCTTAAGTGCAATTCATTTTCCTCTTATCCTGAGCTTTGTTACAGTGACAAGAGTTGTCAGCCAGGGACGTCAGGCGTGATAAGGTGGAATAGCTCGTGCATGTGAAAAATACTTTTTACACAACAACCATTACCGTCATCATTGTCTCCTTGATCATCTCGTTGTCGCTTGCCGTCCAAATTGCCACGTCCAGACAGCAGTCAATCCAGCAAATTAATACCAGCGTCGCCAACCTGAGCCATACCCTTGATGTCTACACCGAGGGGATCATGCGCCAGAGTGAAATGTTAATTACTACCGTTTCCGACATGATCGAAATTTATGGCATGACCGCGCAACAGGCGATCAATATTCAGCGGATGATAAACGATCAGGATAATCTTCTTACCCAGATTAATAATGTGGTTGTTTACAATGCACAGGGCGATATCTTTACCGCATTGCACGAAAGTTTTACCGGGCCGCGTAAAGGCTCGGACAGAAAATTTTTTATCTACCATAAGGAAAATAAAAATCAGCAGATTTTTATTGGTGAGCCGGTGGTAAGCAGAACCAATGGTAAATGGGTGATCACCATCAGTCGGCGCCTTGAAACCCCCTCCGGGGCTTTTAACGGTGTCGTGGTGGTCACGCTGGGTATCGAGAATTTTCTCGCGCTGTACGGACAGATTAATATCGGTCACTCGGGGGTGATTGGCTTAACGACACAATCTGGCGTGCTACTGGTCCGTTATCCTTTTAAAAATACCTATATCGGCACCATTGTTTCTGACTCACCCCTCTTCAGGAAATACCTCAAGGTACAAAATACAGGGATAGCCAGCTCCATCTCGCGGTTTGATAAAATCGAGCGCATTTATGCCTATGAGAAAAACAAACGCTACGGGCTGGTCACCACCGTGGCCGTCAGCATTGATGAAGCTCTCTCTCCCTGGCGCAAACAGGCCATTCAGCTGGCGGTACTGATTTTCGTTTTCGCGGCGATACTCATCGTTGCGTCATGGTTCCTCTATTCCGACTTGTCCCGAAAAGCGCGGGATAACAAAGCGCTAAAAATTATCGCCTCTGAGGATGCGCTGACCGGGCTGTACAACCGCCGCATCTTTGATGAAAGGATCCTCTCGGAAATCGCGCGGTGTGCTGACCATGACGCGCCGATATCCATGCTCCTTGTGGATGTGGACTACTTTAAAAAATACAACGATAACTACGGTCATCCGGAAGGGGACCGGTGCCTGGCACTGCTGGGTAACAGTCTTCGTGAGAGCCTGACCCGTGATAGCCAGACTGTGGCGCGATATGGCGGAGAGGAGTTCGCCCTGATATTACCTGATACGGATATTCAGGAGGCGCTTCGTCTGGCGCAGACCATTATTCGCAATGTCTATTCCCTGCAAATCGATCATGCTTTTAGCCCCTTCAGGCGGGTTACGGTCAGCGTCGGGATTTCCACCGCGCGCGCCGTCGACATCGCAGGCAGCCAGCAGAACCTGATTATTGCCGCTGACCAGGCGCTCTACCAGGCAAAACGCGCCGGACGTAATCGTTATGCGTTTGTCGGGCTATGAGCAAAAAAAAAGCCCACTCAGGAGTGGGCAAGAAATACTGGAAGCAATGTGAGCAATGTCGTACTGAATACCTGAGTATTTCTCTCAACTATCCAGTGTTGAGAAAGATAATCTTTCTCAACAAAAGATGCAACCCTACATTTCATGTGGCGCGACCTGTTCGCTGGCTAATCATTACGCACTCTCTCGTTGTGATGCTTATCACGAATTTCCTTTCTCAGATCCTGTGCTATTCTTTTTTGTGTCGTTGATTTAATGACAAAAACCATACAGAGAGGAACGTTATGGGAATTTTATCCTGGATTATCTTTGGGCTTATTGCGGGTATTCTGGCGAAGTGGATCATGCCGGGCAAAGATGGCGGTGGGTTTATCGTCACCGTAATACTGGGTATTGTCGGCGCGGTAGTCGGCGGCTGGATCAGTACGTTGTTCGGGTTTGGCAAGGTCGATGGCTTTAACTTCGGTAGTTTCGCCGTCGCGGTGATTGGTGCACTGGTTGTTCTGTTTATCTACAGAAAGATCAAAAGCTAAGCCCTGTAAGCGTTAAAAAAGGCTGCCAGATGGCGGCCTTTTTACGTTGCGGGTTTACCACCAGCCAAGCTGCGTGCCGGCAAACGCCGCGAGGGCAACGATCAGCATAATGACGGTTGTTTTGCGCATTTATGCCCCTGGAGCCGCATAACCGCCGACAAAAAACCATGCTAAAAAGACCACCGCCGTTATAAAAATAACGACCGGGAAGAGGATCCCTATTCTCATACCATCACCTGTTTCGGTTTCTATAACGCCGTAGAGTGTACGGGGTTAATCCATAGTGAGAAAGCGTGTTTTGCTTTTTCCTTTCTTATCCTGATACATCGCGACGTCCGCGGCACGTAATGCGCTGTCCGGATCGGTTGCGCCTGGGTCAATTTCGATAACGCCGAGGCTGGCTCCCGGATAGATAATGTGAACGCTGCCCAGCCAGTATTCACCGGCAATACAGGCGCTGAGACGCGTTTTGAGCAGAGTGACCTGCGTGATATCGCCTTCACTGTGGGGCTGGCCCAGCGACGCCACCAGAAACTCATCACCACCCAGCCGGCCAATGATGTCGTCCTGCTGCTTTCCTTCCGTCAGACGCTTGCCCACTTCAACCAGGAACTGGTCACCGGCTTCGTGTCCATAACGGTCGTTAATCAGTTTGAAATCATCCAGATCGATAAACGCGATGATGGCGTTACGCTTCAGGTGCCGGGCCAGCGAAAACAGGGTGGTCAGATCCTCAAACAGGGCACGACGGTTGGGTAAACCGGTCAGGGCATCGGTATAAGAGTGCGCAATGAGGGCCGCGTTGGCTTCGCGAAGCTGGGTGACCAGCGACTCCTTCTGGATGTACTGGCCAATCAAACCCGCGAATAATCTCAGCACCTGCTCACCGCGCTCGCTGAGGGGTTTCTTCGCCGTGCTGGTGGCGCAGAGCGTTCCGTACAATGAACCATCGGCAAGATGGACGGGGATGCTCATATAGGTAGTAATGCCAAGCGCTTTTGCCGCTTCACATTCAGGCCAGCGTTCGGGGACGTCGTTACTGAACAGGGTATCGCTATCCAGCGCGCGCTTGCACAGCGTTTCATCCCAGGGAACGCTCAACCCTTCGGGGATCGTCATCTGCTTGCTGTTGCGGGCGTAGAGGATATGCTGCAGCCGGGCCTGGATATCCACTTTAGTGAGGTAAGTTGACTCCATGTCGGTCACGATCTCCAGCATCTCCAGTAACTGACGAACGAGGCTTTCAAGGGATTGTTCAGTGGCGAGGGTTTCTGAAACACGGGCAAGGATAATATCCGACATGACGTAGAATGACTCCCAGGCAGAAGACGTCTGCATCTGCATGTTATGCTGAATTTTTAGGCTTCAGCCATAGTAAAACATGAATATAAAAAATTTAATATATGCGCGGGTTGGGGGAGAGGGCGAAAAAAGCCCCGGCGTTGAGGACCGGGGCAAAGACATCTTGATTACGGAATGATGTTCTCTGGTCATATCGAGAACATTCCGCACTATAGGCTGGAAAAGTGCAGTTAAAATGGAGAAATCATGGAGAACGCGGCGCTGGCCCGTTACCCTTAGCCTGTCATGATGTCAAAAGGATCAATAAGATGAGATTTCTGCTTCTGGCCCTTGCGCTACCGCTGGCGGCCTGCACCACAAAAACCACCCCGCCGGATGCCCCTCAGCCACCGCATGCTATCGGGATGGCTAACCCGGCTTCCGTCTACTGTCTGGAAAAAGGGGGAGAGCAGATCCCGATCCAGAGCCCACAGGGCGTGCGCACGGAGTGCAAATTACCCGATGGTAAAGTGATCGATGAATGGGATCTCTACCGTCGCGATCACCCGCAACCCGCCAGGTGACAGCGGGGCCGGGATTGCGATACACTTCTCTTTAGGATTATTCTTAGCCAGTTTCTGGCCATCGTTATCGTGAGAGAAGTATGTTTCAGCTTAAACCGGGCAGCATGGCGTTGATCGTGGGTGCCCGCACGGCGTCAGGCCGTCGCAATATTGGTAAATCTGTTGAGTTATTTGGCCTTTGCCAGCCTGGTCTGCGCTTCGTTAACCCGGTTAACGGCGTAATGACACAATTACCCGCCACGGCAGATCGCGCACTTTGGCTGGTGACGGGTGATGTCTACGCCTTTGACAATCAGCATGGCTTTGCGTTTGTTCGCGCCGAACATCTGATGCCGCTCAACCCGGATGAAGCACCGCAGATTCTCGGTGAACTCACCGTCAGCTGATTACAGATGGCGCAGCCAGTCAGCTAAGACCTGCGCGTGATTTTGTTCCGTGTTTTTGGCAGCAAACAGCAGCGTGACGGTCTGCTTTTTGGCCCGCGCCGCCAGACGCATGCCGTCGTCCACATGCTGCGCCAGCTCTTCCCGATAGGCCTGACTGAAGGCCGCGAAATCAAGAGTTTCGCTGTGAAAGGCCTTGCGTAATTCATTCGACGGCGCGAGCGCTTTACACCATTCATCATAGGCGAGGTCCGTTTTTTTAACCCCGCGCGGCCACAGTCGGTCCACCAGCACCCGGTAGCCGTCCTCCGGGCTAGCCTGTTCGTATACCCGTTTGCATTGAATCATGATCCTACCCTCCCAATTTAAGGTATTGTGATAACTGCAAAAGATCGGTAGTCTGAGGTTCCTTATGTTATCTGATAATTCTCTGGCATAAGGAACCTTTCATGGAACACCTCCCGGTTAAAACGACGCTGCGCATTGCGCTGGTTGGCGACTACAATCCCGCTGTTATTGCGCATCAGGCGATCCCGCTGGCCATTGACGATGCCGCTGCCGTCCTTGACCTCACCGCCGATTACGACTGGCTTGCCACCACGGAGCTCACCAGCCCGGAAGATCTGGTGGGCTACGATGCCATCTGGCTGGTTCCTGCAAGCCCCTATAAAAACACGGAAGCCGCTTTTATCGCCGCGCGCTACGCCCGTGAAAACGGCATTCCGTTCCTGGGCACCTGCGGTGGGTTCCAGCATGCGTTGATCGAGTATGCCCGTAATGTGTTGGGCTGGAGCGATGCGGCACATGCTGAGACGGATACCGAAGGCACTATGGTGATTGCGCCGCTCACCTGCTCGCTGGTGGAAAAAACCGATGCCATTGAACTGCGTAATAATACGCTGATTGCGAAGGCGTACGGCAAACCGGAAATTGAAGAGGGGTATCACTGTAATTATGGCGTGTCGCCGGCGTTTGCCGAGGCGCTGGAGAGCGGTGATATGCATGTCACAGGCTGGGACGATCAGGGAGAAATTCGTGCCGCGGAACTGGTTACCCACCCGTTCTTTGTGATCACCTTATTCCAGCATGAGCGTGCTGCGCTGGAAGGCCGTCCGGTGGTGCTGGTACAGGCGATGCTGCGCGCGGCCCGCGGATAAAAAAGGCAGACCCGAGGGTCTGCCTCCGTATTTAACGGGGCGCGATCTCCCGGTCTCGCCCGGCCAGCATGCCGCAGACGGCCATGATCACAGCGGCCAGCGCGCAGCCCAGAAGCGGGAGACGCCAGTCTCCCGTGGTATCATGAATTTTCCCCATTACCGGCGGCCCACAGGCCGCGAGCAGATAACCAATCGACTGTGCCATGCCGGACAGCGCCGCCGCCTGATGCGCGGAGCTGGCGCGCAGACCGATGAACGTCAGACCGAGGATCATCGTTGCCCCGGTACCAAAGCCAAACACCAGCGTCCATATTACCGCCAGCTCAGGCATAAACCACAGGCCCGCCGCACTCACCGCGCACATCAGCGCCACCGCGCCGGCGATCCCCCGCTGATCCTTCAGACGGTGGAGGATCAGCGGAACGGCAAGACCCGGTACCGCCGTGGCCAGCTGTAAAAGTCCATGCACCGAGCCGGCCTGCGCTTCGCTGTAGCCGTGGCTGAGCAGTATCGCCGGCAGCCAGCCGATGATGACGTAGTAAATCAGCGAGTTGATCCCCAAAAAGAGCGTCACCTGCCAGGCGAGGGCCGAGCGCCAGATGGCGCGGTTATGCAGCGCGCCAGCGCCCGTGACCGTCGCGGCGTGTTCCTGACGCCACTGCGGCAGCCACAGCAGCAGCGCGAGCAGTGGAAATACCATCAGCATCAGCAGCGCGCCATGCCAGCCCGCCGCCCCCTGCGCCAGGGGAACAATCAGTGCCGAGCCGAACGCCGCCGACACGCCCATCGTCAGGGAATAGGCGCCGGTGAGTTTCGCCACCTGGCCGGGAAAGTCACGTTTAATTAACCCGGGTAACAGTACATTGCCGAGCGCAATGCCGCAGCCTATCACCGCCGTTCCAGCGAAAAGCGCAGCGGCGGAGGGCAGGGAGCGCACGGCAATCCCGGCGCAAATCAACAGCAGGGCGATAAACAGGCTGCGCTCCATGCCGATGCGCCGGGCCACACCGGCTGCAAGCGGCGAGACCAGAGCGAAGGCCAGCAGCGGCAGGGTGGTCAGCAGACCGGTTTGCGCCGTGCTTAAGCCATAATCAAGACGAATAGTATCGAGCAGCGGGGCTGCCCCGGTAAAGGTGACGCGAAGCGTCGTGGCAATCATCAGGATGCCTGCGATCAGCAGCACGCCGTGTTTTCCTGAGGTGCGAAGTGCAGTAGTCATTTTGTTCTCATACGTTCAAGCGAGTGCACACCATACCGATTTTCGCGGCGGTTGAAATCAGGCTAAAATGACAGTTTATCGCTAAAATCGGACAACCTGATGATTGGTCTGGGACTGGACGGCTACGATCCTGATAGCCAGCACGATGCGGCCGTCGCATTTCGCATACGCGTGGTGGCAGAGGAACAATATATTCCGCTTCATCACCACCGCAAGGGACAGCTAATTCTGGCCCTTGGCGGGGCGATCACCTGCGAAGTGGAAAATGCCATGCTGATGGTGCCGCCTCAGTATGCCGTCTGGATCCCCGGCCAGATGCCGCACAGCAACAGAGCCACGCCGGGGGCACAACTCTGCTTTCTGTTCATTGAACCGGGGACCGCGCGGTTGCCCGACCGCTGCTGCACCCTGAAAATCTCTCCGCTGGTACGGGAATTGATTTTATCGCTGGCAGAAAAATCACGTGAACAGCTGCACCTTGCGGCCACCTCGCGGCTGGTGAATGTCCTGTTTGATGAACTGCCGCTCCAGCGCCAGGAGCATCTGCAACTGCCCGTCTCACCCCATCCCAAAATCCGGCTGATGAGCGAGAAGATGGCGGAAGAGCCGGCGGCCTGGCAGACGCTGGCGCAGTGGGCAAGCCACTTTGCCATGAGCGAACGCAACCTGGCACGGCTGGTGGTGAAAGAGACCGGCTTGAGCTTTCGCCGCTGGCGTCACCAGCTGCAGTTGATTGTGGCGTTACAGCATTTGATTAGCGGCAAATCAGTGCAGCAGGTGGCTCAGTCACTGGGCTATGACTCGACCACCGCGTTTATCACCATGTTTAAAAAGGGGCTGGGTCAGACGCCAGCGCGTTATATGGCCAGCCTGACTACGACTTCCCGATAAACAGCGAGACAAGACCCGCCGCAATCAGCGGGCCCACCGGAACGCCGCGAAAGAGCGCCACACCCAGCACGGTGCCCACCAGCAGGCCCGCTACCAGCGAGGGCTGGCTGCTCATCAGCGTGACGCCGCGTCCCCCCAGCCACGAAACAAAAATCCCCACCGCGATCGCCACCAGTGATTTCCAGTTGACGAACGAGTGCAGCAGCGTTGAGGCGGGAAGGGTACCGCTGGCGATGGGCGCCATCACCCCAATGGTTAAAATGATGATCCCGATGGTCAGCCCTTGTTTTTCTATCCACGGGAAAAAGGTATTGAGCGGCGTTACGCGCACAATGATAAGCACCAGAATCGAGATGGCGACGGTAGTGTTATGGCTGATAAAGCCGAGCGCGGCGAGCGCCAGCAGAATGAGCAGAGTCGGGTCAAACATAGGGGAATCCTTGCCAGAAAAATGATCCTGCTTACTGTACGCGGAAAAACGGTGGACAGGTTTAAAAAGATTTTTATCGCTGTCATAACCTTGTCATTTACGCGGATTAAAACGAAGGGAGATATCGCAAAAGGGGTCGCCATCATGAACGATCACATGTTTGTCGAAACGCTGATTATCTCCTCATCGTTTTTTGCCATCGCCGTTATTCTGGTCGCATCCGTGCTGTTTCTGGAAAGAAAAGGCTGACAGGAGCGCCAGCCAGCGCGGTCAGGCTCTGTGGAACGTCACCAGCTCAGGACGGGCGATGCGCAGGTAATCCTGGGTGTCCATAATCACGGATTTCTCCAGCAGACCGGCGTTAAACGCGATTTCGTCAACGCGCTCGAACAGCAGCGGGTCGGCAACCAGCGCCAGATCAGGATGGAAGCTAAAGGGCGGGATGGCGCCAAACACGCAGGCGGTGAGAGCATCGACCTCGGCCGGGCTGGCGAGAGAGGCTTTCATCCCACCAAAATGGCTGGCAAGCTGGCTCAGGTCGGCCTGCAGATCGGCGGCCAGGATCGCCAGAACGTGTTTTTTTACGCCGTTTCCCTTCACTTTGCACACCAGCGCTTTTGCCCCCTGGCGCAGTTCGGTCCCGCGAATTTCACTTACCGCTTCGCATTTTCCGACCGCCTCATGCTCCATGACGCGAAACCGTGCGCCCTGCTCGGTGAGTAAAGTAATCAGTTGCTGATGGGTTCCTGCCCCAATAACGTCGTCAGTCATAACGCTTTCCCGGTGATAATCCAGTAGATAGCTTTCTACATTAGCACGGGATGTACGGGGTCGAAAGAAAACAGCCAGCGGGTTCGCTGGCTGTTGGATTATGCGTTGCTGGTGGCGGACTGCTTGTGGAACAGCTCCCTGAACACGGGATAAATATCATCCTGGTCACGGATGTGCTGCATGGCAAAATTATCAAACATCGACTGCAGATGTTCATACTCCCGCCACAGGGTCTGGTGTGCGCGACGGGTGATTTCGATATAGCTGTAGTAACGCACCACCGGCAGAATCTTTTTCGCCAGAATTTCGTGACACAGCGGTGAGTCATCTGCCCAGTTATCGCCGTCCGACGCCTGCGCGGCATAGATGTTCCACTGCGCCGGGTCGTAACGCTCTTTCACCACTTCATCCATCAGCTTCAGCGCGCTCGAGACGATGGTGCCCCCGGTCTCCTGAGAGTAGAAGAACTCGTGTTCATCCACCTCTTTGGCCTGGGTATGGTGGCGAATATAGACCACTTCCACGTTCTTATACGTTCGGCTCAGGAAGAGATAGAGCAGAATATAAAAACGCTTCGCCATATCTTTGGTGGCCTGGTCCATGGAGCCGGAAACGTCCATCAGACAGAACATCACCGCCTGGCTGGAGGGTTCCGGACGTTTTTCGTAGTTCTTGTAGCGCAGGTCGAAGGTGTCGATAAACGGTACCCGGTCGATCTTCGCTCTCAGCTCGGCAATCTCTTTACGCAGGCGTTCCTCTTCCAGCAGTTGCGCCGGCTCGCTGTTTTCCACCACCTTCAGGCTGCTCTCCAGTTCGCGCAGCTCACGACGTTTTCCTGCCGTCATGGCCGTGCGTCGCGCCAGCGAGTTCTGCAGCGAACGCACGACGCTGATATTGGCGGGCACACCGTTGGCGGTATAACCCGCGCGATGGGTTTTGTATTCATTAAGCTGACGGTGCTGATTCTTTTTCAGATTCGGCAGCGCCAGGTCTTCGAACAGCAGGTCGAGATATTCATCTTTTGAGATCTGGAAGACAAATTCGTCCTGACCTTCACCGTCCTGGCTGGCCTGTCCCTGACCGCTTCCTGAACCACCGCCGCCGCCCTGAGGACGCTCAATTCTGTCGTTCTGAACGAAGTGGTCATTACCTGGGTGTACGCGATGGCGCAGACCGCCTCGCCCCTGATGAAACATCGGTTCGCTGATGTCATCGGTGGGGATGGAGACAGACTCGCCGCTGTCGACGTCGGTCACCGAGCGTTTGTTGATGGCCTCGGAGATAGACTGTTTAATTTGCGCTTTATAACGACGCAAGAAGCGCTGGCGGTTCACCGTGCTCTTGTTTTTGCCGTTAAGACGCCGGTCAATAAACCAGGTCATATACCCCCCGTACTGCATTTGCCAACTTGCATTTTGTAGGCCCGGCAGGCGTTTAACGCCACCGGGCACTTGTTTTAAGACGATTTACGCACGCGCAGATACCATTCGCAGAGCAGGCGAACCTGTTTACGGGTGTAGCCTTTCTCCATCATACGATCGACAAAATCGTCGTGCTTTTTCTGTTCATCGGTTGAGGTTTTGGTGTTAAACGAGATCACCGGCAACAGCTCTTCGGTATTAGAGAACATTTTCTTCTCAATGACCGTGCGCAGCTTCTCGTAGCTGGTCCAGTTCGGATTGCGGCCGTTGTTGTGCGCTCTGGCGCGCAGGACGAAGTTCACAATCTCGTTACGGAAGTCTTTCGGGTTGCTGATCCCGGCCGGCTTCTCGATTTTTTCCAGCTCCGCGTTCAGGGATTCACGGTCAAACAGCTGGCCGGTATCCGGATCGCGGTACTCCTGATCCTGGATCCAGAAGTCAGCGTAGGTGACATAACGGTCGAAAATGTTCTGCCCGTATTCTGAATAGGACTCCAGGTAGGCCGTCTGGATCTCTTTGCCAATGAACTCGGCGTATTTCGGGATCAGGTAACCTTTCAGGAACTCAAGGTAGCGTTCAGCCTGCTCTTGCGGGAACTGCTCGCGTTCGATTTGCTGCTCCAGCACATAGAACAGATGAACCGGGTTAGCCGCCACTTCCGCATGGTCGAAGTTAAAGACACGGGAGAGGATCTTAAACGCAAAACGCGTGGACAGACCGTTCATCCCTTCATCAACCCCGGCGTAATCGCGGTATTCCTGATAGGACTTCGCTTTCGGGTCGGTATCTTTCAGGCTTTCACCATCGTATACGCGCATTTTTGAGTAGATGCTGGAGTTTTCCGGCTCTTTCAGACGCGACAGGATGGAGAAGCGTGACAGCGTTTCCAGGGTGCCGGGCGCGCAAGGGGCATGCGCCAGCTCACTGTGGTTAAGCAATTTCTCGTAAATTTTGATCTCTTCGGAGATCCGCAGGCAATAAGGCACTTTGACGATGTAAACGCGGTCAAGGAACGCCTCATTGTTTTTGTTATTACGGAAAGTCACCCATTCAGATTCGTTCGAGTGGGCGAGAATGATCCCGTTAAACGGCAGGGCGGAGATACCTTCCGTCCCGTTGTAGTTCCCTTCCTGGGTCGCCGTCAGCAGTGGATGCAGCACTTTGATCGGTGCTTTAAACATCTCGACGAACTCCATAATCCCCTGGTTTGCCCGGCACAGCGCGCCGGAGTAACCGTAGGCATCCGGGTCATTCTGCGCGAAGTTTTCCAGCTTACGGATATCGACTTTACCCACCAGAGCGGAGATGTCCTGGTTGTTCTCA
Organism: Enterobacter sp. WCHEn090032; assembly: GCF_003986875.1. Taxonomy (NCBI): domain Bacteria; kingdom Pseudomonadati; phylum Pseudomonadota; class Gammaproteobacteria; order Enterobacterales; family Enterobacteriaceae; genus Enterobacter; species Enterobacter sp. WCHEn090032. The sequence continues at coordinate 125,192 of NZ_RXRN01000010.1, forward strand.
TCCCCGGGTTCTGTTTTCGCGATGGCAATCTGTTCCAGGATAGACGGCCAGACTTTCACCACGCGGAATTTGGTGATGTCGCCGCCAAACTCGTGCAGGCGTTTCGCCGCCCACGGCGACATGATGGTGCCGAGATAGCGACGCGGGATGCCATACTCTTTGTCCAGAATTTGCGCATCTTCCTGCGGGTTAAACAGGCACAGCGGATGGTCGTTGACCGGGCTGCGCTCGCCGTTCGCGCTCAGCACATAGATAGGCACGCGCTGCATCAGCGACTTCAGGCGTTCTGCCAGCGAGGACTTACCGCCCCCCACCGGGCCAAGTAAATAGAGGATCTGTTTCTTCTCTTCCAGGCCCTGAGCAGCATGCTTCAGGTAAGAGACGATTTGTTCAATGGCATCTTCCATACCATAGAACTCTTCAAACGCCGGGTAGCGGGCGACCACCCGATTCGAAAAGAGACGGGAAAGCCGGGGTTCCAGGGCAGTATCAACCATGTTTGGCTCACCAATAGCCATCAATAGCCGTTCTGCCGCATTGGCATAAGCACTGCGATCTTGCCGACAGATGGTAAGAAACTCCTGCAGTGTGAACTCTTCGTCCTTGGCAGCTTCATAACGCTGGCGATAGTGATCGAATATATTCATGGCATGCCGTCCTTTCGTTTTTTAGCACAGGATAAGAGCCGTTCGTATGAGTAGTGGAGGCTCCCGGAAGAGGATCTCTCGCACCTCACTGCCAGAGCAGCAACCTGTGTGCCAGGTCGGACGCTAAGCACCGCGGGGTGTTCAGGAAAACTCTTCTTAAATTAAAGCGTAGATGGCATTTGCAAAACTTGCATGCCGATAAAATCTAATTTCAATGACATATCAATAACTCATCCAAAAATTTCCACAGTGGTGATAAGGCAAATGCCCCTTTTTCATACAGTGGTCATATAAATGAAAGCGGGTTGTCATCTGAAAAGTTAAAAATAATGGGTTAATCAGACTGATTAGCAGGCAAAAAATTTTGGGATGTACGGGAATGGCGGTTACACTTCACCCGCTGATTATTTGACTACAGGAAAGAATGGATTGTGACCAAACTCAAACTTCTGGCATTGGGCATCCTTGCCGCGACCGCAGTAAGTACCGCACAGGCGGAAAGTCAGTGGACGGTTGGCGCGGGCGTTGGCGTCATTAACAGCCCGTACAAACAGTATGACCGTGATCTTTATCCCGTTCCCGTTGTCACCTATGAAGGCGATAACGTCTGGTTCCATGGGCTCGGCGGTGGATACTATCTGTGGAACGATACGGCCGATAAGCTCTCCATTATGGCTTACTACGACCCAACGCACTTCAAGCCGGGCGACAGTGACAGCCACGCGCTGCGTCAGCTCGACAAGCGTAAAGGCACCCTGATGGCTGGGCTTTCCTATGTGCATAACACCCAGTATGGTTTCCTGCGTACTGCCCTCGCGGGTGACACGCTGGATAACAGCAACGGCTTTATCTGGGATCTGGCGTGGTTATACCGCTACACCAACGGTGCGCTGACCCTGACGCCAGGTATCGGTGTGCAGTACAACAGCGAGAACTACAACGACTACTATTACGGCGTCTCTAAAAACGAGTCCCGTCGCAGTGGTCTGAAAAGCTACAGCGCTGATGATGGCTGGAATCCCTACCTGGAGCTGACCGCTAGCTACAACTTCCTCGGGGACTGGAGCGTATACGGTACTGGCCGTTACGAGCGACTGAGCGATGAGGTGAAAGACAGCCCGATGGTCGACAAGTCCTGGGCAGGCATTTTCTCAGTCGGTGTGACCTACAAGTTCTGATTGCACTACTAACGTGCAGTCCGTGCATTAAAACGGGGCGCTTGCGCCCCGTTTGCTTTGGTATGGTGCAGAGAAGCACAATCCCCTAGCGCTTCACAATCTTAATTGTCTGTCCTAAGCGAGAGGGTTTTTCATCGCTCGCTTTCTGCGGCGTGCTCACGCAAGCGGTTTCCACACAGACGAACGTTTTATACCCTTCATCCGTCATGTCGGCCATGCTGACAGAAAGCGCCGGGCCCGGGTTCCAGCCCACCACGTCGCTGTGATGATGATGAACCACTTCGATACCACGGTTCAGGGCGCCGTCGTGGATCACGCTGCAGGCTTCCGGATGCAGATAGACGCGGTCGGTACGGTCAGGGAAAGTCTGTACCCCGTCGCTCAGTTTACCTTCTTTCGCGTTGTCGACTTTGTCGATATACGTATCGCCAAGGCCGCTCACCTTCACCGCGCCGATGTCACCCACGTGGAAGTAGGTATGCAGGGCAGAGGTGGTTTCGAACTCACCGTGGGCTTCCAGTTCAATTTCACAGGTCTTGCCCAGCTTAAAGCGGGCGTACAGGGTGAAATCATGCGGCCAGAGGGCGCGGGTTTGATCATTCGCCTGAAGTTCAAAGGTCAGCACAGCGCCGTTGTCATCTTCATTATGCGCTTTCAGAGTCCACTGCTGGTTACGGGCAAAACCGTGGGAAGGCAGACCTGGCTGTGCGGACGGGCCAAACCATGGCCAGCAGATCGGTACGCCACCGCGGATGGCTGCCCCTTTTTTAAAAGAGGTCGCATCGCTCAGCCATAAAGCTTCGGCTTCACCTTCCGGTTTCCAGGAGAGCAGATGAGCGCCGTTCAGTGCCACGGAGGCTTTAACGCGCGGATGGTCAACGACGATGACATCGGCACCATCAATCTGACGGCGGGAAAGCACAGGGGTAAGCTGTTCGACTACCGGAAGTGCAAAAATTTTATTAATCATTAAGCAATCCTCTGTCTTGGCAATAAAAAAGGCGACCGAAGTCGCCTTTTTGCATCAAACACTCATCTCAACTTATTTGGAGATGTGAGCGATCAGGTCCAGTACTTTGTTAGAGTAGCCGGTTTCGTTGTCGTACCAGGATACCAGTTTAACGAAGTTGTCGTTCAGTGCGATACCTGCTTTAGCATCGAACACGGAAGTGCACACTTCGCCGTTGAAATCGGTAGATACAACGTCGTCTTCGGTGTAACCCAGAACGCCTTTCATTGCGCCTTCGGAAGCAGCTTTGATTGCTTTCTTAATTTCTTCATAAGAAGCAGCTTTTTCCAGACGAACGGTCAGGTCAACAACGGATACGTTAGGAGTTGGAACGCGGAACGCCATACCAGTCAGTTTGCCGTTCAGTTCTGGCAGTACTTTACCTACTGCTTTAGCAGCACCGGTAGAGGATGGGATGATGTTCTGAGCCGCGCCACGGCCGCCGCGCCAGTCTTTGTGAGACGGGCCGTCAACGGTTTTCTGAGTAGCGGTGGTTGCGTGAACGGTAGTCATCAGACCTTCGATGATGCCGAAGTTGTCGTTGATAACTTTAGCCAGCGGTGCCAGGCAGTTGGTGGTGCAGGATGCGTTAGAAACGATGTCCTGGCCAGCGTAAGTCTCGAAGTTTGCACCACGAACGAACATTGGGGTGTTGTCTTTGGAAGGACCGGTCAGAACAACTTTTTTCGCACCCGCAGTGATGTGTTTACGTGCAGTTTCGTCGGTCAGGAAGATACCGGTAGCTTCAGCTACAACGTCAACACCGATTTCGTTCCATTTCAGGTTAGCTGGGTCTTTCTCAGCAGTAACGCGGATGGTTTTGCCATTAACAACCAGGTGGCCGTCTTTCACTTCAACGGTGCCGTCGAAACGACCGTGAGTTGAGTCGTACTTCAGCATGTACGCCATGTATTCAGCGTCCAGGAGATCGTTGATACCAACGATTTCGATGTCAGAACGTTTCTGAGCAGCACGGAAAACAATACGGCCGATACGGCCAAAACCGTTGATACCTACTTTGATAGTCATATATTCCACCAGCTATTTGTTAGTGAATAAAAGGTTGCCTGTAAAATTACAAAAACCTTACGCAGCGTCAAGCGGAATCGTGTCAATCATTGCGACAAATCAATCCTGTGACTAACGTTTGTGCGACTGACTCGCCTCACTTTCCCTTTGAGCTTGCAACCACATGGGGGCTGCGCCCGGGATTTTAAAGTCCTCTCAGGATAAAAATGTGAACATGATCACAATTGCCTGACCGCCTTTTCGCGACACATAAGTTTAGATCAAAAGTGCACGCAAGGGTGTTAATGTTTTGTTAGAATCCGGGTTAAAAGATGTCTGTTTCTACAGCGAGATGTAAGCCTATGTCGAACCAACGTAACCCTGACGATTTGAAAAAAAACCTCACAGAAATGCAGTTTTACGTGACGCAGAATCACGGCACGGAGCCGCCGTTCACCGGACGTTTACTGCATAACAAACGCGATGGCGTTTACCACTGTCTGGTCTGTGATGCGCCGTTGTTCAATTCCCAGACGAAATACGATTCTGGCTGCGGCTGGCCGAGCTTTTACGAGCCGGTGAGCGACGAGGCAATCCGCTACCTGACTGACTCATCCCATGGCATGGTGCGCACGGAAATACGTTGCGGCAACTGTGATGCGCACCTGGGTCACGTCTTCCCGGATGGACCACAGCCAACGGGCGAGCGTTTCTGCGTCAATTCAGCCTCCCTGAGCTTCAGCGACGATGAAAACGGCGACCAGATCAAAGGTTGAAAAAACGATTCAGCAAATTATTCCTGCTAAAGGGAGCGATTGTGAATATTGAAGAGATGATTAGCGGCATGACGCCGGAGATTTATCAGCGCCTGGTCACCGCCGTTGAGCTTGGAAAATGGCCTGACGGCGTCGCGCTGACGCCGGAGCAAAAAGAGAACAGCCTGCAACTGGTCATGCTGTGGCAGGCGCGCAATAACACCGACGCGCAGCACATGACCATCGACACCAACGGCCAGATGGTGATGAAGAGCAAGCGTGAGCTGAAAGAAGAGTTCGGCATCACGCCGAAGCCGATTGCCACTTTCAAATAATGATCTCAATGTAGGCCGGGTAAGCGTTAGCGCCACCCGGCACAATGCAGCTTAGTGCGGGATCCCCAGCGACGCCGCCAGCTGCTTCGCTAACTGGTTTTCGTCATCCGCGCCATACTCCCAGAACATCGCCCCGGCGAGGCCTTTCGCTTTGATATAGTCCGCTTTGATGGCAACGGAACGTGGGTTCTCATACGAAATCGCAAACAGCGCGTTGCCATCGGCACCCTTCACCGAGAGCCACGGCACTTTCGCCTGGTCGTCCCAGTGCTCTGTAAAGCGCTTCTGCGGATCGTTCAACAGCTTTTTCACGATATCGTTGTACTTCACGTAGGTATCTTTGGTCAGGTCATAGCCGAGTGATCTGAACAACCCGATCTCCTGTGGCCCGAAGTAGGGCTGGGTAACTGGATTTTTTTGTGCGTCGGGTTTGCTCCAGTCAATGCCCGGCTCCACGGCGCGTTTCGGCACGCGGCCATAGAAACCGATCCCAAGGTTCATCTGCTGCGGCTTCAGCCCGGCGGCCAGATAGTTGTTCACCACAAAATCGACGCTGTATTTATCTGCGGCGGCCACCGTCGGCCAGGTGCTGGAGTCATACAAATTGGCGTTGAAATATTGCGTTCCGTACGCCATGTCGTAGGTCATCAGGTTGATGTAGTCGAGCAGGGGAGCGATGGCGGTGACATCCACCCAGCTTTTCGGACTTTCCGCGTTGGCGCCCACCGCAATGGTCACCAGCTTTTTGTCTCCGAAGGCGGCGCGCATCTCTTTTAGCAGGGCGGTGAAGTTATCCCGGTCGGCGGGCTGGCTTGCAACCAGACCCCATGCGCCATTCACCGGGTACTCCCAGTCGAGATCGATCCCGTCCAGACCGTACCTGTCGACAATCTCCTGCGCGGAGCGGATAAACACCGCGCGGCTCTCTTTGGTTGCCGCTGCGCCAGAGAAACCGCGTGCGCCCCAGCCGCCGACGGAGAGCAGGACCTTAAGGTTCGGGTTTTGTTTGCGCAGGGTCGGGATGAATGCGAGGTCGGAGGCGACTTTGGGTGATAACCAGATCTGGTGCAGCCTGGTCGAGTCTTTCAGCGCGGCGTTGGTTTCGTCTTTTTCGTCGTTATAGATCAGACCAAACGAGTAGTTGAGATGCGTAATCTGGCGGACGTCTAATTTGTTGATGTCGCCACCCGGTCCGGCAGTGACGTCACCTCCGCCGTTAAAGTAGCCTACGGACATCAGGTTACTGGCAGAAGCAACGGAAGCGCACAGCAGGGGCAAAGCTGCCAGCAAAGGCATACGTTTCATACAAGTTCCTCTTTGACATAATAAAATTAACCACGCCACGGAAAAGGCGTGGCGAAAAAACAACCTGATGAGAATAGCATTGCCGCTTCGCTGAGGATGCGAGGGAGTTCACTTTATGGGAGATCGGAGAGGGGTTGCCGGGTGGCGGCTTCGCCTTACCCGGCCTACGCTCGATATGTAGGCCGGGTAAGGCGAAGCCGCCACCCGGCATAAAAGACTACGCCTGCGTTTCCAGCCAGTCTTCGAGCGTATACAGCGTCGCGCCTTCCGCGGCCATGTCCATAAACGCCTGGGCACTGTCCTGCGGCTGAATATTCACCCCACGGCAACCATCGGTGATGACGCTGACGGTATAGCCTAACTGGAGCGCGTCCAGCACGGTAAACTTCACGCAGTAATCGGTTGCCAGTCCCAGCACAATCAGCTCCGTGATTTCATGGTGACGTAACCACGCGTCCAGCGCCGTTTTCTGGCGATGCCCGTTATCAAAAAACGCGCTGTAGCTGTCGATAGCCGGGTTTTCCCCTTTATGGAACACCGCATCGATGGCTTTCTGTTTCAGGAGCGGATGCAGTTCCGCGCCTTGTGTCTGCTGTACGCAGTGATCCGGCCAGAAGGTTTGTGGCAACCCGTCGAGTTCTCCCTGAGTGAAAGGCTCGACGTGATGCTGGCTGGCAAAGCTGCCGTGATTCGCCGGGTGCCAGTCCTGGCTTGCGACAACGGCTTCACCACGGGCTTTGCACCAGTCAATCAGCGTGTTGGCCACGTCAACGGTGCTGTCACCCTCGGCGACGGCCAGTGCACCGCCCGCGCAGAAATCATTTTGCAAATCGACCAGTAGCAGGGCGCGTTGCTTCATGAGACCTCCTTATTCGTCAGGCGTCAGTTCGCCGCGCAGGTTTTGCATCATCGCGCTGCGAATGGACTGAATATCCAGATCCTGGCTCAGTAAATAGTGAAGTTTAGTCAGCGTTGCTTCAACGGTCATGTCGAAGCCGCTGATCACCCCCGCATGCGCCAGCGCGTTGCCGGTGGCATAGCCGCCCATATTGACTTTACCGGACATGCACTGCGTCAGGTTCACCACTACAATTCCGCGCTCGCTGGCCTCCTGAAGCTCTTTCAGGAATTCGCCGTTCTGCGGCGCATTGCCCACGCCATAAGAGCGCAAAATCAGCGCTTTCACCGGCTGGCGCAGGAAGTTGCGCACCACGTCCGCAGAGATCCCTGGGTAGATGGTGACCACGCCAATCGGTTGCGGCGTGATCGGATGCACAATCAGCTCGCCTGCGGTGTTTGGCGCAGGCGGGGTTCCCAGACGACGAATATGAATACCGGCTTCCAGCAGCGGCTGAAGGTTAGGTGAAGCGAATGCGTCAAACCCGTCGGCATGGGCTTTGGTGGTGCGGTTGCCGCGATACAGGCGGTTGTTAAAGAACAACGACACTTCGTTAATCGGGTAATTCGCCGCCACGTACAGGGAGTTCAGCAGGTTGATCTGACCATCGGAGCGCAGTTCCGCCAGCGGAATTTGCGAGCCCGTCACGATAACCGGCTTGCTCAGATTCTCCAGCATGAAGGAGAGCGCCGAGGCGGTAAAAGCCATGGTGTCGGTACCGTGGAGGATCACGAAACCGTCGTACTGGTCGTAATGGGCTTTGATGTCATCCGCGATGTGCTGCCAGTCTTCTGGCGTCATATCGGAGGAGTCCATCAGCGGCTCATACTCGTGGATAGTGAAGTCAGGCATTTCCGGACGATGGAATTCTGGCATCAGCGCAAGCTGACGCTGAAGGTGGCCGGAGACGGGGATATAGCCGTTTTCAGAGCGTTGCATACCGATGGTACCGCCAGTGTAGGCTACATAAATCGATTTCTTCTGCATGGTAGTGAGTTCTTGTTCTTCAAAAGAAAAAAATCCCCTCTTCGCGAGAAGAGGGGACGGTTTTTAACGGACGTTCGCGCAGGTCAGGCAAAACGCGTAACGACTTTGTGGATCATTAAAGGCCGCGAGCTTATCGCTTTCCGCTTTCATCGCTTTTGCCGCCGTGGCGACGGGCGCGGGCAGATAGGCCTGCAGCGCCTCCGGCAGCATGGCGCGCACGGAGCCGGACATGCTGTCCATGACCATATCAAAGAACGACGGCTCGTCCTGATAGTATTCAACATGCCACTGTTTCAGCTTCGCCAGTTCAGCGGCCTTCTTCACCGCGTCATCGAAGTCGCCCAGGCTGTCGACCAGACCGTTGCTCTTCGCATCCTGGCCGGTCCAGACGTGGCCCTGGGCAATCTGGTCGATCTGCTCAGGCGTCTTTTTACGCGAATCCGCCACCAGGGTGATAAAGCGTTTATAGCCGTTCTCAATGCTGAGCTGCATCATCTCAGAGACTTCCGGCGGCAGAGATTTTGTCACCGACACATCCGCCAGCGGGGAGGTCGCCACGCCGTCGGTATGCACGCCCAGAGAATCCAGGCTGTTTTCCACGGTGTTGATCACCCCGAAGATGCCAATTGATCCGGTCAATGTGCTTGGGTTAGCCACGATGTAGTTCGCGGGGGTTGAGATCCAGTATCCCCCGGAGGCGGCCATTCCGCCCATGGAGACGACGACCGGCTTGCCGGCGGCACGCGCGGCAGCCAGTTCAGCGCGGATCACCTCGGAGGCGCTGACGCTGCCGCCAGGGCTGTTCACCCGCAGCACAATCGCTTTCACTTTCGGATCCAGGCGCGCATCGCGGATTTGTGAAGCCGTGGTATCACCGCCCACGTTCCCCGGCGTCTCCTGACCGTCCATGATAGCACCGTTGGCAAAGACCACCGCGACGCTGTCACCGTTCTCATCCGGTTTTTTCGCCGAGTAATCGTACATGCTGATGGCACTGTAATTTTTGTCCTCTTTGCTCCAGCCAAACTGTTTGCTCAGGGATTTTTCAATTTCGGCGCTGGTGCCCAGGGCATCAACCAGTTTGTTGTCTAGCGCATATTTCGCGGTATCGCCATCTACCTTACGCAGGCCGTCCAGCACGCCCTGTGCGCCAGGGAACACCTGTTCCGGCGTAATCTGGCGGTTAGCGGCAACGGTGCCCAGATAGTTCTGCCACAGTTCGCCAATCCAGCGGCTGTCCGCTTCACGGGCGGCAGGGGACATATCATCGCGGATGAACGGCTCAACGGCAGATTTATAAGTCCCGACGCGGAAGACGTGGGTGGTGACCTTCAGCTTGTCGAGCAGCGATTTGTAATACAGACCGTTGGTGGCAAAACCGTGCAGATCGACCGTGCCCTGTGGGGAGAGCCAGATCTTATTGGCAAAGCTCGCCAGATAATATTGCCCCTGGCTGTAGCTGTCGCCCACGGCAATCACCGGCTTGCCGCTGTCGCGGAATTCGCGCAGCGCTTTACCGATGTACTGCATGGAAGGCTGATCGCCGCCGGCAAAATCTTTCAGATCCAGCACGATCCCGGTGATGTTACGGTCGTCTTTGGCCTGACGAATGGTATCGACAATATCAAACAGGGAATTTTCCTGCAGACGGTCTGATGTCGCGCCAAACAGCTGGCGGCTGATTACCCCCAGACGGCTGCTGGCGGACGGTTTATCAACAATAACGCCGGTGATATCGAGTAACAGCGCCCCGCGAGTCGAATGCTGCGCCTGATTCGCGTTACTGATGTGCATCCAGATGCCCGCGCAAACCAGAACCAGGAAAATGAAGAAGATGTTCATCACCAGGTTGCGGACGAAGTTGAGCAGTCGCCACGTCCATTTAAAGAAACCGGCAAAGATTCGCCAAAGGGTTCGCATGTATTCTCCCTAACCAGAAAATGACTGTTTCCGTCGCCACTGGACGGTAATGTTGGGTTATCGTAATGACCCAACCGCCACTTGTCAGCAGGAATCGCCTGCCAGGCTGTAACAAAATCTGCCGTCGTGTTAATTTTGTGAGTAAATTTCAAGAAAGGAGTTAACCAATGGATGCACTCGAACTGCTTGTTAACCGCCGTAGCGCTTCACGTCTGGCCGAACCGGCCCCGGCGGGCGAACAGCTGGAGAACATTCTGCGTGCCGGTATGCGTGCGCCCGATCATGGCACTCTGCAGCCGTGGCACTTCTTTGTGATTGAAGGCGAAGGCCGCGATCGTTTCAGCCAACTGCTGGAGCAGGGCGCGGTGGCCGCAGGGCAGGATGAGAAAGGTATCGACAAGGCGCGTAATGCTCCGTTCCGCGCCCCGATGATCATCGCTGTCGTGGCAAAATGCCAGGCTGACCATAAGGTGCCGGTCTGGGAACAGGAAATGTCTGCCGGCTGCGCCGTGATGGCGATGCAAATGGCCGCTGTCGCGCAAGGCTTCAACGGCATCTGGCGCACCGGTCCGCTGACCGAAAGCCCGGCGGTCCGTGACGGTTTTGGCTGCGGCGAGCATGACAAAATTGTCGGTTTCCTCTATCTCGGTACCCCGCAGCTCAAAGCCTCCAGCACCATCAGCGTGCCGGACACCACGCCTTTCGTCAGCCGTTTCTGATAACGCACGCTAAACTGTCTGGATTCTGAGCATCTGCCGCAGAATTCAGACAGTCATACTTACCTCTTTATGGAATGAGCGCTACCATAGCGCGATTGAGATGACAGGAGACGTCCATGAGCGAGCAAACCATTCGTTTAACGCAGTACAGCCACGGAGCCGGTTGCGGTTGTAAAATTTCCCCGAAAGTGCTGGAGACCATCCTGCACAGTGAACAGGCGAAGTTTGTCGACCCGAACCTGCTTGTCGGCAACGAAACGCGTGACGATGCAGCGGTTTATGACCTGGGTAACGGCACCAGCATTATCAGCACCACCGACTTCTTTATGCCGATTGTCGACAACCCGTTCGACTTCGGGCGTATTGCGGCCACTAACGCCATCAGCGATATCTTCGCCATGGGCGGCAAACCGATTATGGCGATCGCTATTCTGGGCTGGCCGATCAACACCATCCCGCCAGAAGTTGCCCGCGAGGTGATAGATGGCGGGCGTTTCGCCTGTCAGCAGGCGGGGATTGCGCTGGCCGGTGGTCACTCGATTGATGCGCCGGAGCCTATCTTCGGGCTGGCCGTCACCGGTGTGGTGCCGACCGAGCGCGTGAAGCGTAACAGCACCGCGCAGGCGGGCTGCAAGCTGTTCCTCACCAAGCCGCTGGGCATTGGCGTGCTGACCACCGCCGAGAAAAAATCCCTGCTGAAACCAGAGCACCAGGGGCTGGCGACAGAAGTCATGTGCCAGATGAACCTCGCGGGTGCCGCTTTCGCCAATATCGACGGCGTGAAGGCGATGACCGACGTGACCGGTTTTGGTCTGCTGGGACACCTCTCCGAAGTGTGTCAGGGGGCGGGCGTGCAGGCGCAGGTCTGGTATCAGGACGTGCCGAAACTGCCGGGCGTGGAAGAGTACATTGCTCAGGGCGCAGTCCCGGGCGGTACCCAGCGCAACTTCGCCAGCTACGGTCATCTGATGGGCGACATGCCTGAAGAATGGCGCAACCTGCTGTGCGATCCGCAAACTTCCGGCGGTCTGCTGCTGGCGGTCACGCCGGAGTCTGAAGCCGAGGTTCAGGCGACGGCTGCCGAGTTTGGCATTACCCTGACGGCGATCGGCGAGCTGGTGACCGCACGCGGTGGCCGACCGATGATTGAGATCCGTTAATTCGATGCGGTTGTTTATTGCCGAAAAGCCGAGTCTGGCGCGAGCCATCGCCGATGTGCTGCCTAAACCGCATCGCAAAGGCGACGGCTTTATTGAATGCGGTAACGGGCAGGTGGTTACCTGGTGTATTGGTCACCTGCTTGAGCAGGCGCAGCCGGATGTCTATGACAGCCGCTACGCCCGCTGGAATCTGAATGATTTGCCCATCGTGCCCGAAAAATGGCGCCTGCAGCCCCGACCTTCGGTCACCAAACAGCTCAACGTGATCAAACGCTTCCTGCATGAAGCGGCTGAGATCGTGCACGCGGGTGACCCGGACAGGGAAGGGCAACTGCTGGTAGATGAAGTGCTGGACTACCTGGAGCTGGCACCGGAAAAGCGCCAGCAGGTACAACGCTGCCTGATCAACGACCTCAACCCGCAGGCCGTTGAGCGTGCGATCTCGCGTCTGCGCGCCAACAGCGAGTTTATCCCGCTGTGCGTCTCCGCGCTGGCCCGTGCGCGTGCGGACTGGCTGTACGGCATCAACATGACCCGCGCCTACACCATCCTCGGGCGTAACGCTGGCTATCAGGGCGTGCTCTCCGTGGGCCGCGTGCAGACGCCGGTGCTGGGGCTGGTGGTGCGTCGCGACGAAGAGATTGAGAATTTCGTCGCCAAAGATTTCTTTGAAGTGAAAGCGCATATCGTCACCCCGAAAGAGGAGCGCTTTACCGCTGTCTGGCAGCCGAGCGATGCCTGCGAATCGTATCAGGATGAAGAGGGGCGTTTGCTGCATCGTCCGCTGGCGGAGCATGTGGTTAACCGCATCACCGGGCAACCGGCCATCGTGACCAGCTATAACGATAAACGGGAATCAGAACCCGCGCCTCTGCCGTTTTCACTTTCTGCCCTGCAGATTGAGGCCGCGAAGCGCTTTGGGCTTAGCGCGCAGAACGTGCTGGACATCTGCCAGAAGCTGTATGAAACCCACAAGCTCATCACCTATCCGCGTTCGGACAGCCGTTACCTGCCGGAAGAGCATTTTGCCGGACGCCACGCGGTGATGAACGCCATTAGCGTCCACGCGCCGGATCTGCTGCCGCAGCCGGCGGTGAACCCGGACACTCACAACCGCTGCTGGGATGATAAGAAGGTGGATGCCCACCACGCGATTATCCCGACGGCCCGCGCCAGCAGCGTTAACCTGACGGATAACGAAGCGAAGGTCTATAACCTGATCGCCCGTCAGTACCTGATGCAGTTCTGCCCGGATGCGGTGTTCCGCAAATGCGTTATCGAGCTGGACATTGCCAAAGGCAAGTTTGTCGCCAAAGCGCGCTTCCTCGCGGAAGCGGGCTGGCGCACCCTGCTTGGCAGTAAAGAGCGCGACGAAGAGAACGACGGCACGCCGCTGCCGGTGGTGGCTAAAGACGACGAGCTGCTGTGTGAGAAAGGGGAAGTGATTGAGCGCCAGACGCAGCCGCCGCGCCATTTCACCGATGCGACGCTGCTGTCGGCGATGACCGGGATCGCCCGGTTTGTGCAGGATAAAGATCTGAAGAAGATCCTGCGCGCCACCGACGGTCTGGGCACCGAAGCGACCCGTGCCGGAATCATCGAGCTGCTGTTTAAACGCGGTTTCCTGGAGAAGAAAGGACGCTATATCCATTCGACTGAGCCGGGACGCGCCCTGATTCATTCCCTGCCGGAGCTGGCCGCAAGGCCGGACATGACCGCGCACTGGGAATCGGTGCTGACGCAGATCAGCGAAAAACAGTGTCGTTATCAGGACTTTATGCAGCCGCTGGTGGGGACGCTTTATCAGCTGATCGATCAGGCGCGCAGCACGCCGGTGAAGCGGTTCAGAGGAATGGTGGCACCGGGGAGCGGTGCGAAGAAACCGTTTAAAAAGAAAAAGAGCGCGCCAGCCTCTTAAACCGTAGGCCGGGTAAGGCGTAGCCGCCACCCGGCGAAAACAGTTCTGCGGCCTGAAAGAAGCCCGGTGGCGCTAACGCTTACCGGGCCTACAGGTTGAAAACGCAGCGATTGCTTAAATCACACCCTGCCCAATCATCGCATCCGCCACCTTGACGAACCCGGCGATATTCGCGCCGCGCACGTAGTTGGTTTGCGACGCCTCTCCGCCGTATTCCACGCAGGCGTGGTGAATATCCAGCATGATATGGTGCAGACGCGCATCCACTTTCTCCGCTTTCCAGCCGAGACGCGCGGCGTTTTGCGCCATTTCCAGACCGGAGGTCGCCACGCCGCCTGCGTTGGCGGCTTTGCCCGGTGCAAACAGCACGCCCGCTTCCAGGAACAGATCGGTCGCCTCGATGGTGGTCGGCATATTGGCCCCTTCGGCCACCGCCTTCACGCCATTGCTAATTAATGTCCGCGCGGCGTCCACATCCAGTTCGTTCTGCGTGGCGCACGGCAGGGCGATATCCACCGGCACGTTCCACGGCTGTTTGCCTTCCAGCCAGGTCAGGCCAAACTCTGCGGCATAGTCGGCGAGACGGCCATCGCGGCTGGCTTTGACTTCGCACAGGCGCGCCAGCTTTTCCGCCGTAAAGCCCGCTTCATCCACCACCGTGCCTCTGGAGTCTGACGCCGTCACCACGCGGGCACCAAACTGCATCGCTTTTTCGATAGCGTACTGCGCCACGTTACCGGAGCCGGACACCGCCACGCGCATCCCTTCAAAGCCCAGGCCGTGGCGCTTGAGCATCGCCTCAGTGAAATAGACCAGGCCGTAGCCCGTGGCCTCCGGGCGGATCAGGCTGCCGCCGAAGGACAACCCTTTGCCGGTGAAGACGCAGGCGCTGTTGTTAGAAAGCTTTTTCATCATCCCGGCCATAAAGCCCACTTCGCGGGCTCCGACGCCGATATCTCCCGCTGGCACGTCGGTATCCGGGCCAAGGTGGCGGTAGAGTTCGGTCATCAGCGCCTGACAGAAACGCATCACTTCGCCTTCGCTTTTGCCTTTGGGATCGAAATCACTTCCGCCTTTACCGCCACCCATCGGCAGGGTGGTCAGCGCATTTTTAAAGGTTTGCTCGAAGCCAAGGAATTTGAGAATCGACAGGTTAACGGAGGGGTGGAAACGCATCCCGCCCTTAAACGGCCCGATGGCGGAGTTAAACTGCACGCGCCACGCGCGGTTAACCTGAACCTGATTACGATCGTCCACCCAGGTCACGCGAAACTGGATAACGCGCTCTGGTTCAACCAGGCGCTCAAGCAGAGACAGCTGACGATAACGTGGATTTTCTTCAAGGAAGGGCCACAGGGTGGTCATCACTTCACGAACGGCCTGGGCGAACTCGCTTTGATGCGGGTCGCGCTGCTGAACATGGGCAAGGAAACTTTCCAGAGAGCGTGTCTGATCCATAGATATAAGAACCTCTTATAGTTATTTGTGTCTATTGCTTATGCAATTTGTGTTGTTTTTTTGACTATACCACCCGCACCGCTTTGTGAAGCAAGCAGAAATTCATGCCGAAAGGGAAATTAATGACCCGGGGTAGGTCATAACAAAAAGCGATGGCGAGATAAATTAAAGGTTCCGCGTGGATTAACCGTTATAGTCTTTATCAGGACACGACAGGAAGATAAGTCTATGAACCGTTATGTATTCACCGCGTTATGTTTGATGTTCTCGGCCGGCGCGCAGGCTGACCGTATTCGCCCGGATGTGGAAGTGAATGTCCCGCCTGAGGTCTTTAGTTCCAGCGGCCAGAGAGCGCAGCCCTGTAACCAGTGCTGCATCTATCAGGATCAAAACTATTCCGAAGGGGCGGTGGTGAAGGCGGACGGCGTGCTGCTGCAGTGCCAGCGCGATGAGCGCGCCATCAGCACGAACCCGCTGGTCTGGCGTCGCGTAAAACAATAAACGCTTCCAGCAGCGGAATATCGGCCGGGGCTAAGGGGTAGCTGAACGCCTCTTCTGGTGTACACCACACCAGCGCGCTGTGGTAGTGCGCCGTGAGCTCGCCGCTAAAAGCGGGCACGTGCCAGGCATGCAGGTGGATCAACCGCTGCGAGACCTCCCGCTGGTGGCTGGCGACATACTGGCCCGGAAGGGCCACAATACCGAGTTCTTCCTGCAGTTCGCGGATAAGCGCCTCCGGTTGTGTTTCGCCGGATTCCACCTTTCCGCCGGCGAATTCCCACATCCCCGGTTGGTCAGCGTGAGCAGGGCGCTGTGCCAGTAAAATGTTGCCGTTTTTTTCGATGATGGCCGCAACGACATCGACTGTTTTTAGCATGGGCGTCAATACTTAATAACGAAAAACACCATATTATCGTGCCCTTTGTCAGAGTCCAGCCATCAGGAGAATCCGGTGAAAGAGACGTACACCTGGGTCGACCCCATCCCAACCCTTCCGGCGAGTTTAAAACCGATAGCCGCCATGCAGAAAAAACATTTTGGCGCCGTGCTAAACCCCACGCGCTGGTGGGGACGTATGCCGCGTCTTTTCTGGCTGGTGGCGCTGTTTGTCGGTTTTCTGGAGCGTCGTCACGCGCGCCTGACGCCCGTGCTGCGCTCCCTGCTCATGACGCGGGTATCGCAACTCTGCCACTGCGCTTTCTGTATTGATGCCAATAGCCTGCGGCTGGCCGAACGCTGTGGGGCGCTGGATAAAGTTCAGGCCGTGAGCAACTGGCAAGACTCCGCGCTGTTCACGAGCCAGGAGCGTGCGGCGCTGGCCTACGCCGAGGCGGTGACCGCCACGCCGCCCCGGGCGGATGAGGCCATCCGAACGGCGCTGAAACATCACTTCACGGACGACGCGATTACTGAGATGACGGCGCTCATTGCGTTTCAGAATCTCTCTGCCCGCTTCAATGCCGCCCTGGATATTCCGTCTCAGGGCCTGTGTGCCACGTTTAACGAGAAGCCTCATGCTTGATCGCCACCTGCACCCGCGGTTAAAACCGACACTGAATGGACTGGTGTCCGTACTGGATAAGCCGGGCATCACCCCTGACGGATTAACCCTGACCGGGTTTGCCATCGGCGTGCTGGCGCTGCCGTTTCTGGCCCTTGGCTGGTACCCCGCGGCGCTGGTCGCTATTGCGCTAAACCGCCTGCTGGATGGTCTGGACGGCGCGCTGGCGCGTCGGAGAGGGCTGACGGACGCAGGGGGATTTCTCGATATCGCGCTCGATTTTCTGTTCTACGCCCTGGTGCCGTTTGGTTTTGCGCTGGCGGCACCCGCTGAGAATGCGCTGCCTGCCGCCTGGTTGCTGTTTGCGTTTATCGGCACCGGCAGCAGTTTTCTGGCGTTTGCGGCGCTGGCCGCGAAGCACGACATTGACAACCCCGGCTATGCGCACAAGTCGTTTTATTACCTCGGCGGGTTAACGGAAGGGACGGAGACCATCGCGCTGTTCGTGCTGTGCTGCCTGTTTCCGGCGCACTTTGCGCTGTTTGCGTGGGTATTTGGCGCGCTGTGCTGGCTGACCACCACAACGCGCATCTGGAGCGGGTACGTGACGCTTAAATCACGTCACGCTTAGCGGGCGCTGTCGGGCCCGCGCTCGCCGGTGGAGACCGGGTTCTGCGGGTGACTGCTCCATTCGTACCAGCCGCCGTCATAGACTGCGGCCTTCTTCCAGCCCATCGCCCGGGCGTACATGAAGGCTTCAGACGCTCGCCAGCCTGTGCCGCAGTAAAACGCGACCTGTTGTTCCGGCAGAATGTTCCAGCGCTTCCACATGGTGGCAATATCGTCAGCTGTGCGCATGGTGCCATCCGGGTTATGAAAATCTTCCATGTGGGTGGCATCGCTGCCGGCGTGGCCCCAGCGGGCACCGGCAATGTCACCTTTGGGCTTGATGTAGCTGTAGCCGCTGGTTTCGCCGATGAACTCCGGCCACGAACGAATGCTGACCAGGGAGGCATCCTGACGGTGCAGCATCCCGCGTGCCTGCGTCATATCAACCATCAGTTGCGGCTGGCCGGGGATCGGCGTGCCAAAATCAGGGGCCGGCATCACCTTCGCTGGCGTACCGCGCTCAACCGGAAGGTTGGCATCTGACCACGCCTTCCAGCCGCCATCGAGAAGGCGCACATCTTTCACCCCCGCATAAAGCATAATCTGCGCCACGCGTGCGGCGGCGTAGACGTCACGGCCATACAAAATGACGGTGGTGTCGTGACGGATCCCGTGCTTCGCCAGCATCGCTTTCAGCTTATCGTCGGAGACTTTATTCCATAGCGGCTCGCTCTCCACTTCGTTGGTGTCGATATAGCCCGCGCCGGGAATGTGATTCAGCAGATAAAACTTCGGCGCGCCCCAGGCGGCCTCAATCACTTTCCAGTCACCCTCCGGTGCGGCAACCACCGGTTTACCCTGCTGAAGCTGATGGATCCACTGCGGGTAGACGAGCTGTTCGAAATGGGGCAGGCGCTGAAGGCGCTCGGGCGTCTGCAGGGCATCGCTGAGCAGCGAAACAGAATGGAATCCAGCTTTCTCCAGACGGGCTCTCACCGCCTGATTATCGCGCGCGTTCCCATACAGCGCGATGGCCGACGAGGGGGAAAGCTGATGCTGTTTGGCCCACAGCGCAATCTGCTCGTCGCTCATCGCGTCCAGCCAGGCGGCTGACAGATTAAGTGCGGCGGGTTCATGCCCGGAGGGACCGCTGAGCGTTTGCGGCCAGCCGTTATAGATGGCGCTGGCGCGGGTGTCGACAGGCGTGCCGTGCTGTGCCTGAAGCTGGGATAGCGTCATCGCGTTGGGCATATCAGCGGCCAGAGAGGAAAAAGAGGCGAGGCCGCAGAGCAGGGCCAGCGCGGTCAGTTGAGAAACACGTTTCATCGAATAACCTGACGTCAGTAAAAGAGGGGGGCATTGTCGTCTCTCCCGTCATGGAAAACATTGCGTTAGCACATTATTGCCAGCGAGAAATCTCAATCAGCTCGCCGCCGGGCGGAATATCGTCCTCATCGTGGGTGACCAGCACCACCGGAATATCGCGTGCGCGAACGGCGTCAAATACCCATTGCCGAAATGAGGCCCGTAGCGTCTTATCGAGGCGGCTGAACGGTTCATCCAGCAGCAGCGCCTGCGGCTCCGCGAGCAGGGCCCGCAACAGGCTGACCCGGGCGCGCTCCCCGCCGGAGAGGGTGGCCGGATCGCTGGCGTAACGGCCGCCCAGACCGGCGGAGTCCAGCGCCTGCTCGACCGCTTCCCGACGCGCGCCTCCGACGATCCGCTCAGGCAACGCCAGCAGCAGATTTTGCCCGACGCTGAATGTGTCGAACAGCAGCGCGTCCTGAAAGAGAATACCCAGCCCGCGGGATTCCACGGGAAGGGCGTCGCAACGACGCGCGTCGAGCCACAGTTCGCCCCGCGCCTGAAAATCGTCTGACAACGCGCCGATCATCCAGGCAAAGAGGGTCGATTTGCCGCTGCCGGAGGGGCCCATCAGGGTGACTATCTCCCCGCGGGGAACGCAAAAATTGACTTCGCGGAACAGCGGTTCGATGGTGAGATTTTTTACCTGCAACATTAACGTAATCCCTGGCGGTAGTGGCCCACGAACCGGGATAGCAGGGCGGCAAGGCCAAACACGGCCCCCGTAACCAGCAGTAACCCCAGCGCCCGGTTAGCCAGAAGCGGAATGCTGCCCCCGCTGCTGAGCGCGACGGTTTCGGTGGTCAGCGTGGCGAAACGCCCTGCGCCCAGCCACAGCGTCGGCATGTACTGCGCCATGCTGACGGAAAAGCCGGTGGCAAAGGCCAGCAGCGCAGGGCGTATCAGCAGCGGACATTTCAGCAGGCAGAAGATTTTTGTCCGTCGCCAGCCCAGCGTTCTGGCGGTAAGGAGAAGCCGGGGATCGATCCGGCGCCAGGCAGGTTGCAGCACCAGCAGCATCCACGGTAACACCCACAGCAGATGGCTCCAGAGCACGGCGGCATACTGCCCGTCGAGCCCCAGCTGCAACGCAATCGTATATTGGCCGGTGACGAGCGGCAGCGCCGGAAGGGCAAGCGGAGACCATACCCACACTGTGCCGCGCTGCGGTCCCCATTCCAGCCAGAGCGCGCTGACGACCAGACCGAGCAGGCTCGACAGCAGGCCGAAGGAGAGGCTGTTCCCCACAGGGCCCACGTCGTCCCGCTGCGCCAGCATCAGCAGCACCGCAGCGCACAGGACGCCGCATGCGGGCAGAAACCCGCTTACTGCGCTTTCCGGCAGAATGCGCTGAGATCGGCGGCGCGTCCCGGTGAGGTCGGCAACCGTGCGGCGCCATGCCTTCCAGAAGCCGTACCCCAGGGCGGCCAGGGCGGCCAGCAGCAAAAGCAGAACCAGGCACAGCAGCATCCCTTTCACCTGCTGCCCGGCATCGCCCTGGCTCAGCCACTGCCAGGCCAGCACGGCCAGGGTAGGCGGATTTCCGGGGCCGAGAACGATCGCCACATCCACAACCGACAGCGACCACGCGAGTACCGCCAGCATCACCGCGCCGAGGAGAGGGGCGATCGCCGGGAGGATCAGCCAGTTAAGTATCTGAAACCGCCCGTACCCGAAGGTTCGCAGGACGATCTTCTGCTGTGCCAGCCGTTTTTCCGGCAGTACGGCGTAAATTGCCCACAGCACAAACGCGCTCTCTTTTACGGCGAGCGTCAGCCCCAGCCCAACGCCGTAGCGGTCAAAGGGAGCCGTACAGACGGTACAGAGCTGATAGAACAGCCCGCCCTCGGCAAACAGCAGTAACGCGCTGGTGGCAAACGCCACGTGCGGGATCGCCAGCAGCCACGGCAGGCGGGTGGTGAGACGTCGCCAGCGTTTGCCGGGCCAGAAAAGGCTGACGAAAATCAGGGCAATCAGCAACGCGCCCAGCGTGGCGATGAGCGTTGAGACCAGCGTGGCGAGGGCCGCCTGCGGAAGCTGCGGGTCGTCCAGCAGCCTCTGCCAGTTTGCCGCAGAAAACGCCGGGGCTAACAGCATGGCGCCAGCGGGCAGGATCGGCAGATAGATAACCGCCATCGCCAGCCAGACCAGCCCGCTTAGCGGGTGCCGTAACGACGCAGCCATTCCTGCTCCAGCGCGTTCACCCAGCCGGACTGCGGCTCTGCAAGCACTTTCGGTAGCCCCTGAGGCGTATAGGCCTGCAAGCGCGTTGCTTCACTGTCAGGCAGCGCCCTGGCATCCAGCACGCTTGGGTCGCCCCAAACGGCGGGGTCAGCTTTGCGGATCTGCGCCTGCGGTGAAAGCAGGAAATTGGCGACCACCTTCGCGCCTGCACTGGCGCGGGCGTTGGCCGGAATCGCCACAAAATGAACGTTACCGATCGTTCCGCCGTGAAAACCAAAGCTGTAGCTGTCGGCGGGCAGTTCGCCGCGGGCGACTTTTTGCTGCGCATGGGCCGGGTTAAATGTCAGCGACAGGTTCAGACTGCCGCTGGCAAGCAGGGTATCCATCCGGGCAGGTGAGGGCGGGAAATCTTTTCCTTCGCGCCACAGCAGGGGATGGAGTGTGTCGAGATAATCCCAGAGCGGCGCGGTCACCTGGGCAAAGGTATCATCGGGCGCTTTTTGCAGCGCCTGTGGACGAGCGGTGAGTGCCAGCATCAGCTGCTCAAGGAATGCCGTGCCGGTAAAATCGGGCGGGCGAGGGTAGCTCATCTTACCCGGATGCTGCTGCGCGTAAGCCAGCAGCGCCTGCGGATCCGCCGGTGGCGCTGGCATGGTGCCTTTGCGGGCGATAAAGGTCAGCTGTGCGCCGCCCCACGGCGATTCCGCCCCGTCGGTGGGCACCGCAAAGTCTTCGGTAACGGGTTTGCGGGTATCGACATAGCGCCAGTTCGGCAGAGTCTGTGCCCATCCGCTCAGCAGCAGGTTAGCCTCTTTTAACGTGCGGAAATTTTCACCGTTGACCCACAACAGATCGACGGAGCCGTTGCTCTTACGCCCTGCTGCGGCTTCCGTCTGAATGCGTTTTACCGCGTCGGCAGCATCCGCCAGCGGGACGATCTTAAGGGTAATGGCATAGTGCGTTTGCATCTCACCGCTGACCCACTCCAGATAGCGGTTGACCGCAGGATCGCCGCCCCAGGCGTTAAACCAGACGGTCTGGCCTTTGGCCTGTTGTTGGATTGCCTGCCAGCTGTCGGCAGCACAGAGGGGGGCTGCCAGCAGCAGGCCGGTCAGAAACGCGCAAAAACGCACACGGCGCATAATGCCTCACTTTTTAGACAAGGGGGTGTAACGGGAAAAGAGCTGGCGCGTGACCAGCGGTAATAACCCCAGTAGTGTAAAGGCGAATACCATGCCCGGCGACAAAATATCGCGAAGCGATGCCACTTTTCCCAGTTCGCGCCCGGCGTTCAGAAAGACAACCGTCGCGGGCAGCATCGCCACCTGGCTCACCCACCAGTAGCGGAATACCCCCATGCGGGTCAGCCCCATCAGCAAATTCACCAGAAAAAACGGGAACAGTGGCATCAGGCGGAGGGCAAAAAGATAGCCCGCGCCGTCATGCGTCATGCCAGCGTTAACCGTTTTCATCTGCTGAGCAAATCGCTGCTGGACCCACTCACGCAGCAGATAACGGCTGGCGAGCATCGCAAGCGTTGCCCCGAGCGTCGAGGCAAACGAGACCAGCACGATGCCTTCACCCAGGGGAAACAGCGTCCCACCCAGCAGGGTCAGTATCGCTGCACCCGGTATCGACAGGGCGGAAACCAGCACATAGAGCGCAAAAAAGATCAGGGCGCTCTGCAGCGGCGCGTGGTCGACGTGGGCGAGTAACGCCTGCTGATGCGTTTTAATCTCTTCCAGAGAGAGTGTACCCGGCGGAAGGAGAACAAACGTCAGAATAAATGCGCCCAGAAGGGCGCACAGGAGAAGGATTTTTCGACTGTTCACGCGTCATTACAGCTTGAAGGTCGCCCACACTGGCGCATGATCTGACGGCTTTTCCATGCTGCGGATATCGTAGTCGATCCCGGTTTCGATGCAGCGTTCTGCCAGCGGCGCGCTGGCCAACAGAAGATCGATGCGCAGGCCACGGTTGTCGTCAAAGCCTTTTGAGCGATAGTCGAACCAGGAGAAGCGGTCCTGCGTTTCCGGGTTGGCATTGCGGAAGGTATCCACCAGGCCCCAGCCCAGCAGGCGCTCCATCCACTCACGCTCTTCCGGCAGGAAAGAGCATTTGCCGGTACGCAACCAGCGCTTGCGGTTCTCTTCGCCAATACCGATATCGCGATCCGTCGGGCTGATATTCATGTCGCCCATGATCAGCACCGGATTCTCTTTTTTGAGTTCGTTTGTCAGGAAGTCCTGCAGATCCTGATAAAACTTCGCTTTGGCCGGGAATTTTGTCTCGTGGTCACGGCTCTCACCCTGCGGGAAATAGCCGTTAATGACCGTGATATTGCCGAGCGCAGAAGGCACTTCCGCCATGATGATGCGGCGCTGGGCTTCTTCACCGTCACCGGGGAAGCCGCGGCGTACGGAAACCGGCGGCGCTTTGGTCAGCAGCGCGACGCCATAGTGACCTTTCTGACCGTGGTAAAAGACGTTATAACCGAGTTTCGCCACCTCTTCGAGAGGGAACATGTCGTCGTGGACTTTGGTCTCCTGCAGGCCAATCACATCTGGCTGATGTTGCTCAACGATAGCTTCAAGCTGATGAGGGCGGGCACGCAGGCCGTTGATATTAAAAGAGACAAATTTCATAGTCGCTGCCAGTGCAAGGTGAATAGTGCAAGGATGGTAGCAGAATTTACGTCAACTGTTACCGGCTTCGACCAATAACTGCGACAGATAATGCCGGTGGTGCAATATTTGCACCATTCTGACGCGCATCGCCCTCAAACAGGGCGTAAATGGCCGATAAATTTCGCGAGCGATCACAATTCCAGAATTATATTTGGCCTGTGCATACTCTTTCTGATTTTCATGCGGCAAAGGGCCGCTTGTCGTAAAAATATTCACTATTTATGCACTAATAGTGAATAACTCCATATTGTAACTCATTGATATTCTGTTCATCCAACCCGTTTATGCATTTTTATCGCTGGCTGGCACGAAGGCTGCAATCTACATTCACAGTGCAAACACTCAATTATTTAACATTCAAATAACCTTTTATTTACCGGATGAGGTCGCTATGTCTCTGTCAATTACGCGTGAAAATTTCGATGAATGGATGATGCCGGTTTACGCTCCGGCGGCTTTTATTCCGGTTCGTGGGGAAGGCTCGCGCCTGTGGGATCAGCAGGGTAAAGAGTATATCGACTTTGCGGGTGGGATTGCGGTAAACGCGCTGGGCCATGCGCACCCGGCGCTGCGGCAGACGCTGAATGACCAGGCGGCGAAGTTCTGGCATACCGGCAACGGCTTTACCAACGAGCCCGCGCTGCGCCTGGCGAAAAAGCTGATCGACGCGACGTTTGCCGAAAAAGTCTTTTTCTGTAACTCAGGGGCGGAAGCCAACGAAGCGGCGCTGAAGCTGGCGCGCAAATATGCCCACGACAAATTTGGTGCCCACAAGAGCGGTATCGTGGCGTTTAAAAATGCCTTCCACGGGCGCACGCTCTTTACCGTCAGCGCGGGCGGCCAGCCTGCTTACTCGCAGGATTTCGCACCGCTGCCGCCGGATATCCGTCACGGTATTTATAACGATCTGCAGTCCGCCAGCGAACTGATCAACGACACCACCTGTGCGGTAATTGTCGAGCCGATGCAGGGTGAGGGCGGCGTTCTTCCGGCACAAAAAGCGTTTCTGCAGGGGCTGCGCGAGCTGTGCGATCGTCACAATGCGGTACTGATTTTCGATGAAGTGCAGACCGGCGTGGGCCGTACCGGTGAGCTGTATGCCTATATGCACTACGGCGTGACGCCTGACGTGCTTTCTACTGCCAAAGCGCTGGGCGGCGGCTTCCCGATTGGGGCGATGCTGACCACCGATAAATTCGCCAGCGTGATGACCGTGGGCACCCATGGCACCACTTACGGCGGCAACCCGCTGGCCACCGCCGTCGCCGGGCAGGTTCTCGACATTATTAATACCCCAGAGGTGTTGAAAGGCGTTAAGCAGCGTCACGACTGGTTTGTTGAGCGTCTGAATGCCATCAACAGCAAAACGGGGCTGTTTAAAGAAATTCGCGGCCTGGGGCTGTTAATTGGCTGTGAGCTCACCGCTGAGTTTGCCGGAAAAGCTAAACTTATTTCACAGGAAGCGGCAAAAATGGGCGTGATGGTCCTGATTGCCGGTGCCAACGTGGTGCGTTTTGCTCCTGCGCTGATTGTCAGCGAGGAAGAGGTGCAAACCGGTCTGGACCGTTTTGCGCTGGCGTGTGAACAGGTGAAGTCCGGGGTGTCATCATGATGGTCATCCGTCCCGTTGAGCGCGGCGATCTCGCCGGGCTCATGCAGCTTGCCGGTAAGACGGGAGGCGGGCTGACCTCGCTTCCTGCCGATGAAAAAACGCTGTCGGCGCGCATTGAGCGCGCCCTGCAAACCTGGCAGGGGACGTTGCCAAAAAGCGAACAGGGATATGTGTTCGTGCTGGAAGACACCACCACGGGGACCGTGGCCGGGATCTGCGCCATCGAAGTGGCCGTGGGGCTTAACGACCCGTGGTACAACTACCGCGTTGGCACCATGGTACATGCCTCGAAAGAGCTGAACGTCTATAACGCGCTGCCGACGCTGTTTCTTTGTAATGACCACACGGGCGCCAGCGAGCTCTGCACGCTGTTCCTCGACCCGGCGTGGCGCAAAGAGGGCAACGGCTATCTGCTCTCCAAATCGCGCTTTCTGTTTATGGCCGCCTTCCGCGATCGCTTTAACGAAAAAGTGGTTGCGGAGATGCGCGGCGTGATTGACGACAAAGGCTACTCGCCGTTCTGGGAGAGCCTGGGCGAGCGCTTCTTCTCGATGGAGTTCAGCCGGGCGGACTACCTGTGCGGCACCGGTCAGAAAGCCTTTATCGCTGAGCTGATGCCGAAGCATCCTATTTATACCCATTTCTTAACGCCGGAAGCGCAGGCGGTGATCGGCGAAGTCCATCCGCAAACCGCGCCTGCCCGCGCGGTGCTGGAGAAAGAGGGCTTCCGCTACCGTAACTATGTGGACATCTTTGACGGTGGGCCAACGCTTGAGTGCGATATCGACCGCGTCCGTGCGATCCGTAAAAGCCGGCTGGTTGAAGTTGCCGAAGGTCAGCCCGCGCCGGGTGACTGGCCGGCGTGCCTGGTGGCGAACGAAAATTACACCAACTTCCGCGCCATGCTGGTGCGGACCAACCCGAAATGTGAACGTCTGGTACTGACGGCTGCAGAACTGGATGCCCTGAAATGTAACGCCGGCGATACGGTTCGCCTGGTGCGTCTCTGCCCTGAGGAGAAAACAGCATGACATTATGGATTAACGGTGACTGGGTCACGGGCGAAGGCGAACAGCGCGTAAAAACCAATCCGGTAGGCAAAGAGGTGCTCTGGAAGGGGAACGACGCCAGCGCCGCGCAGGTGGAACAAGCCTGCCATGCCGCACGTCGCGCGTTTCCGGCGTGGGCAAAACAGCCTTTCGCCGTGCGCCAGGCGCTCGTTGAAAAGTTCGCCGGGCTGCTGGAGGCGAACAAAGCCGAGCTGACGCGCATTATTGCCTCTGAAACCAGTAAACCGCGCTGGGAAGCGGCTACGGAAGTGACGGCGATGATCAATAAAATCGCCATTTCAGTGAAGGCCTACCACACCCGCACCGGCGAGCAGCATACCGAGATGCCGGACGGCGCGGCCACGCTGCGCCACCGTCCGCACGGCGTGCTGGCGGTGTTTGGTCCTTACAACTTCCCGGGGCATCTGCCGAATGGCCACATCGTGCCGGCGCTGCTGGCGGGCAACACCGTTATTTTCAAGCCGAGTGAGTTAACGCCGTTCACCGGCGAGGCGGTGGTTAAGCTGTGGGAACAGGCGGGCCTGCCGTCGGGCGTGCTGAATCTGGTGCAGGGCGGGCGTGAAACCGGTCAGGCGCTGAGCGCGCTGAGCGATATCGACGGCCTGCTGTTTACCGGCAGCGCCGGGACGGGCTATCAACTGCATCGCCAGCTGGCGGGGCAGCCGGAAAAAATCCTCGCCCTCGAGATGGGCGGCAACAACCCGCTGATCGTGGAAGATCCTGATGATATCGATGCCGCGGTGCACCTGACGATTCAGTCTGCTTTTATTACCGCCGGACAGCGTTGCACCTGTGCCCGCCGTCTGCTGGTGAAACGGGGCGCGCAGGGGGATGCGTTCCTTAAACGTCTGGTTGAGGTGAGTGCGCGTCTGGTGCCCGCCGCGTGGGATGCCGACCCGCAGCCGTTTATCGGTGGGCTGATTTCCGAGCAGGCCGCGCAAAACGTGCTGAAGGCCTGGCAGGACCACGTCGCTCGCGGGGCGAAAACCCTGCTCGAACCGAAGCAGGTTCAGCCGGGTACCTCGCTGCTGACGCCGGGCATCGTTGAGATGAGCGGGGCGAGCAACGTGCCGGATGAAGAGGTCTTTGGTCCGCTGCTCTGCGTCTGGCGTTATGACGATTTTGACAGCGCCATCGTAATGGCCAACAACACCCGCTACGGCCTGTCGAGCGGACTGATTTCGCCGCAGCGTGAGAAGTTTGAACAGCTGCTGCTGGAAGCGCGTGCGGGGATTGTGAACTGGAACAAACCGCTGACCGGTGCTGCGAGCACCGCGCCGTTCGGCGGCGTGGGCGCGTCGGGCAACCATCGCGCCAGTGCGTGGTACGCCGCAGATTACTGCGCATGGCCGATGGCGAGCCTGGAAAGCCCGGCGCTGACGCTGCCGGAAACGCTTAATCCGGGGCTGGACTTTACCGGAGGGGAACGTCATGAAAGCGCGTGAAGTCAACTTTGACGGGCTGGTGGGGCTGACGCACCACTACGCCGGTCTCTCTTTTGGTAATGAAGCCTCGACGAAGCACCGCTTTCAGGTCTCCAACCCGAAGCTGGCGGCGAAGCAGGGGCTGTTGAAAATGAAAGCGCTGGCGGATGCCGGTTTCCCGCAGGCGGTTATTCCGCCGCAGGAACGCCCGAACGTCGCGGTGTTGCGTCAGCTCGGTTTCACCGGCAGCGATGAGCAGGTCGTTGAAAAAGCGGGAACGCAAACGCCGCACCTGCTCTCTGCGGCAAGTTCGGCCTCTTCGATGTGGGTCGCCAACGCGGCCACCGTCGCCCCGTCAGCCGACACGCTGGATGGCAAAGTCCATCTGACGGTGGCGAACCTTAATAACAAATTCCACCGCGCCACCGAAGCGGAAACCACCGAGCGCGTGCTGCGCGCCATATTCAACCATGACGCCCATTTTGCGGTGCATCCGGCTCTGCCGCAGGTGGCAATGTTTGGCGACGAAGGTGCGGCCAACCATAACCGGCTGGGGGGCGATTACGGTGAACCCGGCGTGCAGCTGTTTATCTACGGGCGCGAGGAGGGCGGTCATTCTGCCCCTGTTCGCTATCCTGCGCGCCAGACGCTGGCCGCCAGCCAGGCGGTCGCCCGCCTGAACCAGGTCAATCCTTCGCAGGTGATTTTTGCCCAGCAAAACCCGCAGGTGATCGACCAGGGCGTGTTCCATAACGACGTGATCGCCGTTTCGAACCGTCAGGTCCTCTTCTGCCACGAGCAGGCGTTTGCCCATCAGGAGAAGCTGCTCGCCACGCTGCATGAACGCGTACCCGGTTTTATGCCGATTCAGGTGCCTACCCGGGCGGTGAGCGTCCAGGATGCGGTCGAAACGTATCTGTTCAACAGCCAGCTGCTAAGCCGTGATGACGGCAGCATGATGCTGGTCCTGCCGCAGGAGTCGCGGGATCATAGCGGGGTGTGGCGTTACCTGACCGAGCTGGTGAAGGCCGATAACCCGATTGACGAGCTGCGGGTGTTTGACCTGCGCGAAAGTATGGCCAACGGCGGCGGACCGGCCTGTCTGCGCCTGCGCGTGGTGTTGACGCAGTCAGAAATGCAGGCCGTTAACCCGGCAGTGATGATGAATGAGACGCTGTTTACTACCCTGAACGACTGGGTGGACCGCTACTATCGCGACCGGTTAACGCAGGCTGACCTCGTTGACCCGCAGCTGTTACGCGAAGGTCGCGAGGCGCTTGACGCGTTAACATCAATCCTGCAGCTGGGATCGGTTTATCCGTTCCAGCGCTAAGGAGTGGGTATGGAAAATTTACTGGCGCTGACCCTGGCTGATGAAACGCCGGAACAGAGTGAGGGGGAGGGCCCCTCATTCCACTGGCGGTGGGTGGGGCGTGGGGTGCTTGAACTGACGCCGGTTGTAGAGAGCGAACTCTCGCTACTGCTTTCGACCGGTATTCACGGGAATGAAACGGCGCCCGTGGAGATTGTTGACCTGCTGCTGCGCGCGTTGTATCGCAAAGAGATTACGCTTCAGTGCCGCGTGCTGGTGGTGCTTGGGAACCCACCCGCGCTGGCGCAAAACAAACGCTATCTGGTGAGCGACATTAACCGCATGTTCGGCGGGCGCTGGTCGCAGTTCCCGCAGAGTGACGAGACGGCGCGGGCGCAGTGGCTGGAGAACGTGGTGAGCGCGTTCTTTGCGGCGGCGGGGCCAGTGCGCTGGCATCTGGATCTGCACACGGCCATTCGCGCGTCTTACCATGTCCGCTTCGGCGTGCTGCCGCAGCGCAATCAGCCGTGGGATGAAGCGTTCCTCGACTGGCTGGGTGATGCCGGGCTGGAGGCGCTGGTGTTCCACCAGTCGCCGGGCGGAACCTTTACGCACTTTACCTGTGAACACTTCGGCGCGCTGGCCTGTACGCTGGAGCTGGGGAAAGCGTTGCCGTTTGGGCAAAACGATCTCACTCGCTTTGCGCCAACGCATCTTGCCCTGCGGGCATTGCTGGGTGGGGCGGCGCCCGAGCACACGCATCAACCCGTCGAGCGGTATCGGGTCGTACAGCAGATCACGCGCCGCAGCGATGCTTTCCAGCTTCATATGGCCGCGCACACCCTGAACTTCACGCCGTTTCGTAAAGGGGCGCTGCTGGCTGAAGATGGCGAAGAGCGTTACGAGGTACAGAAAACCACCGAGTATGTGTTATTTCCCAACCCCACCGTGGCATTTGGCCTGCGTGCCGGGCTGATGCTGGAAAAAATATCCTGACCTTTTCCCCTCTCATCACTCGGGAGGGGAAAAACATTTCTTAGCAATTAAAGCGCTCATACTTCTTTTGCGGATTATTCCTGGTGAATTGCTTTATTATTAATCCGCTCTCCGCTATACTTCTGCTCATTCTCTTTAAAATCATCGTGTTAAATATTATTTGTTGCAACTCTCCACGCTTTATCCTTATTTTCTCCACATTTGACGAAAATTTGTTTTTTACACTTTCATTGTTTTACCGTTGCTCTGACTAATTGACGATAAACCCCGTAAAGTTAATCTCGTCAACACGGCATAGCGCCGAAGAATAACTGAAAGAAAGGAAATAAATTATGCGTAAGTTTACTGCACTGTTTGTTGCTTCTACCCTGGCTCTGGGCGCTACCAGCATGGCGTTCGCCGCAGATACCGCAACCACCTCTGCCGCGCCTGCTGAAGGCAAAATGATGATGCATCATAAAGGCAAGCCGGGTATGCACGAGATGATGATGTTTAAGGACCTGAACCTGACAGATGCGCAAAAGCAGCAGATCCGCGACATCATGAAAAGTCAGCGCGATCAGATGAAACGTCCACCGCTTGAAGAGCGTCGTGCGATGCATGACATCATCGCCAGCGACAGCTTCGATAAGGCGAAAGCTGAAGCGCAGATCGACAAAATGGCCGAGCAGCATAAAGCCCGTATGCTGGCTCACATGGAAACCCAGAACAAGATCTACAACATTCTGACGCCGGAACAGAAAAAACAATTTAATGCGAATTTTGAGAAGCGTCTGACAGAACGTCCGGCGATGGAAGGTAAAATGCCAGCACCAACCGAATAATCGGTTCACACTCTTAAGACCGCCGGGATCCTGTCCACAAAAGCGCAATCGCTGTGGACAGGACCGGCGGTTTTTCTTTCCTGCCCTCTTGCCTGCCGCCGCCAGCGCGGTATTCTCCTGTAGTCGCTTCAGAGAATGTTTGTAGAGTCATGACGTTAGTAAATTTATTGACGTTGCGCTAAGGCTTGCCCGCTCTGCTGCCGATACTGTGTCTGTGAATACCCAACGATAACAAACAAGACAGCAACGATAGCAATATCCTTGCCCTGGCACGGGTTGTGCCATTCAGGAGTGGTGATGGAGTTCTTTGATATCCGTAAGATGCCGGTCAGCCTCTGGCGCAATGGTGCTGGCGAAACGCGTGAGATTTGTTGTTTCCCACCCGCAACGCGCGATTTTCACTGGCGTGCCAGTATCGCGACTATCGCCAGCAACGGCGAATTCTCCTCATTCCCCGGCGTCGATCGGGTGATTACCTTGCTGGAAGGAGGGGAGGTGACGCTCGATGCCGGTCAGGCGTTCTTCCATACCCTAAAGCACCATCAGCCTTACAGTTTTGCCGGCGATCTGCCGGTCAAGGCGCTGCTGTCCGATGGGCGGATGGCGATGGACTTCAATATTATGACCCGTCGCGACTGTTGTCGGGCGAAGGTGCGCGTGGCCGACCGGACCTTTACCACCTTTGGCACACGCGGGGGCGTGGTCTTTGTCTTAAGCGGGGCGTGGCAGTTGGGGGATAAATTGCTGACGGCCGATCAGGGCGCCAGCTGGGAGGAGGGTACCCATACTCTGCGTCTGCTGGAGCCTCAGGGCACCCTGTTGTTCAGTGAAATTACGTGGCTGCCAGGCCATTGAGCTCAATGACTTCAAACTTACCGGCTAAGACGGGTTTACAGAGAATTTTATAGCCATCGTGGTCAAATCCGGCGGGTGTGCGCAACAGGGTTGCCGCGTCGTTGATATCGTCGACGGCGCCCAGCCAGAACCAGTTGTTGACGATGTGGTACTGGGTCATCGCTTCACCCACCTCTTTTAGCGCAACGGCGCCTTCCCAGGGCCAGCAGTTAACGCTGATGGTCGCCAGGCCGGCGAGGAGCCGGGCGTGATGCGCGTCGACACTCTCTTTCCCGCAGCAGGCGCCTGCGCAGCGCTTAAGTGCCGACCGGAAACAGGCCCGTCCGCGGGTGGTCGCCTCGAGACCCAAAAGGCTGTAGCAAAGCTGCAGCTCATCCGCCAGGGTTTGCAGCGCCTGGAGCGCGGCACGTTTATTCGCAAACAGGCCGTAAAGATTCGGGGCATGAGAAAAATCGACCTCGCGCGCGTAGACAACCTGCGGCTTGCCGGCGGTTATTTGCAGGGAGCAGAGCTGACGATTGCGGCGCAGGCGCTTGTTAAACAGCGGCTGTTGTTCTTTTATAAGCCTGGCTTCCAGTAACAGCGCGCCCATTTCTCCCGCCGTCTCGAACCAGGATATGCGGCGCGACTGGCGCAGCATGGCGGCCTCGTCCGGCGTACGCAGATGGGATAACACCCGGCTGCGAATATTCACGCTTTTGCCGATATAGAGCGGCAGGGTGTCGCTTTCACCGTGAAAGATATACACGCCCGGCAGCTTAGGCAGCGCTTCAAGCCAGGGACGAAGGTGCTCGGGATATTCGTAGATAGCCGCCGCTTCAAATTCAAGACGCGGGGCGGATTGACGCCTGCTCACATACCACTCCATATACTGTTCAGGTATACAGTGTAGCAGAGGCGGTTTGGTTAAAAAAGAGCCGGGTCGCGGCTGCGCCTTACCCGGCTTACAAAACTGGGTTACCGTTTTGCTTTATTTTTTCCAGAAATCGTCAAACACCGTAATCGGTGGGCGACGCTTGTGTTCGGTTTTCAGATACCAACCTTCGATGATTTTGGCGGTACCTTCATCCAGCGTTTTGCCTTCAAGATAATCATCGATATTGTCATAGGTCACGCCCAGGGCTGCTTCATCCGGCAGGGAAGGACGATCATCCTCCAGATCCGCTGTCGGCGCTTTCTTGTACAGATGCTCCGGGCAGCCCAGCGCGGCAAGCAGCTGCTTACCCTGACGCTTATTCAGACGGAAGATCGGGTTAATGTCGGTGCCGCCGTCGCCGTATTTGGTGAAGAAACCGGTGATCGCTTCGGCTGCATGGTCGGTGCCGACCACGACGCCTTTGGTCATCCCGGCGATGCTGTACTGCGCTTTCATACGCTCACGGGCTTTTTCGTTGCCGCGAACAAAATCGCTCAGCTCAATGCCCGCTTCGCGCAGGGCCTGCTCGCTCGCCAGCACCGATCCTTTGATATTCACCGTCAGTACGCGGTCAGGCTGAATAAAGGCGATGGCATCCTGACAATCCTGTTCATCCGCCTGTACGCCATACGGAAGGCGTACGGCGATAAACTGCAGGCTTTCATCTCCCGTCTCCTCGCGCAGCTCTGAAATCGCCATCTGGCAGAGCTTACCGGTCAGCGTGGAATCCTGGCCGCCGCTGATGCCCAGCACCAGAGATTTCAGGAAAGAGTTGGTCTTTAAATACGCTTTTAAAAAATCCACGCTGCGGCGGATCTCTTCATTTGCATCTATCGCGGGCTTCGCGCCCAGCGCCTGGATAATCTCTTGTTGCAGAGTCATCACGCTCTCCATAAACAGAATGTGTTAACTGTTAAAACTAACCCTTTGGACGGAAAACGACAAGGATCACAGTTTCGAGTGCGCTAATTTGCGCCGTTTTAGCAGGTTATCGTTGTTTTATTAGAATTTTCCGAAATTCGTCTGGCGTAACTCACAAAGTTGAACAATAGTACTTTTTATCCCATGCTTAGATAACACGCTGATAAACAAGAGGACGGAATATGAACAAGAACGTAGCAGGAATTCTTAGCGCAGCGGCGGTACTGACTATGCTGGCAGGGTGTACGGCGTACGATCGCACCAAAGATCAGTTCACACAGCCCGTGGTGAAAGATGTCAAAAAAGGCATGACGCGTTCGCAGGTGGCTGCGATTGCCGGTAAGCCGTCTTCAGAAGTGACGATGATCCACGCGCGTGGTACCTGTCAGACCTATATCCTGGGTCAACGTGATGGTAAGGCAGAAACCTACTTTGTCGCGCTGGACGATACCGGTCATGTCATCAACTCCGGGTATCAGACCTGTGCAGAATATGACACCGATCCGCAGGCACCTAAGGCGCAGTAACCTTGCTGCTCTGAGGATGTTAACAAACCGGCCCATCGGCCGGTTTTTTTATCCATACGTAAATCTTATTTCTTTGCGCGAATTATTTGCCCGAAATGTGAAGGTAGTCAACAAGCCAGGTCAATGAGAGACAATTTAGGCCTGTCCAGAATTATCCCCCCTCTGTACCATTACGTATACTCACTCCAACGATAAACAACAGTCAGCACACTACCTGTCAGCCAGGAGAGCGAGTCGAGTGATAGCGAGACGGCAGGTAGTCATACATGAGGGAAATTACGATGGAAAAGAAACATATCTACCTGTTCTGCTCAGCGGGCATGTCAACCTCGCTTCTGGTGTCAAAGATGCGTGCGCAGGCTGAAAAGTATGAAGTGCCTGTGGTGATCGAAGCGTTCCCGGAAACGCTGGCGGGTGAAAAGGGGCAGACTGCGGATGTCGTTTTACTCGGGCCGCAAATTGCCTACATGCTGCCAGAAATACAACGTCTGTTACCCAATAAACCGGTCGAAGTGATCGACTCGGGGCTGTACGGCAAGATTGATGGTTTAGGTGTACTTAAAGCTGCTGTGGCAGCCATTAAAAAAGCGGCTAATTAATTTTTATTTTTCCCGTCAAAGAGTTATTTCACACACAATACGCCGTAACAGTCGTTGCGGCATTTAAGGGTATTTTCCTATGAGTAAAGTCATCGCTTCACTTGAAAAGGTACTCCTTCCTTTTGCTGTTAAAATAGGAAAGCAGCCTCACGTTAACGCCATCAAAAACGGCTTTATTAAATTAATGCCATTGACGCTGGCCGGGGCAATGTTCGTTTTAATTAACAACGTTTTTCTGAGCTTTGGTGAAGGTTCCTTCTTTTATTCATTAGGAATTCGCTTAGACGCATCGACAATTGAAACCCTTAATGGTTTTAAAGCCATCGGCGGTAACGTATACAACGGTACGTTGGGTATTATGTCGCTGATGGCGCCTTTCTTTATCGGAATGGCACTGGCAGAAGAGCGGAAAGTGGATCCGCTGGCCGCCGGGTTATTATCCGTTGCCGCCTTTATGACCGTCACCCCCTACAGCGTCGGTGAAGCCTATGCGGTGGGCGCCAACTGGCTGGGTGGGGCCAACATCATCTCCGGTATTGTTATCGGTCTGGTGGTGGCAGAGATGTTTACCTTTATTATCCGTCGCAACTGGGTGATTCGCCTGCCGGATAGCGTGCCGGCTTCCGTTTCCCGTTCATTTTCCGCGTTGATTCCAGGCTTCATTATTCTCTCCATCATGGGGATTATTGCCTGGGCGCTCTCTCACTGGGGCACAAACTTCCACCAGATCATCATGGACTCTATCTCTACGCCGCTGGCGTCGATGGGTGGTGTGGTCGGTTGGGCGTACGTGATTTTCACCTCCCTGCTGTGGTTCTTCGGCGTGCATGGTTCACTGGCACTGGCCGCGCTGGACAGCGGTATCATGACCCCATGGGCACTGGAAAACGTTGCACTTTATCAGCAGTACGGCTCCGTTGACGCGGCGCTGGCGGCCGGTAAAACCTTCCATGTGTGGGCGAAGCCGATGCTGGACTCCTATATCTTCCTGGGGGGTACCGGGGCGACGCTGGGTCTGATCATCGCGGTCTTTATTGTCTCTCGTCGCGCTGACCATCGTCAGGTGGCGAAGCTGGCACTGCCGTCAGGTATCTTCCAGATTAACGAACCGATCCTGTTTGGTCTGCCAATCATCATGAACCCGGTGATGTTCATTCCTTTCATCCTGGTTCAGCCGCTGCTGGCGGGGATCACCCTGACCGCGTATTACCTGGGCATTATCCCACCAATTACCAACATTGCGCCATGGACAATGCCGGCGGGTCTGGGGGCATTCTTTAACACCAACGGTAGCGTCGCCGCCTTCCTGCTGGCGATATTCAACCTCGGGATTGCAACGCTGCTCTACATGCCGTTCGTGGCCATCGCCAACAAAGCCGCAACCGTTATTGATGAAGAAGAGAGCGAAGAGGATATCGCCCTCGCACTGAAATTCTAAAATTGCACGGCGCGGGGCAACCCGCGCCAGCGAAAAGGAGCTTAAAGATGTTAGATTTGGACAGTATCGTTGCAGAAGAAAGCGCAGAGAATGACCTCGAAGAAGTGGTGATGGGCCTTATCATCAACTCCGGTCAGGCACGCAGCCTGGCGTATGCCGCGCTCAGGCAGGCTAAGCAGGGCGATTTCGCCGCCGCGAAAACCATGATGGAACAGTCCCGTACCGCGCTCAATGAAGCGCACCTGGTGCAGACGAAGCTGATTGAAGGCGACCAGGGCGAAGGGAAGATGAAGGTCAGTCTGGTGCTGGTACACGCCCAGGATCACCTGATGACCTCGATGCTGGCGCGCGAGCTGGTGGCGGAGTTAATTGAGCTTCACGAGAAGATGCAGTAAGTCAGACTGAGTAGCAGGGGGTCAGCACGATGGAAATTAAAACCGCACTTGAGCAGCAACTGTTTAATGGCAAGAATTTTCACGTGGTTATCTACAACAAGACGGAGAGCGCGAGTGGTCTGCACCAGCATGACTACTACGAGTTCACGATTGTTCTGACCGGCCGCTACTATCAGGAGATCAACGGTAAGCGCGTTCTGCTTGAGCGCGGAGATTTTGTCTTTCTGCCGATGGGCTCCCATCACCAGAGCTTTTACGAATTTGGCGCCACCCGCATTCTGAACGTGGGCGTCAGCAGACGCTTCTTTGAGAAGCACTATTTGCCGCTGGTGCCGTTCTGTTTTGTGGCATCACAGGTCTATCGCGTCAAAAACGAGTTCATGACCTGGATTGAAACGGTGATTGCCTCGCTCAACTTCCGCGACAATGAGTTCGATGAGTTTATTGAAACGGTGACCTTCTACGTGATGAACCGGCTGCGCCATCACCGTGAAGAGCAGCAGGTGACGGATGATATTCCACAGTGGCTGCGCAGCACCGTTGAGCTGATGCACGATAAAGGCCAGTTCAGCGAAAATGCGCTGGAAAATATGGTTTCACTGTCGGGGAAATCCCAGGAATATCTGACCCGTGCGACCCAGCGCTATTATCGTAAAACGCCGGTGCAAATTATTAATGAAATCCGCATTAACTTTGCCAAAAAACAGCTGGAAATTACCAACTATTCTGTCACGGATATTGCCTATGAGTCCGGGTACAGCAGTCCCAGCCTGTTTATTAAAACGTTTAAGAAATTGACCTCATTCACACCAAACAGTTACCGGAAGAACCTGACGGTAATTAATTAACGTTCGGCGGATTGCCCGCCACAAATATTGCTTTAATGGCTTGCCCAAATAGCGGGAAGAGTACGCTATACCTTGCAGGCGATTAACCTGATACGCTAAGGGAGATATTATGCAGAAGAAATTGAAAGTCGTAACCATTGGTGGCGGCAGCAGCTATACCCCGGAATTACTTGAAGGTTTCCTGAAACGGTATCACGAATTACCGGTCAGCGAATTATGGCTGGTTGACGTTGCGGAAGGGCAGGAAAAACTGGATATCATTTTTGACCTGTGTCAGCGCATGGTGGCGAAAGCCGGTGTGCCCTTAACCGTACACAAAACACTCGATCGCCGTCTGGCGCTGAAAGATGCGGATTTCGTTACTACCCAGCTGCGCGTGGGCCAGCTGAAAGCGCGCGAGCTGGACGAGCGTATTCCCCTGAGCCACGGTTATCTGGGGCAAGAGACCAATGGCGCGGGCGGCCTGTTTAAAGGTCTGCGTACCATCCCGGTCATTTTCGACATCGTCAAAGACGTGCAGGAGATCTGCCCGAACGCGTGGGTGATTAACTTCACCAATCCGGCCGGTATGGTGACCGAGGCGGTCTATCGGCATACGAATTTCAAACGCTTTATCGGTGTCTGTAACATTCCGATTGGCATGAAGATGTTTATCCGTGACGTGCTGGCGCTGACTGACAGCGACGATCTTTCCATCGATCTGTTCGGCCTGAATCACATGGTGTTCATCAAAGATGTCATCGTGAACGGCAAATCGCGCTTTGCCGAACTGCTCGACGGCGTGGCGTCGGGACGTCTGACCGCCGCATCCGTGAAAAATATCTTCGACCTGCCGTTCAGTGAAGGGCTGATCCGTTCCCTTAATCTGCTGCCGTGCTCCTACCTGCTCTACTACTTTAAGCAGAAAGAGATGCTGGCCATTGAAATGGGCGAGTACTATAAGGGCGGCGCACGGGCTCAGATCGTGCAGAAAGTTGAGAAGCAGCTGTTTGATTTATATAAAGATCCGAACCTGAACGTCAAACCAAAAGAGCTGGAGCAGCGCGGAGGAGCTTACTACTCCGATGCGGCGTGTGAAGTGATCAACGCCATTTACAACGACAAGCAGGCCGAGCACTACGTCAATGTGCCGCACCATGGCCATATCGACAATATCCCGGCCGATTGGGCCGTGGAGATGACCTGCATCCTCGGCCGCGATGGCGCGAAACCGCATCCGCGTATTACCCACTTTGATGAGAAGGTGATGGGCCTCATTCACACCATCAAAGGGTTCGAGGTGGCGGCCAGCAACGCGGCGCTGAGCGGTGAGCTGAACGACGTGCTTCTGGCGCTGAACCTCAGCCCGCTGGTGCATTCCGACCGCGACGCAGAAGTGCTGGCGACAGAGATGATCCTGGCCCACGAAAAATGGCTGCCAAACTTTGCCGCCACGGTAGAGAAGCTCAAGTTCCAACACCGTTAAGAGGATGTGCGATGGAAAACCTGCTGATCGTCAATGCTGATGATTTTGGCCTGTCAAAAGGGCAGAACTACGGCATTGTTGAAGCCTGTCGTCGGGGGGTAGTCACCTCGACGACGGCGCTGGTGAATGGAGAAGCGATTGAGCATGCGGCGCAGCTGAGCCGCGAGGTGCCTGACCTGGGCGTGGGCATGCACTTTGTGCTGACCCTGGGCATGCCGCTTTCAGCGATGCCGGGCCTGACGCGCGACGGACAGTTGGGGAAATGGATTTGGGAGATGGCGGAACAGGACGCGCTGCCGCTTGAAGAGATTGCTCGCGAGCTGGACTGTCAGTTCAACCGTTTTGTGGACCTCTTTGGTCGTGAACCGACGCATATCGACAGCCATCACCATGTGCATATGATCCCGGCGATTTTCCCTCTGGTTGCGGAATTTGCGCAGCGTAAAGGCGTCGCCATGCGCGTGGATCGCGACGTGCGCGGGCTGCCGGCGTACGCCGTGGCCACAACCGAGGGGTTCAGCAGCGCGTTCTACGGCGATGCGATCGACGAGGCGCTGTTCCTGAAGGTGCTGGACGATTCCGCTGCTCGGGGTGAACGGTCGCTGGAGGTGATGGCGCATCCCGCCTTTGTCGATAACACCGTGCGTAAGAGCGCCTACTGCTGGCCGCGCCTGGCGGAGCTGGATGTGTTGACGTCGCCATCGCTCAAGTACGCGATTGCTGAGCGCGGATATCGGTTGGGAACGTTCAGGGATCTGTGAGACATTCACCCT
>NZ_RXRN01000011.1:0-161169 GCF_003986875.1 Enterobacter sp. WCHEn090032
TGCCAGAACGGTAGTGATTGCAGCGGTCAGCGTTGTTTTACCATGGTCAACGTGGCCGATAGTACCGACGTTAACGTGCGGTTTTGTACGTTCAAACTTTTCTTTAGACATCGATTGTCCCTCTAAGACACGGATAAATCGGTGATATCACCACATCAACCAGGCGAAATGCCTGAATTGTTGAATACAGTAAAATTGAAACAGAGAGAAACGGGAAGGAGAAGTGAAGTGGTGCTGATACCCAGAGTCGAACTGGGGACCTCACCCTTACCAAGGGTGCGCTCTACCAACTGAGCCATATCAGCACGTATTGGAGCGGGCAGCGGGAATCGAACCCGCATCATCAGCTTGGAAGGCTGAGGTAATAGCCATTATACGATGCCCGCATCCTGAAACTCGGCTACCCAGTTCTTTCTGTAACAAAAAAAGAGATTTCTCTCTTTTTCAGTTCGAGCTGATTCAGCTTTTAAACCAGCTCCGGCGGCATTTACGCTGCCAGAAAGTGGTGGTGGGGGAAGGATTCGAACCTTCGAAGTCTGTGACGGCAGATTTACAGTCTGCTCCCTTTGGCCGCTCGGGAACCCCACCGGACTTGATGGTGCCGACTACCGGAATCGAACTGGTGACCTACTGATTACAAGTCAGTTGCTCTACCTACTGAGCTAAGTCGGCATCAAGTAGCGCGCATTCTATGGATACCTGCGCGGTCATGCAACTAAAAATTTGCATAAAACGTTCTTTCGCTCACATTTTATGCGAACAGCGCATTGAGCGCTGTAAAAGTAGTCATTCACGGTCAAATATTCAACATATCAGTGTGATTTGCACCGTATACACCGTAGCGTGACGGCTTCCGCGTTACGCAGCGCTTTCCATCTTTTTTCTTATTATTCCTGTCATCTGGTGTTAACCTCCTGCCCATTGTCCAAAATTAACTGTGTGATGAGCCACGATCCGGCAGTTGTGATGCTGGCTCAATGAAGCATGCTTATG
The DNA here is from genome assembly GCF_003986875.1 of Enterobacter sp. WCHEn090032. Classification (NCBI taxonomy): domain Bacteria; kingdom Pseudomonadati; phylum Pseudomonadota; class Gammaproteobacteria; order Enterobacterales; family Enterobacteriaceae; genus Enterobacter; species Enterobacter sp. WCHEn090032. Next base: position 994 of record NZ_RXRN01000011.1, read on the forward strand.
AGCAAAAAAGAGCAAACGTTAATGACGCCTTACCTTCACTTTAACCGCAGTCAGTGGGCTGCCCTGCGTGATTCCGTCCCTATGACGCTGACGGAGGGTGAAATCGCACGGTTAAAAGGGATAAACGAAGATCTGTCCCTGGAAGAGGTGGCAGAAATTTATCTCCCCCTCTCTCGCTTGCTTAACTTCTATATCAGCTCCAACCTGCGTCGTCAGGCGGTGCTGGAGCAGTTCCTCGGAACCAACGGTCAACGCATTCCTTATATCATCAGTATTGCCGGCAGCGTGGCCGTGGGTAAAAGCACCACAGCACGTGTCCTGCAGGCGCTGTTGAGCCGTTGGCCCGAGCACCGCAGCGTAGAGTTGATCACCACCGACGGTTTCCTGCATCCAAACGAAGTATTAAAAGAACGCGGGCTGATGAAGAAGAAAGGCTTCCCGCTCTCTTATGATATGCACCGCCTGGTGAAATTTGTCTCCGATCTGAAGTCTGGCGTGCCTCACGTGACGGCGCCGGTCTATTCACACCTGATCTATGATCGCATTCCGGGTGGGGATAAAACCGTGGTCCAGCCGGATATCCTGATTCTGGAAGGTTTGAACGTGCTGCAAAGCGGCATGGATTATCCTCACGATCCGCATCATGTCTTTGTCTCAGATTTCGTCGATTTCTCTATTTATGTCGATGCGCCGGAAGACCTTCTGCAAAACTGGTACATCAACCGCTTCCTGAAGTTCCGTGAAGGGGCGTTCACTGACCCGGACTCCTATTTCCACCACTATGCTCAGCTATCTGAAGAAGAAGCGATCAATGTGGCCACGGGGCTGTGGAAAGAGATCAACTATGTGAACCTCAAAGAGAACATCCTGCCCACACGCGAGCGTGCGAGCCTGATCCTCACCAAGAGCGAGAAGCACGCCGTTGACCAGATTCGCTTGCGGAAGTAATCACGCAGACATAAAAAAACCGGCTAAGCGCCGGTTTTTTTTATTTTATGCGTGTGGCTTCTCGCCATTTTCATCCTGATCGACTGCGAAGCAGGCAACCAGCTGACCACCATACTCCTTCAGCTGCGGCTGTAGCTGGGTGCAAGGGCCAAAGCGACGGCTGCAGCGGGCGTTGAATGCACATCCCGGAGGTGGATTCAGCGGGCTTGGCAGTTCACCCGTCAGCTTAATACGCTCACGACGATCGTCCGGGTTCAGACGCGGCGTCGCAGACAGCAGCGCCTGGGTATACGGGTGACGAGGATTATTAAAGATCTGGTCTTTGGTCCCCTTCTCCACGCAGCGTCCCAGATACATCACCATCACTTCATCAGCGATATGCTCCACTACCGACAGGTCGTGGGAGATAAAGACGTAAGAGAGCCCCAGCTCCTGCTGCAGATCCATCATCAGGTTCAGCACCTGCGCGCGGACAGAAACATCGAGCGCTGAAACCGGTTCATCGGCAATCACCACGTCCGGATCGAGCATCAGCCCCCGCGCGATCGCGATACGCTGACGCTGCCCGCCGGAGAACATATGCGGATAGCGGTCATAATGCTCGGTTTTGAGGCCGACCTTCGCCATCATCGCCAGCGCTTTTTCACGGCGCTGCTCTTTGCTCAGATTGCTGTTAATCAACAGCGGCTCTTCCAGAATCTGCCCTACTTTTTTACGCGGGTTCAACGAACCGTACGGGTTCTGAAACACAATCTGGATTTTCTGGCGACGCAGCTTCTGCGCCTGCGGGTCATGCTTGAGCAGATCCTGCCCCTGATAATAGAGCTCGCCGCCGGTCGGCACTTCAATCATCGTCAGCAGGCGGCCCAGCGTGGATTTACCGCAGCCAGACTCCCCCACCACCGCCAGCGTTTTACCGCGTTCGAGGTTAAAGGAGACGCCGTCCAGCGCTTTCACCAGGCGCTCAGGGGCAAACAGTCCCTTCTTCACCGGGTAGTATTTTTTCAGATCGATGGCCTGCAACAGCGGCTGTTGCGTGGTGGCCTGTGGCGTACTCATAGTGTTGGCCTCCCGGCATCATCGAGTGGGTAGTGGCATTTTGACTGACGACCGTCAGCAAGCTGGTTCAGCTCTGGCTCTTCTGCCCGACATTTGTCTGTCGCATACGGGCAGCGCGGGTTAAGCAGACAGCCCTGCGGACGGTCATATTTCCCCGGTACCACGCCCGGCAGCGAGGCCAGGCGCGCTTTGTCCTGGGCAAACTCCGGCAGCGCGCGTAAAAGCGCCTGGGTATACGGGTGACGCGGCGCACGGAAAATATCGTGCGAATTTCCGGTCTCGACCACCTGGCCGGCATACATCACGATGATCTTATGCGCCGCTTCGGCCACCAGCGCCAGGTCGTGCGTAATCAGCACCAGCGCCATATTCTCTTTCTGCTGCAGCTCCAGCAGCAGCTCGATGATTTGCGCCTGAATGGTCACATCCAGCGCCGTCGTCGGCTCATCCGCAATCAGCAGTTTTGGTCGACAGGCAATCGCCATCGCGATCATTACGCGCTGGCTCATCCCTCCGGAGAGCTGATGCGGGTAAACGTCCAGACGGGATGCCGGGTCAGGGATCCCGACCTGGTTCAGCAGATCGATCGCACGCTGGCGACGGGTTTTCTTATTCCCGCCCTGATGCACCTTGATCGCCTCCATAATCTGGAAACCGACGGTGTAGCACGGGTTCAGGCTGGTCATTGGATCCTGGAAAATCATCGCCACTTCCGCGCCCACCAACTGGCGGCGCTGTTTTTCAGAAATGCGCTTCAGATCCTGACCGTTGAACTGCAGGTTTTCCGCCATCACGCGGCCCGGATAATCAATCAGACCCATGATCGCCAGTGAACTGACTGACTTACCGGAACCGGACTCCCCGACAATACCTACCACTTCGCCCTGATTAACGCTGTAGCTGATGCGGTCCACGGCGCGAAACGGGGTGCCTTCATCGCCGAAGTGCACCGATAATTTATCTACATTTAATAACGCCATCTCGTGCCTCTTACTGCTTCAGTTTGGGATCAAGTGCATCACGCAGGCCATCACCCATCAGGTTAAATGCCAGCACCGTCAGCAGGATTGCCAGACCCGGGAAGGTGACAACCCACCAGGCGCTTTGTGCGAACTGCAACACGTCGGAGAGCATGGTGCCCCACTCCGGTGTTGGCGGCTGCGCACCCATGCCCAGGAAGCCAAGAGCGGCCATATCAAGAATGGCGTTAGAGAAACCGAGCGACGCCTGAACAATCAGCGGCGCAAGGCAGTTAGGGAAGATATTGACGAACATCTGACGCATCGCACCCGCACCCGCCACGCGAGACGCGGTGACGTAGTCGCGATTCACTTCCACCAGCACTGCCGCACGGGTTAAACGTACGTAGTGAGGGAGTGCCACGAAGGTCAGCGCCAGCGCGGCGTTACCGATCGACGGGCCAAATATCGCCACCAGCACCAGGGCCAACAGCAGACTAGGCAGCGCCAGCATGATGTCAACAATACGCATGATGATGTTATCAACGATACCGCCGAAATAACCCGCAACCAGGCCGAGGATGATCCCCATAATCAGGGACAGCACCACCACCAGGCAGCCGACCAGCAGCGACAGCCGCGCGCCATACATCAGACGCGACAACACATCGCGGCCCACGTCATCGGTTCCTAACAGGTGCGCCAGGCTACCGCCATCCTGCCATGCCGGTGGTGCAAGCAGCGCATCGCGGAACTGGTCCGCCGGGTTATAGGGTGCCAGCACGTTCGCAAACACCGCAATGAGGATCATGATAGAGACATACACCAGCCCCACCACCGCGCCTTTGTTGCGCTTGAAGTAGTGCCAGAATTCCTGCAGCGGCGTCATTGGAACCGGTGCAGCAACCACTTTATTTTCAGAAACGTGTGACATGATGGCCCCTTACTTCTTATGACGAATACGCGGGTTCACCACGCCGTACAGCAAATCGACCAGCAGGTTGACGAGGATAATCATCGTCGCGACCAGCAGTACACCGCCCTGCACAACCGGATAGTCACGGCGTTGCAGCGCATCAATCAGCCAGCGGCCCAGACCCGGCCAGGAGAAGATGGTTTCGGTCAGGATCGCCCCCGCCAGCAATGTCCCCACCTGCAGCCCGATAACGGTTACCACCGGCAGCATGGCGTTACGCAGCGCATGGACGATGATGACGCGCATACGCGTCAGGCCCTTGGCGCGCGCGGTGCGGATATAATCCTCACCCAGCACTTCCAGCATGGACGAACGGGTCATACGCACGATGACCGCCAGAGGAATGGTACCCAGCACCATGGCAGGCAGGATCATATGCGCGACGGCATCAATGAAGTTGCCCTCTTCGCCCCAGATAGCCGTATCAATCAGCATAAAGCCAGTGAGTGGGTTGGAGTCATCCAGGAAGACCATGTCGCTGACGCGCCCGGAGACCGGCGTCAGGTTAAGCTGAACCGAGACCAGCATGATCAGCATCATGCCCCACCAGAAGATAGGCATGGAGTAGCCGGTCAGCGCCAGGCCCACGGCAGTATGGTCAAAAATGGAGCCACGTTTAACGGCAGCCAGTACCCCAACCGGAATACCCACCGCGGTGGCAAAAATCATGGCGCAGACGCCAAGCTCCAGTGTCGCTTTAAAACGCGGCACGAACTCGTCCCACACCGGAAGACGGCTTTTCAACGAAATCCCTAAGTCGCCGTGCATGACGCCCCAAATATAATGGAGGTACTGCTGCCACATCGGCTTATCGAGGCCGAGTTCAGCCAGCAGCTGTGCATGGCGCTCAGGGGAAATACCACGCTCGCCCGCCATAATCATTACCGGGTCGCCGGGGATCATATGGACGAAGGCAAAAGTGAGAAGGGTGATACCGATAAACGTGGGGATAACAAGTCCCAGACGTCGGAGGATGAACTGCAACATAACCCGGATTCTCTCTGATGACGCACGACCAGTGGCGTGGCGTCTGTATTGCTCACAAATCTTATCCCCTCTCCTTTCAGAGAGGGAATAAAGCACTGCTGCCGGGTGACGCTACGCTTACCCGGCCTACATACCGTAGGCCAGTGCAAGCGCAGCGCCGCCTGGCGTGGCTTTTAATTATTCAACAGAAACGTTTTCGAAGTGGTGTTTGCCCAGTGGATCAACCACGTAGCCTTTCACTTCTTTGCGCACTGGCTCGTACACGGTGGAGTGAGCAACAATCAGCGCCGGAGCCTGATCGTGCATGACAACCTGCGCCTGCTTGTACAGTTCAATACGTTTGTTGTGATCGTCGGTCGCACGCGCCGGCTGGATCAGGTCTTCAAACGGCTTGTAGCACCAGCGAGAGTAGTTAGAACCATCTTTTGCCGCCGCGCAGCTGAACAGGGTAGCGAAGAAGTTGTCCGGATCCCCATTGTCACCGGTCCAGCCCATCATTACCGCCTGGTGCTCACCCGCTTTGGCACGCTTCAGATACTCGCCCCACTCGTAGGTCACAATCTTGGCCTGAACGCCAATTTTCGCCCAGTCAGCCTGAACCATTTCAGCCATGCGGCGTGCGTTCGGGTTGTATGGACGCTGTACCGGCATCGCCCACAGCTCAACGGTAAAGCCTTTATCCTGGCCTGCTTCTTTCAGCAGCGCTTTCGCTTTCTCAGGATCGTAGGTGTAGTCTTTAACGTCATCGTTATAGCCCCACATGGTAGGTGGGATCAGGTTTTTGGCAGCAACGCCAGCGCCCTGGTAAACCGCTTTGATGATCGCTTCTTTGTTCACCGCGTAAGTCAGCGCCTGACGCACTTTTACGTCATCGAACGGTTTCTTCTCGGTGTTGAAAGAGAGGTAGCCTACGTTAAGACCCGCCTGCTCCAGCAGGTTGATGTTCTTATCCTGCTTCATGCGAGCAATGTCAGCCGGGTTCGGGTATGGCATCACCTGGCATTCGTTTTTCTGCAGTTTTGCATAACGCACTGACGCATCAGGCGTAATAGAGAAGACCAGACGGTCGATCTTCGGCTTGGTTCCCCAGTAGCCTTCGAACGCTTTGTAGAGAATACGGGAGTCTTTCTGGTACTGCAGCAGCTGGAATGGACCGGTACCGATTGGGTTCAGGTCAACTTTCTCCGGCGTACCGGCTTTCAGCATATTATCCGCGTACTCTTTAGACAGAATAGAGGCGAAGTCCATGGCCAGATCCGCCAGGAATGGCGCTTCAGGACGCGTCAGCACGAACTGAACGGTATTATCGTCCACTTTTTTCACTTCAGCGATCAGGTCCGGCAGACCCATCCCTTCGAAGTATTCATAGCTGCCGCCAGAAACTTTGTGATACGGGTTCTGGGCGTTTTTCTGACGATCGAAGGAGAACACAACGTCGTCGGCGTTAAAGTCGCGCGTTGGTTTGAATTCTTTGCTGTCCTGCCACTTCACGCCCTTGCGCAGGTGGAAGGTATAGGTTTTACCGTCTTCGCTGACGTCCCACTTCTCCGCCAGACCCGGAATCACTTCCGTAGTACCGGTTTTGAATTCAACCAGACGGTTATAGATTGGTACAGAGCTTGCGTCGTATGTCGTACCAGAGGTAAAGAGCTGTGGGTTAAAGCCTTCCGGCGAGCCTTCAGAACAGTAAACCAGGGTTTTTGCCTGTACACTTGCTGCCACGGTCATAGCCACCAGGCTCAGACCAAGCTTCAGCATCCCTGACTTCTTCAAGGAAATACTCATTATTCTGCTCCAATGTGATGTTTTGCTTTGTTGTGTTACGCCGCCAGACCTTTATTTATTTTTTACCCGGTCCGGTCGGTGATGCCCGAAGGCGTTAAAGGGATGGAGAATCCTTTCAGAAGAGCGTTTGAGTTGCAGCGCAGATCGTCCCTGAAATGCCCCTCATGCCCTACAATCTGTCAACAGAATGTGAAAACGTCAATACAGGTGACGGGGATTTACGCTGAGTGTGAGAAACCGCAAACAAAGATTAAAAAAACTATGTATGCCAGTTTTCAGCAGGGAAATTTATGCTACTCGCCATGTTGCAGCACAACTATCTTCATATTGCGCAACAATCAGTGATTAACTTTTATTCAGAATGGTTAAATTTTCTTGCAGAATGGTGATAATCTGAGCACTAAATACCGCGAACGTTAAAACGCACAGCGAAAAATGCTGAGGTTATCCATAAGCAACGCGAAAAAAGATCAATCTATATATAAAAAAATACAATGGATTATGTCACAAAATCGTTAACAGGCAGGGTGAAGCGAGGCTAAGGGGCATTTTGGCCACTCTGAAGCGCTAAGATCATAATGCAAAAAGGGCTAACCTTGCGGTTAGCCCTTTTCAGAATGTGGTCGGCGAGAGAGGATTCGAACCTCCGACCCACTGGTCCCAAACCAGTTGCGCTACCAAGCTGCGCTACTCGCCGAATGCGGAGCGCATCTTACTGCTGAGGTGCGCCCCCGTCAATCCCTTAATTTAAAAAAGCCCTTCAACTGGCGATATTCTCGCCAGGCGAGCTACTGCGCGGCTTTAGCGGTGCTGTCAGGGAGTTTGCACCAGTTGTTATTTTCGTTCAGACCGCCGTCCGGAGAGGTATAACCCAGGCAGCCTAAAATTGTGTCGTACAGCTCAACGTGACGACGTGGCACCTTCATGTCCGCCTCTTTTTTCAGGTGAGCAAACATCTTCGCTTTCTCCGGATCCTCCAGATACTTGTCAGACATCCACACCATCATCGGTACGCGGAACTGCTCCGGCGGCGCCATCTTACGTGGCGTACCGTGCAGGTGCTCGAATTCATTGATGGATTCACCATGGTCCGCCGCATAGAACACTATCGCTTTCTTATCACGCACCTGGTCAATGACCGAATCAATAAAGTGATCCACATACATCACGGAGTTGTCATAAGAGTTAATCAGCTGCTCTTTAGTGCAGTCTTTATCCACCCCGACACATTCCGGCGTCCATTTCGCAAAGCTACGCGGGTAGCGTTGCGTGTAGTTAAAGTGCGACCCTTTGGTATGCAGGATAATCATGTGTTTACCGTTCGGGTTGCCGTTGAGAGACAACTTCATCTCATCAATCAGCAGCATGTCATCAACAGGCTTACCGCGGTTACGCGCCTCCGCACCAATCTGCTCGCGGTAGGAAATGTTCTGCGCCATGGTGTTGCTGTAGAACCACATCTCGCTCTGCATCGCATACAGGTCAGATGTAAACCCAAGCTGATGCAGCACCGAGAAGACGTTTTGCTCTTTCAGCGTCCGCTGTGGGTTATCGCTCGCCCCTCCTTCGCGTACGAACATGCAGCGCAAGGAGAGCTTGGTGGCGGTATCACAGGAGTAGCCGCGATAGGCAATCAGGTTTTTCTCCTGCGCCAGTTTTGGCGTTGTATCGCGGTCATAGCCAAGAATACCCATATGATCCCAGCGCGTGGTTTCCCCAATAATAAAGACGACGTAGGTGTCGTCGATATCTTTTGGCGCGACATAGGTAAACTTCTTCGCCGGGTTCATCAGCGATTTATTATCAGAAGACTCATCTACCTGCGCCCACGCATACAGCCCCAGCGCAGAGATCCAGTTAGACGGTAAATACGAGTTGGCAACCACACCGCCGTAGCTTGGTAGATCCACGCCGGAGGTACGTTCGTCATACTTCTGTTTCACCTCCAGCAGACGAATTGGCCCCCAGACCATCAGCCCGGCCAGCAGAACAATCGCAACGCTTCTGAAGCGTTTACCCGGCGTGCGGATCTGGTGAACCAGCGTGTACCGGCAGCGGTTACTCCAGATGAGCAGCAACGGCAAAGCACTGACCGCCACTACCCAGAGAATAAAGTGCAACCCCACGACCTCTTTAGAGAGATCGATATCCGTGGTCATCACCGAGGCAATAATGCCGTAGCCAATGACCACATTCATAAAGGTCATGTAATAGCTGGCCCCCGCCGAGCACAGCACGATAAACGTTGCCAGCACTCGCCACACGCGACGGCCAAACAGGGTCAGAATACGGAATAAAAAGAAGGTGACCAGTACCGCGGCGACCAATTCGACAACCGCTGCAATTCCTTTCCAGGCGGTAAAATCTTGCGCATAACCGTCAAACCGACGGAAAAAAACCGCGCCATTCATAAACAGGCCGATGTACAACGCCAGCAAAAAGCAGAGCTTTTGTTGCGCCATCGATTTAATGTATTTCATGCAAGCTACCCGGAAATAAGGGACAGTACCGCCGCCTGCCTCGGTTAAAAAGCAGACAGATTAAACATACGCTCAAGGGATCGTTCAATGAAACGTCTGGAGGCGTGGTAAGTAGACCACAGGGAAGCAGAAAAGTGGCAGAAGAGAGTGTGATCGGTACAGTTATTTACAAAAAAGCAAATCCCGAGACAGACAAAAACGCTTTATTTCCCGTTTTCAGAAAATACAAAGGCCGGATAACCGGCCTTTCGTGTCGTCATTACGCATGAACTTCTTTGAAAACTTCACGCTGCGGTTGGCGAATCGTGGTAGAGAGCGCCAGGGAGATAATCAGCAGAGCGAAAATCACGCAGAAGGTCACATAGAACCCACCGAACAGGGAAGCAATCAGCGAGCCACAGATGCTGCCAATCCCAAAGCCCAGATAGATAACGCCGTAGTTTTTCGCCAGATTATTCAGACCAAAGAACTCGCTCACCAGTGACGGGAAGACCGTAATGGTGCCACCGAAGTTAAAGGCCACACAGGCAATCGCCGCAAAGAAGGTTGCTTCGTTCAGCGGGGCAAACAGGAGAGCCGCCATACCGACCAGCGAAACCACCTGTCCAATCGTAATCACGCGGATGCGGGCGATTTTGTCAGACAGAATACCGAGTACCAGACGACCGGAGAGGTTGGCAATGGAGATCACGGTCACCGCATTGGCCGCCGTGGCCGCATCCAGTTTTACCATCCCCTGCGCGATGTCTTTTGCGACACCGATAACATACAGACCGCTCATGCAGGCCGTCAGGAACATCACCGCCAGCATCCAGTACTGGGGTTTACGCATGGACTGCGCGAGTGTGAAGTCGTTCTCCACTACGCCGTTCACGGATTTAACTTCCTGCTGTGGCGCATCTTTCATCAGGGTGGCGCCGAACAGAATCATCACCAGAACAATCGCCCCCCAGATCATAAAGGTTTTTTCGAGGCCAACGGATGCCAGCAGGTGGGCATCGATAAATTTAAAACCGAGACTGCCCAGACCATAAGATCCGATGGCAAACGCAGAGATCAGGCCTTTACGTTCCGGGAACCACTTCACGCAGTTCGACAGGGTCAGCAGGTAACCTGCACCATCCGCCAGCCCCACCAGCACCCCGGCGCTCAGCCACAGCATCATCAGGTTGCTGGAATGCGCCGTCAGGAAAAAACCCAGGCCGAGCAGGATCCCGGACGCCATGGTCACACGCTTCACGCCAAAACGTTCCTGCAGCTTGCCCGCCACGGAAGACGAAATCGCCAGCCCCAGGCTCAAGAGACCAAAGGAGAACGCGACCTGGCTAACCGGTGCACCGAGTTTGTCGGAAAGGGCACTGTTAAACAGACTCCAGGTATAGACCGAGCCCAGCGCAAACTGGGTGACGATGGTGCCAAAGAGCGTGAGCCAGCGCGTACGGTTATAAGTTGATGTGTTCATGGCAGTTGTCCTGCAAGAGAAATTGAGGGAATTCGCTGAGGACAACAATAAACAAAACCTTAATATGCCTGGGGTAAAACGGCATGAAGTGCAGGCGAAACGGAATGAAATGCCTGGAATCGGGAATGAATGGCCTGGCCCGGGAATAAAGCGATAGAGTGTTAGTACCTGCTATCGCTGTAACCCCTGCGGTTATTGTATTCAGGATGTTATCGTAACGTTTAAAAAAGTAACAACGCTAGAAATTTGCATTAACACCCAGGGTGTACAAAAACTCCTCTCCGCTGGTGGTGTGTTCCCCTTGTGCAAGCGACGCATAGGCCGCAACGTGGGTGTTAAACGGCATATCCGTTCCCACGGTCACATCCATCCAGTTGCCGTTTTGTGCCGGAGAGGGTGTCTGCGGCATGCCAAACTGCGATTTCCACTGATTCTCACCAAACTGCTGGTTATAGCTAATCTGCGCCCAGGGACGGAGATCGCCGTAGCGGGTATTCACACGCCACCCCAGCGTGCTGACGCTGGCATGCCAGAGCGGGTCGCTGGACGTTTGCATTGTCGCACTATCACCAAACTCGTTAATCATCATGGGAGCCGTGCCGTCATAACGCCACGCCACCACCGGGCCAGTGTTGATGCCCGCTGAAACCGGAAAATTCCAGCCCACGCTCATCGCTCCGTCCAGGGTGCTGCCAGACGGCACATTCAGGGCCAGACCAGGCGCGTCTTGTGAAGACTGAATTCGCTCAGCGAGAATATCCTCATAACGCGGTGGGTGATCCGCGTCCCAGGTATAGCGTTCCGCCGTATTATTTTGGGCGTCTGAAACGATATATTCCTGTTGCCAGGCAGACGCTGTATTACAAAAAAACAGGCAGGCTGAAATCCCCACCAGGCCAGAAGCAGCATGGCGACCACTGATTTTTTTTATCATCATCAATGCGACCCCAGAGAGAGCCGAATTCGGCGATTATTATCATTTTCAGGACGAGATTTTAGAGCCTATGGCTCTGTATTAACTATTGTCTTTTTCACCAGCACGTCAAGCCAGCCAGGTTGAATTATTTAACGTTCTGTCAGCCACTCCTCTATTCATAAACAACGCTGAAGTTCAGCATGGCGTTAGCCGCCCCCGATTTTGCATCAGGACTGACCGTGACATAGCTGGCGATATATCTCAGCGCGTTATTTCCATCAGTGGGGATGGTATGTGCCAAAGGCGTGGGATCGGTGCTCAGCGGAAACTGCTGAACACCCTCGTCGGTTTTAATTTTCAGGGCAATCCCCGTCGCGCCGCCGCTGTCCAGCGCGAAAAGACGGGGGTCTGTGCTGTCCGCCAGGCCATCCATAGTGACGTAAGTCCGGGCGACGTTAGCACAGTTTTTTAGCGCAATGGTAAACGCCTTTTGATTAAGTTCACGCCCAGCCTGTACCGGGCGCGGCAGTATTACCGACCCCATGTCCACCTCAATGTTGTCCTGCTCCAGTTCGCAGGTTCCCTGACGAATGCTGATGGTGAAATGTACATCTCCGGCAGACCCTATATTGACGGGAGCCGCCCAGGCACCGCAGGAGATCAGCAGTCCGCCATAGATCATCGCGTTTATCCTTTTCACGGGCGTCACTCCACATCAATTCGCAGGGTGGCGATGCCTTCAAAATCGCCGGTTTCCGGCAGCTTACCGGTTGTGCTTACAGGCGAGAATGAAAGCGTGGTGGAGGCAGTACGGTGGATGTCATCCGTCAGCGGCGAGGCCGTCAGCGCCTGCGCATCCGTGCTATTCGGTTTTAGCACCACGCCGCTGGCATTTTTGATCACTGCGCCAATATCCGGGTTGCCGAGATCGATGGCTGAACTGTCATTCGGATTCGGCGTTCCCTCAATGCGCAGGAGAATTTTCACGCCGTCAGAAATATTAGTGCAGTTAAACTGCAGTTCTTTCGTCACCGGCGAGGCACCGGCCGGAAGTTGTCCTTTACGATCCTTAAAATCATGGGCCTGGAATTCACCGAAGGGGATCTCCAGCGTGCTACCGCTGGCCAGTTCACAGCCCTGGGGCACGGTGACAGAACCACTGAGATAGACCGCAGCCATAGGTGTTGCACTGTATACGCCGGGCTTATAAGTACCGTACAGCTCCATAATATTGGTAGAGGGTATATCCAGTTGCCCGACAAAGGGGTGATGAATATAAAGCGATAAGCTTCCTTTAGCGCCTGTACCCGCTTTATCGGTACCATTAGGATTAACATCACATGCCAGGCGGGCGTTATACTCATTTGAAACATTTTCAAAAGGCGCATCAACATACGCTTTCTTTGTCCCTTCGATCCGAATTTTGGTCGCGATCTGAATATTATTATTTACAATGAAATACTGTTGTGAACCATCATTGTGCCCAAAAGGGAGCGATGTTCTTGCGCTAAAAATCGTGGGCCTGGACTCTTGATTATCGGGGCACTCACATTTCACCTGATAATATTCCCCCAGATCCCAGGCATAAAAATCTGGAAACACGGTGCCTGAACTGTTCTCAGAGGTATCAGTCACCGTTTTAATCATCAGGGCATTAAACTGACGCGTCCCGTCCGTAGGGATGCAGGGTCCCCAGTCGTCTGCCGCCAGCGCCTGGTGGGAAAACAGCGCCGCACACACCAGCCCGATTAGCGCAAAAATACGTTGATACATCGTCTTTTCCTTCCCTGTTATCGACAGACCGCGTGGGTCATCACCACGTCGCTGCTGTTTTGCTGCTCTGGCAGCGTAAAGTTAACGCGACACTGCTGATCGACATTGTTACCCCAGCGCAGCTGTAGCATCCCGCTCTCCGGCATTCCGCTGATATAAAGCTGCCCCTCTTCACCCACAATGCTGCTGTTCTCTTTCTTATCATTCACCAGCGTGGCCGTAGCGCCAAAAGGCACGACCCGGCCATCAACCTGAGTGACGTTCATCAGCACCCGGTAGCCCACGCGGGTATCGAAGCGAGCCCGTACGATGGCACCCCGCGTGGGCACCACGTTCACCGAGGCACTGTCCAGATCCACCCGACTGTTCAGGCTGTCGCTTCTCAGCGCGACCTCTGTTTCACGGTACGGACTGAGGTAAGGCACCACCGCATTCCCCATCCAGTCCACCGTCACTCCACCGTTATTGACCACTCTCGCGCCCCGCGCGCCCGGCGCCGAAATCAGCGCCATCGACTCACCCAACGGCTGTGACAGCGTAATCCCTTCGCTGTGGGCAATAATCCCGCCGCGCAAACCATAGTTAACCTGCTGACTGTCGCGGTTGTAGTTATAACCCACGCTGGCATTGCCAAATCCCCCCTGGTAATCCAGACTGGCGTTGCCGCTGTTGCCAACACCATTGCTGCCATACCCTTCCTGGACGCTGTAGTTGAGGTTATGGTCTTCCAGCGCAGAGCCGCTTAACCCCGCCTGTTGCAGGGTACGTCCATGCTGGTCGGTGGTAAGATGATAGTTGCTCCATACCCGCCCGAGCGGCACCGACAGGCTAAACGACCACAGGCGGTCACTCTCACGACCATCGTGGCTTTTGGTCCAGGAGTAGGCCACGCTGTAATTCACCCGGCCAATACGTCCGTTATAGCCAGCGTTAATGGAGCGCTGCTTACCTTCATCATTCCAGTAATCCTGCTGTGTAGCGTTAACATAAACCGAACCGTAGCTGCCCATCTGCTGGCTGACGTTAGCCTGGATCTGGCTGCGCTTGTGGTAGTTGGCAGAATCGCTGCCTGCGTCGTTGCGCACATCTGTTGCTTCCTGGAAGGTATAAAAACCGCTGGTCGAATACTTGTAGCCCATCAGGCGAAAATCCGTCCCGCCGTTAAAGCTTTTGGAATAGAGGAAGCGATAAGACTGTCCTTCTTCGGAGCGACCATCCCCCAGCGTGCTTTTAGCCTGGGTGACATCAATGGAGATCGCGCCAATGTAGCCGAAGTTTTTCCCTAGCCCCGTCGCCAGTGCGTTGTAATCCTCAGACAGGATGGCGCCGCCATAGGCGGTAAAACCCAGCGGCAGCCCGTACATGGCATCAAACTGTCCAAATTTTGGCTCACCACTGCGGTAATTCCCGGCGCGATATTCCCCACCGGAAAGCGTGTATTTGAGATGCCCCTCGCGCTGAAAAATCGCGACCGACGAGAAAGGCTGAATAAAGGTCTGCTCGCTGCCATCGGCCTCTTTCACCTTCACCGTCAGGTCGCCGCTGTTCGAGGTGGGATAAAGATCGTTAATCTCAAATGCGCCAGGCTGTACATATGCACGGTAAATGACGTAACCATTCTGTTCGATGGTCACCTCGGCGTTGCTTTTCGCGATACCACGTACTACGGGGGCAAACCCTCGCTGGCTGTCCGGCAACATATCATCGTCCGAGGCCAGCATGACACCACGCATCTGCACGCTGTCAAAGATATCGCCCGCCGTTGAGGTATCCCCGAGGGTAAGTTCAGCTTTCAGCGGCACGATGGCGCGACTCAGAGATGTACCAAGATTATCCCAGTGCTGTTCACCGTCGTTGCGGGTCCAGGTACTGTAGTTACGCAAACGCCATGGCCCCATATTCATACCGCTGCGCATATTCAGGTAATAGTTGTCGCTGCTGTCACTCAGATCGCTGTTATGGTCGTTGTAACTGGAATGACTGCCGGAAAAGTTGTAGTCCAGCAGCAGAGCGTTGATCCCCTCATCCCAGCGTGATTCGGGTACCGTACCGCGCGCGGTTTGCTGCATAGCGGCCTGGGGGAAACGCATCACCAGCGTTTGTTCAGCAAAATCAAAATGGCTTGCCGCCTGGGGAATAATCTCTTCAAAGGCAACGCAGGCTTCAGGTGGAGCCTGCTTAAGCGCCGGGAAGCTGTCGATACGCACACCCATACCTTCAAGCTGCACCCGACTCAGGCAAGGCATCAGCGTTTCACCCAGTTTATCGTGCTGAGCCGGAGTCGCCGCTTTAAACTCCAGCGTTCTGGACTCCATCTTGCGGTCATTCACTACCACTGCCACCCGATATTTGCCAGGTACCTGCTCAGCACTTTTCGATTCAAACAACGAGAGATCGACGTGCTGATCAATACCAGGTACCTCTTCCAGAAAACGTGGATTAAACTTTCCCGCCCATGCAGGGGACGTCCCCGCCACCATCAGCGCGAGTGCAGACAACGAGAAATGGGGAGCGTTTCTGGCAAAAAAATGTGACATCCATGGCATTGCGGCGTTCCTTAAGACAATGTTCAGTTCAGATGCTGCGTCAGCATCTCGCCTGCCGTCCCAAAGTCATTGATAATGTTATATTTAACGTCTTTTACCTGACCCACTTCTGCGGGGAGCTGGATAATCAATGAGCCTTTTGCAGGGACCATTCCCAACTTTTCAACAGCGTGCCCATCGGCATAAAGCTGATTAAACGTAAGATTGAAAGCGGAAGGATTGGTCACACTGAGTTGGTGTTTTCCCACGCGAGAGAAACGCAGTGTTTCCCAGCCATCCATACTTTTGCCCTGAAGACCCGCCGGGCGATAAAAAAGCTTAAGGCGTGTACGTACCGCAATCTGCAGCACATTCTTGTCCGCTGAGCCCTCGCTTTGTGCAGGAATGGATTTTACGTTTATCCAGTAAACAGACTCGCGATCCTGGGGCAGCGCATCCGTGGTTTTCACAATACGCAGGACGTTATTTTTCGTTGGATTCAGTTTGAACAAAGGCGGCGTGATGATAAAGGGCGTTTTTTTACTGCCATTGATATCATCAATCCAGGACTGAATAAGAAATTCATCCGTCGTGCTTTTATTATTCACCATGAGCGACGCTTCTTTTTTACTCCCGTCATATATCACTCGCGTACTGCTCAGCGCCACCCCAGCGGCGTAACCGGTTGACGTAAAAAATGAAAGTATTAATGTGCCGAGTAATATAAACCTGCCACCTCTCATGATTCTCTCCATCGAATCATCAAAGGCAATAGAAACTATTGCCTTTTCTCTTTGTCAATTATTCGTACGTCAGATTGAAGTCAACTTCTGCATTACCATAACCCGTAGTTACAGCAGCCTTGGTGGCAACATAATTGGCGGTGTAGTACAGAACGGTTTGACCCGCCTGAAGCGTCGTTGTCGCTTTTCCTGTATTTACATCAATCAGCTTATTCGCATTGTCATAGATGCCGATACCTACGCCTGAAGCAGAGCCAGCCTCCGTGTTGACGGAGAGCAGCGAATCGTTTGTTTCATCGGCGATGCCTGAAAAACTCACGTTAACTTTGGTCTTGCTGGAGATATCACATTCTTCCAGTTTGATTTCAAATGGTCTGGAAGAAGATTTATCGCCCACTGCGGTGAATACACTCTTTTTCACCTGGCCGAGCACAACCTCCTGATTTTGTGAATCAACAGAGATGACGCAGGGTGAATCAACTATTTCACCAGTGAATTTGATCGTACCATCACCGGACGCTGCGGCAAAAACGGATGACGACATAACAGCAAGAACCGGAAAAAGCGCAATGATCTTTTTCATTAAAACTCCTTTTAAAAAATACGCCAATGGGATAAAACAAGTCAGGAAATATAATACACATGCCGAATCAATAAAATAATATTAATTAAAGAATGCATTAAGTAAAATTAAATACTTCTTTAAGTATCATAAAAATAATATTTAATTTAAATATCTAAACTTATGCGAATTAATCAGCCCTGAAAATATAATTCCTATCAATACAATCCAAAAATACATTTGGCGAATGTCAGAATGATACGCGGTTCACAGTGTCATCGAAGAGGTTATGCGCTTTGGAGGCTGAACCGTCATAATGTCCGCAGGCTATCGATTCGTTTAGCATCAACATCATTAAGGGACATCGCCTATGCAACGTTGCGGTTGGGTAAGCCAGGATCAGCTTTATATCGACTATCACGATCGGGAATGGGGCGTGCCGGAAAGGGAGGGCAAAAAACTCTTCGAGATGATCTGCCTGGAGGGCCAGCAGGCGGGTTTGTCATGGATTACGGTACTGAAGAAACGCGAAAACTACCGCAATGCCTTTCACCAGTTCGATCCTGTCGCCGTCGCCGCCATGACCGATGACGACGTGGAACGCCTGGTGCAGGATGCCGGTATCATCCGCCATCGCGGTAAGATCCAGGCCATCATTGGTAACGCACGCGCTTACCTGGCGATGGAGCAAAACGGTGAATCCTTTTCAGCGTTTGTCTGGACGTTCGTGAATAACGAACCACAAATCACGCAGGCCGCCACGCTGGCGGAAATCCCCGCCTCGACGCCGGCCTCGGATGCGCTCTCGAAGGCCCTGAAAAAACGTGGCTTCAAGTTTGTCGGCTCCACTATCTGCTACGCCTTTATGCAGGCCTGTGGCCTGGTCAACGACCATGTTACCGGCTGCTTCTGTCATCCGGGAGGCCATCATGATCCGCAAATGGCAAAGTGAGAATACCGCGCCGCTTTTGAGCCTATGGCTTGAAAGCACCACAGAAGCGCATCCGTTTATTGAGGCGAGTTACTGGAAAGAAAATGAAGCCATGGTACGGGACATTTACCTGCCTTCGGCTGAAACCTGGGTCTGGGAACAGGATGGCGAACCTTGCGGATTTATCAGCGTGATGCAGTCGCAGTTTGTCGGCGCACTGTTTGTCGCACCGGGGTATATCGGTAAAGGCATCGGGCGAGCACTGCTGAACCACGTTCAACAGCGCTTCCCGCACTTAAGCCTGGAGGTGTATCAGAAAAATGTCCGGGCGGTGAATTTCTACCACGCGCAGGGTTTTCGTATTGAAGACAGCGCCTGGCAGGATGACACTCAACACCCGACCTGGATCATGAGCTGGCAGGCGGATCAAACGCCGTTAAGGTAAGCTCGGGTCCCTGATATTTCTCGACCCAGGCCAGCGCCGTGTTTCCTGCACAACCATTCCCCAGCTTCGAGCTGGGGAGATCTTTGGTCAGTACGTTAACCGCCCCGTTTTTACAGATCCCCCCTTCGGTGGGCTCCAGGTCAGGCCAGGCGCCCTGGTGAATACAGAAAACGCCCGGTTTAATCCCGTCGCTCACGACCGCTCCGGCCAGCACCTGTCCGCGATGGTTCCAGACGCGCACCACGTCACCGTCGACAATTCCGCGGGCTTTTGCATCGAGGCTATTCAGCGTAATCGGCTCTCGCCCTGCAACCGCATACCGCTCACGCAGTGACGAATAGTTAAGCTGGCTGTGCAGACGATGCGCGGGATGGGCTGACAACACCTGCAACTGCCCCGGCTGGGCGTTGCCGTGCCATTCGTCCGGCTCGAGCCACATAGGGTGCGGCGGGCAGTCGGCGTAGCCAAAGCTGGCGATGCGCTCGCTGTAGATCACCATCTTTCCGCTCTCGGTTTTCAGCGGGTGCTTTTCCGGGTCGCGTCGGAAATCGGCGAAACGGACAAACTGCGCGTTCTGTTCACTCTCCGGCATTTCGACGATCTGGTTTGCTTCCCAGAATTCAGTAAAGGGCGGTAGCGTGACGCCCTGGGCGGCCCCGCGCTGAGCGGCAATCTGATAGAAGGTTTCCAGCCATTCGAGATCAGTTTTCCCCTCGGTGAAACGCTCCCGACCACCCGCTTCCCACAGCTCGCTCAGCTCAGCAAATACGTCAAAGTCATCACGCGCTTCATCACGTGGCGCCACCACGCGCTTCATCGGCACCATATGCTGGTTGCTGTAGTCGCCGGTCATGGTGAGATCGTTACGCTCAAACGAGGTGGTCGCCGGCAGCACGATATCGGCGTGTTTGGCCGAGGCGGTCCAGAAGCACTCTGAGATCACCACCAGCTCCGGCTTCTGCCAGGCGCGGATCAGACGATGGGTATCCTGATGATGGGTGAAGTTCGCCCCACCCGCCCACCAGACGAATTTAATCTCCGGGAAATGGCGGTCCTGACCGTTGTGCTGATAAAAACCGCCCGGATTTTCCAGGGCTTCAACAATACGCGCCACCGGAATTTTATCCACGGCATCCACGCCCCCCTGCACCGAGCCCTGCATGGAAGCCAGTACGGCCGCTTTACGGGTGGGGTTACCGCCGTTCGCGAAGTGATAAGAGAGACCAAAGCCACCGCCCGGGGTACCGATCTGCCCGATCATCGCGGCGAGCGTCACCAGCATCCAGTGTTTTTGCTCGCCAAACTGCTGGCGCTGCATCCCCCAGCCGGACATCAGCATCGTGATGTTTTGATGGAATAACGCCGCCAGTTCGCGGAGTTTATCCGCAGGAACGCCGCAAATGCCTGCCGCCCACTCTGCCGTTTTGGCCACGCCATCCGTTTTCCCCGTCAGATAGTCGGCGAATTTATCGAAGCCGGTGGTACAACGCGTCAGGAATTCGACATCGTGCCAGCCGTTTTCGACCAGCGTATGGGCGATACCTAACATCATTGCCACGTCGGTGCCCATATGCGGGGCAATCCACTCGGCGCTGTCGCCAAAGAAGTCCATGGTTTCAGAACGCATCGGGTCAATACAGATGATACGCTTACCGCTTTTACGCAGCGCGTCAAAATAGCCAATGCCCTGTTCGTCGCTGGCATTCCAGGCAATTTTCAGCGTGTTGAGGGGGTTAGCGCTCCAGAGCACCACCACGTCGGTGTGTTCCAGCACCAGCGGCCAGCTGGTCTGTTGCTGATAAACCTCATTGCCCCCCACCACATACGGCATAATCGCTTGCGCCGCGCCGGTGGAGTAATCCCCGAGATGGCCGGTGTAGCCTCCCGCCAGGCTCATATAACGCTGCAGCAGCGTCGAGGCCTTATGCAGCACGCCGTTTGAACGCCAGCCGTAAGAGCCGGCAAAAATAGAGGCAGGGCCGTAGCTCTCGCGGATCCGCTTGTGCTGCGTGTGGATCAGCGCCAGCGCGTCATCCCAGCTCACGCGAACAAATTCGTCCTGACCCCGAATGCCCTGTGGCTTGTCCGGCGAAGCCAGAAATCCTTTACGCACCATCGGCCAGCGCACGCGCGTTTTGCTGTGCACCTGATCGCGAACGACGGTCTGTAAAGAGTTGGGATGTTGGGTTGGCAATGCCCCGCGAGACGACAGGACATTCTCGCCATCGGTTTCGACCAGCATCGGCCCCCAGTGGGCGGCGGTCAGAATGGTTTTCGTTGAGGTGCTCAAGCGTGCGCTCCTGGTTGCGTGCAGGTTTACGGCCTTCTTATTGAGGCAGTTTATGGTTTGTCACAAATTTCAGAGTTATCCCCGGAATTTTCTCCGTATCCGGACGTCATAATCAACTGCCACGCTCGCCGTGGCAAAGAATAAAAAGGATTAAGGAAAGAAGATGAAAAAACGCGTACTCGTTATTGCCGCTCTGGTGAGCGGTGCACTGGCTGTTTCTGGCTGCACAACCAACCCTTACACCGGCGAACGCGAAGCGGGTAAATCCGGTATCGGCGCGGGTATCGGCTCGCTGGTAGGCGCAGGCGTAGGGGCACTCTCCTCCTCCAAGAAAGACCGCGGCAAAGGCGCGCTGATTGGCGCAGCAGCGGGCGCGGCGCTGGGCGGCGGCGTCGGTTATTACATGGACGTACAGGAAGCGAAACTGCGCGACAAAATGAAGGGAACCGGCGTGAGCGTCACCCGCAGCGGGGATAACATCATCCTGAACATGCCAAACAACGTGACCTTCGACAGCAACAGCGCCACGCTGAAACCTGCGGGTGCTAACACCCTGACCGGCGTGGCGATGGTGCTGAAAGAGTACAACAAAACCGCCGTGAACGTGATTGGCTACACCGACAGCACCGGCAGCAAGGATCTGAATATGCGTCTGTCCCAGCAGCGCGCCGATTCCGTGGCCAGCTCGCTGATTACCCAGGGTGTAGAAGCAAACCGCATTCGCACCAGCGGCATGGGCCCAGCTAACCCTATCGCCAGCAACAGCACGGCGGAAGGCAAAGCGCAGAACCGCCGCGTTGAGATTACGTTAAGCCCAATTCAGTAGGTAAAAGCAAAACGGCAACCCCGTTGCCGTTTTTAGTGTTTGCGCCCTCTCCCGTGGGAGAGGGTTGGGGTGAAGGCATCAGACCGCAACCTCCGATAAGCGCAGCGCCACCGGGCAAATTACTTGATTCGTCCGATTTTCCCGCTAAGGTATTCTCACTAAATTCAGGGAAATCAGTGATGAGCAAACCAGCCCGGGCCACTATCAGCGACGTGGCGAAAGCCGCCAGAACCGGTAAAACCAGTATTTCGCGCTATCTCAACGGCGAGAAACACCTGTTGTCTGATGCCCTGCTGGCGCGAATTGAACAGGCGATTGCCGATCTCGACTATCGTCCCAGCCTGATGGCGCGCGGACTCAAACGCGGCCGCACCCGTCTCATCGGTCTTATCATCGCCGATATCACTAATCCCTATTCCGTTAACGTGCTCAGCGGTATCGAAGCGGCCTGTCGCGAGAAGGGCTTCACGCCGCTGGTCTGTAATACCAACAACGAAGTCGACCAGGAGCTGCACTATCTCGATCTGCTGCGCAGCTATCAGGTGGAAGGGATTGTGGTTAACGCGGTGGGCATGCGGGAAGAAGGATTAAATCGCCTGCAGCAGTCCTCCCTGCCCATGGTCCTCATCGACCGTAAAATTCCCGAATTTGCCTGCGATGTGGTCGGGCTGGATAACACCCAGGCCGCCACGACCGCCACTGAACATCTGATTGAACAGGGTTTCGAGGCCATTCTGTTTCTGAGCGAACCGCTGGGCATGGTTAACACCCGTCGTGAACGCCTGGGCGCATTTCGCGCCACGCTGGAGCGTTATCCGGGTGTTATCGCCGAAAATGCCGAAACGCCGCTTCACGAAGCCGACCAGCTCGACAACACCCTGCGCCAGTTCCACACCCGCCATCGCGGGATGCGCAAAGCTGTGATCTCCGCCAACGGGGCGCTGACGCTTCAGGTCGCTCGTTCGCTCAAACGCATTGGCCTGCACTGGGGCAGCGACATTGGTCTGCTGGGGTTTGATGAACTGGAGTGGGCGGAGCTGGCCGGTGTCGGCATCACCACCCTCAAACAACCCACCTGGCAAATTGGCTATGCTGCTGTAGAACAAGTGGTTCGTCGTATCGAAGGTATCAGCGATGCGGTTCGCGAGCAGGTGTTCTCCGGTGAACTGATTGTTCGCGGCTCCACCGCGCGTTAATTTCCCCTTGTGATGTCGATCATAAATTCAACATCCTGACCTTTTCTTTGGAACCGGTTCCATCTAGCGTAATAGTATTGATATGTTGCGATGGAGTCCGACGATGGACAGGAAAATAATGGTGGTCACCGCCGCGTACGGCGCGGAACAGGTGCGACAGGCGGGCGGTCAGCGGGCGATGCTTCCCGTTATTGCTGGCGCGGGCGCAGACGGCGTGGAGATCCGCCGGGAACTGTTCAACAGCGAAGAGCTGCTGGCGCTGCCTGCGCTGGGGGAATCCATTGAGCTGCTGGGCCTGCTGGCGTGCTACTCAGCACCCGCCGCCCTGTTTATGCCCGACGGCACACTCAACCCGGATCTGCCCCGCTATCTTTCAGAGGCCAATACCCTGAACGCGCTGTGGCTCAAGGTTTCCCTCGGCCATTTCAGCGACACGCACGCTCTCGACACCCTGCGTGCGCTGCTGAACACAAGCGGCATGGCGCTGGTCGTGGAAAACGATCAGACCGACTGCGGCCAGCTGGCGCCTATGCAGCGTTTCCAGGCCGCCTGTCGGGACATGGAGCTCCCCGTCACCCTGACCTTCGACATGGGTAACTGGCTGTGGGTCGGCGATTCGCCCGAAGAAGCAGCCCGCCACCTGGCCCCTGCCGTGAGCTATATCCACGTGAAAGCCGCCGTGCCGCATAAGGATAACTTCCGCGCTGTCGCACCGGACCACGCCGATGCGCGCTGGCTGGATCTGCTCAGCCAACTGCCCGCCGATGCCCCGCGCGGTATCGAGTTCCCGCTGGAAGGGACGGATTTAACCGCCGTGACCCGCCATTACGTCAACCTGCTACGCGAGGAGTAAACCATGCACAAGACGCTGGATGTCATCACCATCGGCGAGGCCATGGCGATGTTTGTCGCCACCGAAACAGGCGAACTGAGTGCGGTGGAGCGCTTTATGAAACGCGTGGCAGGCGCAGAGCTGAACGTCGCGACCGGGCTGGCGCGCCTCGGCCTGAACGTCGGCTGGGTCAGCCGCGTGGGGGATGACAGCTTTGGTCATTTCGTTCTCGATTCGCTGAAAAAAGAGGGGATTGATGCCGCTGGCGTCACCCTCGACGGACGCTTCCCCACCGGTTTTCAGCTTAAATCTAAAGTCGAAAATGGAACCGATCCCATCGTGGAATATTTCCGTAAAGGATCGGCCGCAAGCCATCTCTCCGTGGCGGATTACCACGCCGACTATTTTGCTGGCGCACGTCACCTGCACCTGAGCGGCGTCGCCGCGGCACTTTCTGCCAGCTCGTATGAACTGCTCGATCATGCCGCGACCACCATGAAAGCCCAGGGGAAGACCATCTCATTCGATCCCAACCTGCGCCCGGTGCTGTGGAAAAGCGAGGCAGAAATGGTTGAGAAGCTCAACCGTCTGGCGTTCCGGGCGGACTGGGTTCTGCCAGGCCTGAAAGAAGGGATGATTCTGACCGGCGAAAGTACGCCGGAAGGTATTGCCGACTTCTACCTTAATAAAGGGGTAAAAGCGGTGGTGCTGAAAACCGGTGCCGATGGCGCATGGTTTAAAACCGCCGCGGGCGAACAGGGCGCGGTCGCTGCGGTGAAGGTTGAGAACGTCGTCGATACCGTCGGCGCAGGCGATGGTTTTGCCGTGGGCGTCATTAGCGCCCTGCTGGAAGGCAAAACGCTGCAACAGGCCGTCGCGCGGGGCAACAAAATTGGCTCGCTGGCCATTCAGGTACAGGGCGATAGCGAAGGATTACCAACACGAGCACAGCTTAACGAATAAACATCCCCCCTCACCCTAACCCTCTCCCCTCTGGGGGGGGCCGGGGTGAGGGGGCATACATCGTACTCAACAAAACAAACCACCGTGTACCCTACAGACAACGGCGGTAACCACCTCAACAACAGAGGCAAGCCTATGAACAGTTCGACCAATGCAGTAAAACGCTGGTGGTACATCATGCCAATCGTGTTCATCACGTACAGCCTGGCGTACCTTGATCGTGCCAACTTCAGTTTCGCGTCCGCGGCAGGGATCACCGAAGACCTTGGGATCACCAAAGGGATCTCCTCCCTGCTGGGCGCCCTTTTCTTCCTCGGCTACTTCTTCTTCCAGATCCCTGGCGCGATCTATGCGGAACGGCGCAGCGTGCGTAAGCTGATCTTCATCTGTCTGATCCTGTGGGGTGCCTGCGCGTCTCTCACCGGTATGGTGAACAATATTCCTGCCCTGGCCGCTATTCGCTTCATCCTCGGCGTGGTTGAGGCGGCGGTAATGCCAGCGATGCTGATCTACATCAGCAACTGGTTTACCAAATCCGAACGTTCACGCGCCAATACCTTCCTCATCCTCGGTAACCCGGTCACGGTGCTGTGGATGTCGGTCGTCTCAGGCTACCTGATCCAGTCCTTTGGCTGGCGCGAGATGTTTATCATCGAAGGGGTGCCGGCGATTATCTGGGCCTTCTGCTGGTGGGTGCTGGTGAAAGATAAACCTGCCCAGGCGAAATGGCTCTCCGAAGATGAGAAAGCGGCGCTGCAGGCACAGCTGGATAAAGAGCAGCAAGGACTGAAGGCGGTGCGTAACTATGGCGAAGCCTTCCGCTCCCGCAACGTGATCCTGCTGTGCGCGCAGTACTTTACCTGGAGTATTGGGGTGTACGGCTTTGTGCTGTGGCTGCCGTCCATTATCCGCAGCGGCGGTGAAAACCTCGGTATGGTCGAGGTCGGCTGGCTGTCATCCGTGCCGTATCTGGCGGCGACAATCGCGATGATTATCGTCTCATGGGCATCGGACAAGCTGCAAAACCGTAAGCTGTTTGTCTGGCCGCTGCTGCTGATCGCTGCCTTTGCCTTCATTGGCTCCTGGGCCGTGGGCGCAAACCACTTCTGGGTCTCTTATACGCTGCTGGTGATTGCCGGTGCAGCCATGTACGCCCCGTATGGCCCGTTCTTTGCCATCATCCCGGAGATGCTGCCGCGTAACGTCGCAGGTGGCGCGATGGCGCTGATCAACAGTATGGGTGCGCTGGGCTCGTTCTGCGGCTCCTGGTTCGTCGGTTACCTGAACGGTGCCACCGGCAGCCCGGCTGCGTCATACATCTTTATGGGGGTGGCGCTTTTCGCCTCCGTATGGCTTACTCTGATTGTTAAGCCTGCTAATAATCAACAACACCCTGTCGGCGCTCGCCACGCCTGAAACCTTAAAACACAACGGAGATTAGCATGAAGCCGTCCGTCATTTTGTATAAAGCCCTGCCGGAAGATCTGCAGAAGCGCCTTGAAGAGCACTTCACCGTCACGCAGGTGAAGAACCTGAGCCCGGAGACCGTGGCACAGCACGCCGAGGCGTTCGCCCGCGCTGAAGGCCTGCTGGGTTCAAGCGAAAGAGTGGATGTCGCCCTGCTGGAGAAAATGCCGAAGCTTCGTGCTACCTCAACCGTGTCCGTGGGTTACGATAACTTCGACGTGGAGGCCCTTAATGCCCGCAGGATCCTGCTGATGCATACACCGCATGCCCTGACGGAAACCGTGGCCGACACGCTAATGGCGCTGATGCTCACGACGGCCCGTCGCGTGGTGGAAGTGGCTGAGCGCGTCAAAGCAGGCGAGTGGACAAAAAGCATAGGTCCGGACTGGTTCGGCGTGGATGTGCACGGCAAAACGCTGGGTATTGTGGGCATGGGGCGTATCGGACTGGCACTGGCGCAGCGCGCGCATTTTGGGTTTAACATGCCGATTCTGTACAACGCGCGTCGCCACCACAGTGAAGCTGAAGAACGTTTTAACGCCCGCTACTGCGAGCTGGATACGCTGCTGCAGGAAGCGGATTTTGTCTGCCTGGTCCTGCCGTTGACTGACGAAACCCGTCATCTGATTGGCAAAGCGGCGTTCGAAAAGATGAAGACGTCAGCCATTTTCATCAACGCGGGTCGCGGCCCGGTAGTGGATGAGAAGGCACTGATTGAAGCCCTGCAAAACGGTGAGATCCATGCCGCCGGTCTGGACGTGTTTGAGCAGGAGCCGCTGCCGGTGGATTCTCCGCTGCTGACGCTACCCAACGTGGTCGCCCTGCCCCACATCGGCTCCGCCACCCATGAGACGCGCTACAATATGGCGGCCACGGCGGTAGATAACCTTATCGCTGCCCTCAGTGGCAGGGTGGAGATAAACTGCGTGAACCCGCAGGTACAACGGTAGAAACGAAAAAACCCGCCAGAAGGCGGGTTTTTAAATTCTTTGCTACTGGGTTGGAAGCTTACAGGCTTACAACGTTACCAGCTGCTGGGCCTTTAGCGCCGCTTTCGATGGTGAAGGACACTTTCTGACCTTCGTCCAGAGATTTGTAGCCATCGTTCTGGATAGCAGAGAAGTGTACGAACACGTCTTTAGAGCCATCGTCAGGAGTGATGAAGCCGAAACCTTTATCAGCGTTGAACCATTTTACCAGACCAGTCATTTTAGCAGACATAGAAATTACCTTATTAACAAATATATTGTGCCTTCCGGCTTGATGGATTGCGTTACAGATTTTTAAGCGATGAAGGAAGGGTCACTACGAAGGGTATCTATGGATAACAATCTGGACTGCTTTACTAAACTGCTTTAGGTCTGTGTAACAAACCGACGCGAACAGTTATACCGATGTGGGGAAGGAATGACAAGCGTTATTTTCGGAATGCATAAAAAAACCCCGCCGAAAGCGGGGTTTTTTCAGTTTATTCTGTGGCCGCGACGGCTGCGCTCCAGGCCTGGCTAAAGGCCTGATGCTGGGAGGCCAGCGGTCCAATCAGCGTATTGTACTGACTTGCCTGCTGCGAGGTCGGGAACTGAATGCCATTGGCGACAAAGCTTACCTGAGTCTCCTGCTGGGCGATAAAGTCCCCCACCTGGACCAGCTGCTGCGTGAAAATTTGCGCGGCCGGAATCAGCGGTTGCAGCGCTTCAGACGGTTTGGTCACCACTTTCTCATACACTTTGTCGAAGACAGGTTTGAGATCGTCGCCCTGCTTCAGCGCAGAACGTGACGCATCAGCCTGCATTTTCGCATTCTGCAGCTGCTGACTCAGCACGCCAAGCGCACCGTTGGACTGACGTAACGGTTCGCGCTGCGTCATATAATCCTGTGGAACGCGGATGGCGTTCACGCTATCCACTACCGGACGGATACCGGAATCCATCGCCTGGCTCACCTGCTGTGAATAACCATAAAGAATGGCGTAATCGGACACGAAGGGGCCAAACTGTTTTTTCTGATCCGCAGTCAGCGTCGGCAACCGCTCGCCGCTGCGCATCACTGTATTCTGCAGAAAATCGATAAACGCTTTGCGCTGATCGCCTTCTTTATCAAAACACCCACTCAGGCTAACAACCATCAACAACGCCGCAATAGGCGCAAACCAGCGAGAGCAGGACTTTCCTGTCGCCATTTTATTACTCCTTTCACCCAAAAAAGCGCACACCGGCACACGCGTGCCCAACGCTGACAAGGATAGTCCAGGTCAGCCTTGCAAGATACTCTTTTCATGCAAAACGGCTATTGCCAATTTATTTCTTACCATTTACAAAAAAATACCTGGCGAGGCCGACATATGACTAATCAGGTAATTAGCATAAATATCCATATCGCTGAATCGGGTACAGCATTCGTTACCGCACGATTAATCACAGCCGTGACGATCCTGGGTCTGGATTAGGGACTATTCTTAATTGGCTCTCTGATGTTCTTGATCACGATGTGAGATTTAAGAGGAGTCCTCAATGGAATATAAAGATCCTGAGTTTGAGCTGCTGAGCAGTCTGGAACAGATCATTTTTAAAGATGTACCGCAGACGATTACCCTGCAACAAAAATCCAATCCCTTTACAGAATATGAGCAATTGCGCAAAGGGACAGGACTGAAAACCGAAGAATTCGCCAGAGCGATGGGTGTCAGCGTGGCTATGGTTCAGGAGTGGGAGTCGAAACGTGAGAAACCCACCCCAACCGAGTTAAAGCTGATGCGCCTGATTCAGGCCAACCCTGCACTCAGCAAACAGATAGCGTAGTGACGTTTGAATGCCCCCGCCTTTGCGGGGGCTTGTGTTTTAAAGGCTTTCACAACGCCATCCCCCCGCGTCCCACACCAGCTCATGCGTCAACGCGACTCCTTGCAGGAATTTTTCATCGTGAGAGACGACCAGCAACGCCCCGGGAAAACCGGCCAGTGCCGCTTCAATCGCCTGGACCGATGCCAGATCCAGGTGGTTGGTCGGCTCATCAAGCAGCAGTAGCTGTGTGGCTTTTTCGCGCCACAATACACAGGCCAGAGCGGCTTTCAGCCGTTCTCCCCCGCTCAGCTCTGCCAGCGGGAGCGTGACTTTGTCTGCCCCAAGCTGAAGCTGCGCCAGACGGGTTCGCAATACCCCCTCTTCAAGAGGCGTATGACTCAAATTGAGATGCGTCATGACCGATTGGGTAAGATCGAGTTGCGACAGATGCTGGTCGAGATATGCGCAGCTGACGGAAACCTTACAGGCACCTGAACGTGGGGCTATTTCGCCGAGGATGATTTTTAACAGCGTCGATTTTCCGCAGCCGTTTGGTCCTCTGAGCGCCACGCGCATGGGGCCATCCATCCGCCAGTTTACTGGCGGGAGAGAGACATGCGGCAGTTGCAGGTCCTCCAGCACCAGCACCTGTTTTCCCTCGGCAATGTGGCTTCCCGGAAGGGTAAACATGATGGGGGCATCTTCTTCCACCCGCTCACGCGCCTTGTTAACTGCAGCATTCAGCGTCTCGTTTTGCTCGTTGTGCTGCTTCTTCCAGCTGCCAATTCGTTCCTTTGCCGCGCCTTTGTATTTGACTCGCTCAAACGAGGCGATATTCAGGGTATCAACGGTGCGTAACGTTTTTGCCGACCGCCGCTGGCTGTCGTCATGCTCTTTTTGCATGCGCGCCCGCGTGCGTTTGCGCTCGGTCGCTGCATGTTCCAGCGCCGCACGGGCAGCCTGTTGCTCAGCATCGCGCTGGGTTTGATAATCCGCATAATTCCCGCCGTAGCTGCGCAGGCCCGAGGCGCTCAGTTCCAGAATACGCGGCACCTGCTCCAGAAGTTCACGGTCATGGGAGGCCACCAGCACACCGCCCTGAAACCGCCTAAGCTGGTCGTAAAACCATGCCCGGCCTTGTCGATCCAGATGGTTAGTGGGTTCGTCCAGCAGAAGAAAGTCTGCGTCCGCCGTAAATGCCCCACACAGCAGGGCGCGAATGCGCTCGCCGCCGCTGAGTTCACCGGCGGGCTTATCCGGATCAAACGCGGGCAGTTGCGCATGGATAAATGCCTCACACAGACGCTCGGCTAAATCCCAGTGGCCGTCGAGTATGTCCAGATCGTCAGGCTGGTAATCGCCGCTATCAACGCGTTTACGCGCCGCAAACATCGCGCCGTAACCGAGCAGTTCCGCCAGTGTCGTCTGCGGAGAAATAGCCTGCTGCTGCGCCACATAGAAGTGCGAGCCAAAGCGTTCAATATGACCGCTGGCCGGTTCATCCCGCCCCGCCAGCATGCGCAGCAGACGCGTTTTCCCGCTGCCGTTGCGGCCAACCAGCGCGCACAGGGAGGGCTCGAGCGTGAGATTCAGCGGACCAAAAAGGATATCGCCCGTCGCAAACTGACAGGAGACCTGATGCAAAATAAAAGAAGGGGACTGCGCAAAATGAGCCATAAGCACTCCTGAATGAAATCAAAACATCCCCTGCTGACGCGGTGGCGTTTAGCAAGGATCGAAATTCATCAGTCGTGTTTGTTCATTTTTGGGGGGCGCTCCAGAGCGGGAAAGTTAACGCGGATAAGGATAGCGGTAATGTGTTGACCATTTCAAGGTTAAATTTTGGTCGATTCGTACTCCCTCTCCCTTTCGGCTGAGGGATCCCCACAAAATAATACCTGCACAAACGACCCCCTCTCCCTGAAGGGAGAGGGTTGGGGTGAGGGGGAACATACGGCTGTGGAGGTTATTCCGTTCACTTTATGTTCCTTGCTACTCTGTTACGACAATGCCGGTGAACGTGCCAGGGCGGCTCAATCGCCACCGCCCTGGCGACCCGGGCTCCCGGCGGTAAATCGCCGCTACGCGGTACCTTCGGCTTATTCCTTCCGGCTTATCGGGGACGGGCGGAGGTAACATCCCTGTAAAGCCCGCCCTCTCGGCGCATCCCTGCGCCTCGCCCCGGCCTACAGGAAACGCCTCAGCGATTTACAGCCGGACCATGGCGTCGCTGTAAGACCTCTGCCCGCAGTATGCTTTTCATCGCGGTAATTTTGCGAGCCTCTTTCCAGAAATGGTAATATCCTCAGCAACATAGCTCAAAACTGTTGCAGCATGCTTTGCTACATCTCAATGGTGGGCTGAGCAGGGGCATCGAAAGATGCGCCGGTATCCGATAAGGCCGGTAATGCTAACTCTGTTCAGTCCACCACCAGCGAAATTAGCATTTCCGGTGGTGGAAGCTATATCACTTATCGGATGCTGCCAATATGGCTACTACCCCAACCCACGCTCATTCTTTATTCACCCTGCCCTTCAACCACACAACCGACTTCACCGAGTTGGCGGATAACTGCGAACGTTTTACCGACGCACTGGTCGATTGCGAAGAACCCGCCCCAAAAATGGCGCTTTACGGCCGACTCTCCGCCTGCCTGAATCTTCTGCAACCCACGCTTCTGGAACCTGTCCCGGAGCATTTAAAAGCCAGCCTGACCGTGGAGGAACTGCCGTCACGCCTTCCGGTTTTCGCCCCCGAATGCGATCAGCTGGGACGCTACTGTCAGGAGATTACGCAGTTGCTGATGAACGGCACACTGCCGCGACAATCTGAAATCGTGATGACAGATTTGCTGCGCGAACTGGTCAGCTACTTTGCCGATACGCTGAAGGCGCCGCGTTGGCTGCAGACGGATAAAGGCACAGTCGCGATAGGCTAAACCTGCTGCATGTCGCTGCGCTTATCCGGCCGACAAAAGACCCATAAAAAAACCCGCCGAAGCGGGTTTTTAATATTTATAACAACAGGCACCTTACTGCAGCAGCGAAATATCCGCTACGCGCAGGAACAGCTCACGCAGTTTTTCGAGCATAGAGAGACGGTTAATACGCAGCTCTTTGTCTTCTACGTTCACCATCACTTTCTCGAAGAAGGCGTCGATAACGTCACGCAGCTCCGCCAGCTCCACCAGCGCTTCCTGGTAACGGCCTTCCGCGAAGTACGGCTCGAGCTTGTCGCGCAGCACCACAACCTGCATCGCCAGGGCGATCTCTTCCGGCTCTTTCAGCGTCGCGGCGTTTACACGCTCGTTCAGCGTTTCGTCGGATTTCGCCAGAATGTTGGAGACACGCTTGTTGGCCGCAGCCAGGGCAGATGCCGCTTCCAGCGTACGGAAGTGGGAAACCGCCTTCATACGCGCATCGAAATCTGCCGGACGGGTTGGACGACGCGCCAGCACCGCCTGAATGGTGTCAACGGTGTAACCTTCGTCCTGATACCACGCGCGGAAGCGACCAAGCATAAAGTCGATCACATCATCCACCACGTTGGCGTTGGTCAGCTTGTCACCGTACAGACGCACCGCTTCTTCGGTCAGGGTCTGCAGATCCAGGTTCAGGTTCTTCTCAACGATGATACGCAGCACACCGAGCGCCGCACGACGCAGCGCAAACGGGTCTTTGTCGCCTTTTGGATGCTGACCGATACCGAAGATACCTGCCAGGGTGTCCATCTTATCGGCAATCGCCACGGCGCAGGCAACCGGGTTAGACGGCAGCTCGTCGCCCGCAAAGCGCGGCTGATACTGCTCGTTCAGGGCAACCGCCACGTCTTCCGCTTCGCCATCGTGACGCGCGTAGTGCATCCCCATCACACCCTGGGTGTCGGTAAATTCGAACACCATGTTGGTCATCAGGTCGCACTTGGACAGCAGGCCCGCACGGGTGGCGTGGTTGACGTCAGCGCCGATTTCACGGGCGATCCAGCCGGACAGCTCCGCAATACGATCGGTCTTGTCGCGCAGCGTACCCAGCTGCTGCTGGAACAGTACGGTCTGCAGACGCGGAAGATGATCTTCCAGACGTTTTTTACGGTCGGTGTTGAAGAAGAACTCGGCATCCGCCAGACGCGGGCGCACCACCTTCTCGTTACCGGAGATAATCTGGCTCGGATCTTTCGATTCGATGTTCGCGACAAAGATGAAGTTTGGCAGCAGCTTGCCGTCGTTGGCGTAGACAGGGAAGTACTTCTGGTCACCCTTCATGGTGTACACCAGCGCTTCAGCCGGAACGGCCAGGAACTTCTCTTCGAACTTCGCGGTCAGCACAACCGGCCACTCCACCAGCGAGGTCACTTCTTCCAGCAGGCTGTCGCTCAGATCGGCTTTACCGCCAATCTTACGCGCCGCCTCTTCTGCATCGGCTTTGATTTTGGCTTTACGCTGTTCGTAGTCAGCAATGACCTTACCGCGCTCCAGCAGGATTTGCGGATACTGATCGGCATTGTCGATGGTGAACTCAGGCTCGCCCATGAAGCGGTGACCGCGGATCACACGATCGGACGCCACGCCCAGAATAGTGGCCGGAATCACGGTATCGCCCAGCAGCAGGGTCACGGTGTGAACCGGACGCACGAAGTGCACGTCGGACGCGCCCCAGCGCATCAGCTTAGGAATCGGCAGCTTAGCCAGTGAGCTCGCAATCATCTCCGGCAGCAGCGCTTCAGCGCTTTCACCTTTTACGTGAGCGCGATACAGCAGCCACTCGCCTTTGTCGGTGGTCAGACGCTCGGCCTGGTCAACGGTGATACCGCAACCGCGCGCCCAGCCTTCTGCCGCTTTGCTCGGTTTGCCTTCGGCGTCGAACGCCTGGGCAATGGCCGGGCCACGTTTTTCCACTTCACGATCCGGCTGAGACGCCGCCAGGTTAGCCACTTTCAGCGCCAGACGACGCGGTGCAGCAAACCATTCAATTTTACCGTGCGCCAGGCCAGCGTTATCCAGCTCGGCAGTCACGTTCGCAGCAAAAGATTCAGCCAGGCTGCGCAGGGCTTTTGGTGGCAGCTCTTCGGTGCCGATTTCCACCAGGAAAGTTTTCTCAGACATGGCCGCCTCTTATTTGTTTCGGTTGCACATCGGGAAGCCAAGGGCTTCACGGGACGCATAGTAAGCTTCTGCAACGGCTTTGGTCAGGGTACGAATACGCAGAATGTAGCGCTGACGTTCAGTCACGGAGATCGCTTTGCGGGCGTCCAGCAGGTTGAAGCTGTGGGCGGCCTTCAGAATACGCTCATAAGCAGGCAGCGGCAGCGGAGTCTCCAGCGCCAGCAGCTGCTGCGCTTCTTTCTCGTACTGCTCGAAGCAGGTGAACAGGAAGTCCACGTCCGCGTATTCGAAGTTATAGGTGGATTGCTCCACTTCGTTCTGATGGAACACGTCGCCGTAGGTGGTTTTACCCAGCGGGCCGTCGCTCCAGACCAGGTCGTAAACGCTGTCTACGCCCTGAATATACATAGCCAGACGTTCCAGACCGTAGGTGATTTCACCCGTGATCGGTTTACATTCCAGACCGCCAACCTGCTGGAAGTAGGTAAACTGGGTCACTTCCATGCCGTTCAGCCACACTTCCCAACCCAGCCCCCAGGCACCCAGCGTTGGGTTTTCCCAGTTATCTTCCACGAAACGGATATCGTGAATGGTGGGATCCATACCCAGCTCTTTCAGTGACCCGAGATACAGTTCCTGAATATTGTCTGGTGATGGCTTAATCACCACCTGGAACTGATAGTAATGCTGCAGACGGTTCGGGTTCTCACCGTAACGACCATCGGTCGGACGGCGGGAAGGCTGCACATAAGCGGTCGCCATTGGCTCTGGCCCCAACGCGCGTAAGCTGGTCATCGGGTGTGAAGTGCCGGCGCCGACTTCCATGTCCAAAGGTTGAACAATGGTACAGCCCTGACGAGCCCAGTAATCCTGTAAGGTCAGGATCAGGCCCTGGAAGGTCTTGGTATCAAACTTTTGCATAGTATTTCGTGCTGGATACGTGTGGTTTTAAATGGAAGGGACCAGTATACCCGCTGGCTGCAAGATATACAGTACGAAACGGAGTTGTTTAGGGAAAATTGGGAAATAAGCATTCAAGCCAGAACGCCGCAGGCGTCTGGCTGTTGATTATCCGAGCAGGCTAGCGCATGGAGAGGTGTAAAAACTGACCGTCCGCATCAAACGAGCAGACAAAGCCCTCTTTACGGGAGGTATGGCCCCGCAGCTCATAGCTTCCCTGAAAGCGCTCAAACCCGGTGACATCAATTTTCTGCACCTCCGAGTTATAACGTCGGGCAGCCTGATCTTTACAGAGCGCTTCCATATTCAGTGAACGTTCCGGGCTCATTTTACCCTGCTGTGCTTTTTGCACTGGTGCTTCTTGCGGGGCACTGCATCCTGCCAGAATGCCCAGCAGAAAGAGTGACGCCACACGCTTCATCATCATTTTTATTACCGCCCTGGTCTGTGGCTGTTATTTTTAGTATCAAAGCTTTTATAGATTATGGTCTGGCATTCTGCGAATCTCGCGGCCTCCCGACAACACTGCTGAATAAATCTCAGATTTTTCCAGGGAAAGATATTTCCACAACGGCAGTCACACTCTATTTACAGGGAAAAGAGGAACTGATGCAGTCTAAAATTAACTGGATTGATAACCTGCGAGGAATAGCGTGTCTGATGGTGGTGATGATCCACACGACGACCTGGTACATCACGAACGCCCACAGCGTCAGCCCCGTTAACTGGGATATCGCCAATATTCTCAATTCTGCTTCACGCGTCAGCGTTCCGCTGTTCTTTATGATTTCCGGCTTTCTCTTTTTTGGCGAGCGTAGCGCGCAGCCTAGGCATTTCATTCGCATCGCAGCTTGCCTCGGGTTCTACAGCGCCATTGCCCTGCTCTATATCACGCTGTTCACCTCAATTAACGCCGGGTTAGCGCTGAAATACGTACTGCAAAAACCGGTGTTCTACCATCTGTGGTTCTTCTTCGCCATTATCGTTATCTATCTGGTTTCCCCCCTCATACAGGTGAAAAACGTCAGCGGAAAAATGCTGCTGGCGCTGATGGTGGTGATTGGCATTGTCGCCAACCCAAATACAGTCTCGCAGAAAATCGACGGTTTTGAGTGGCTACCGGTCAACCTCTACATCAACGGCGATACCTTTTACTATGTGCTTTACGGCATGCTGGGGCGGGCCATCGGGATGATGAATACGCAAAAACGCGGTATGAACGGGCTCTGCGCGGCGCTGTTTATCGCTGGCGTGGCGGTGATTGCGCGCGGGACACTGCATGAACTGCAGTGGCGCGGTAATTTTGCGGATACCTGGTATCTCTACTGCGGGCCGATGGTCTTTATCTGTGCCGTTTCCCTGCTGACGCTGATCAAAAACACGATGAACGCGCGCCCGCTTCCCGTGCTGGGATATATCTCGCGCCACTCGCTGGGGATTTACGGTTTTCATGCCCTGGTGATCCACGCTCTGCGAACGAGGGGGGTGGAACTGAAAAGCTGGCCGGTGCTGGACATCGTCTGGATTTTCTCCGCCACACTGGTCGTCAGCTTACTGCTGTCGATGCTGCTACAGAAGGTAGATACGCGCCGCTTCGTCAGTTAACAGTGCGCAGTCGGGCGCGATGAAACTGGCGCGGGGAAGAAAACCCTGCCGCCAGGGAAGCCTGCTCCACGCCACGCCCCTGCAATAACCACTGCTCGGCCACTGCCAGACGCAACTGCTCCAGGTAATCGCGAACGCTAATGCCTAAATGCGTCTGAAACAGACGGGTTAAATGGCGGGGACTGACGTGCGCCAGCGCGGCGATATCCGGGACGCTCCAGGCTTTTTGTGGTTCGGCGGTCAGCGCATCCTGGGCACGGTGGATAGCCGGGTGAAGATGATTGCGGTAGCGTAGCCACGGAGAAAGCTGCGGATCGTCTCCCGACCGGCGGAACCAGACCACCATCTCACGCGCCACGGCCAGCGCCTTTTCGGGGCCACACAGGCGGTTAATCATATGCAGCGCCAGATCGATACCTGAAGTGATGCCTGCGCTGGTCCAGATATTCTCATCCTGCACAAATATCCGGTTTTCTTTAATCACCGCCGAGGGAGCCGCGGTACGCAAACGGCTAATCACGTCATGATGTGTGGTGCACTGCCGGTGATTCAGCAACCCGGATTTCGCCGCCAGCAATGCCCCCGAACAGACGCACATCACCGTGATATCCCGACGCTGAATGGCGGGCTGCAGGCGCATCAGCCAGTGCTGGATCTGCAACGCCTGCGGTGTCGAAAACTGAGTGCGGGAGTCGCTCACGCCGGGCAGGACCAGCAGGCTCCCCGCCGGGAGCCCTTCCGGTAAGGGCTGAATGCCGCTCATTGCGAGACCAATCGACGTTTGGACCTCAGGTTGCGGGCCAATGTAATGCAGGCGAAACGCATCGCCCGCCAGCACAAAGGTTTCCGCCGGGCCGGTCATATCTAAAGACAGCACCCCGGGCAACATTACAAACCAGACGTCGATGCGCATTACAGTGACTCCAGCGTCTCCGCTACCGTTTTAATTCCGGCAAACCGCCCGGCCAGTACCGTTTCGGTACGATGGCGAATTTCCGCTGCGCTAAGGGTAATCCCTCTGTACGTCATGGGAAACGTCAGCGTTGCCTCGCTCACAAAGGTCACAGCATAACCCAGATCGAATGCCACCCGTGCGGTGGTCTCACAGCACTGTTCAGTACGAATGCCACACACGATCAGCTGGTTGATATCACGCGCGCGCAGCCAGCGGTCAAGCCCGGTATCCGTGAAGGCATTATGGACGTGTTTCTGGAAAACCACATCCGGCTGATGACGTAAAAAGGCCATCGGTTTGACATAGCCGCTTTGCAGTGAGAAAGGGCCATCTTCATCCACATGAAATATATCAACGACGGGAATATTGCGTGCCTGGCAACCCTCAATCAGCCCCAGCATTGCCTGCTGAAAGGCCGGAATGTCTTGTTCCTGCCAGTAATCACGGTGATGAAAAGACTGTTGGGTATCGATGTTAAGTAGTGCAATGCGTGACATGATGGTGCTCCTCGCCAGTGGGTATGAATACATACTGACGAGGAAACAGGCACGCGGACAGACCAAAAAAGGACATCCTCGTGCCGCTGGCAGACAATCGCGTTTACGACATCAGCGGCAGCAGCTGCTGATAAATTTTGCGGAACACATCGCGCCTTTCCGCGTAACGCGCATGGCGTGCGGCATCAGGCAGATGCGCCTGTTCCAGCGTAAGCTGCGGCAGCAGTTGCGACAGCGGTATTTCCGGGTTCATGGCGATCTGCGCCAGTCGCGCGGCACCGAGCGCTGGCCCGACGTCACCACCGGTGCGGAAATCCAGCTGCAGTCCGCTAATATCCGCCAGCATTTGTCGCCAGTACGGGCTTCGCGCCCCGCCGCCAATCAGGGTAATGCTCGCCGGTTTCAGGCCGCAGTCATGCACCACGTCCATTCCATCAGCCAGGGCATAACCTACGCCTTCGAGAACCGCTCGCGCCAGTTCTGCCGGACCGTGTTGGTGGGTTAAGCCAAAGAACACGCCTTTTGCTTCCGGGTTGTTGTGCGGCGTACGCTCACCGGACAGATACGGTAAAAACCAGACGGTACCGGCTTTTTCATCCGCCTGTTGCGCTGCGGCAATCAACGCAGGCACATCGGCCATCCCGGTCAGCTTCGCCGCCCAGTCCAGGCACGACGCGGCACTCAGCATCACCGACATCAAATGCCATTTTCCTGGCAGCGCATGGCAGAAGCTGTGCACTGCACTTTCAGGGTTGCTGCGATACCCGTCACTGACGGCAAAATAGACGCCGGAGGTTCCCAGCGAGAGCATAGCCTGCCCGGCCTCAACCATCCCGACACCCACAGCCCCCGCCGCGTTGTCCCCGCCCCCGGCCACCACCGGTACGGCAGGCATATTCCAGCGTTCCGCAACCGCTGGCAGCAATGTGCCCGTCACCTCACTGCCTTCGAACA
This sequence comes from Enterobacter sp. WCHEn090032, assembly GCF_003986875.1. Taxonomy (NCBI): domain Bacteria; kingdom Pseudomonadati; phylum Pseudomonadota; class Gammaproteobacteria; order Enterobacterales; family Enterobacteriaceae; genus Enterobacter; species Enterobacter sp. WCHEn090032. Next base: position 39,972 of record NZ_RXRN01000011.1, read on the forward strand.
GTGCGGGCATGTGTTCACGGGTCAGATGGCAGGCATTCAGCATCGCCTCGCTCCAGTCACGTTTCGCCACGTCGAGCCACATCGTGCCGGCGGCATCGGACATGTCGCTGGCAAAATCCCCCGTCATGCGAAAACGCAGATAATCTTTTGGCAGCAATACTTTTGCCACCTGACGGAAAATATCCGGCTCGTGGCGCTGCACCCATAGCAATTTGGGCGCAGTAAAGCCGGGCATCATCAGGTTTCCGGTAATTTCACGAGAGGCAGGAACACGCGCCTCAAGGAGTGCGCACTCTTCTGCACATCGGCCATCGTTCCAGAGAATGGCGGGACGAAGCACACGATACTGGTTATCCAGCAGCGTAGCGCCGTGCATTTGTCCGGCGATCCCCAGCGCGTTGACGCCACGCAGATTGTGCTGCTCACCCAGGGCCTGAATGGCACGATCCGTCGCCTGCCACCACTGCTCCGGATCCTGCTCCGACCACAGCGGGTGCGGACGTGAAACCTGCAGTTTTTCTGTCTGCGTTGCTAACACGTCGCCCTGCTCGCTTAACAGGATGGCTTTCACACCCGATGTGCCAAGATCGATCCCGATGTACATTAACGGTGACTCCTTTAACAGAAATGCCCGGTGGCGCTACCGCTTACCGGGCCTGCGTGCTGTTATTTATCGAACAGGTAGTGATTGACCAGATTTTCCAGCAGCTCCTGATGTCCGCTCTGGTGCTGCGGAGCCAGCTGATGTTGTTCAGCGTACTTCGCAATTTCCGCAAGCGATAACTGACCTTTCAGAATTTGCTGGCCCAGCTCACTGTTCCAGCCGCTATACCGCTTCGCCACGCGCTTATCCAGCTCGCCGTCTTCGATCATGCGCGCGGCCACTTTCAGCGCCAGCGACATGGTGTCCATCGCGCCAATGTGGCCGTAGAACAGATCGTATTTATCGGTGCTCTGGCGACGCACTTTGGCGTCAAAGTTCAACCCACCGGTGGTGAACCCCCCCGCTTTAATAATTTCATACATCACCAGCGCATTCTCTTCCACGCTGTTCGGGAACTGGTCGGTATCCCAGCCCAGCTGCGCATCGCCACGGTTAGCATCGACAGAGCCGAAAATGCCCAGCGCAATCGCAGACGCGATCTCGTGATGGAATGAGTGGCCCGCGAGGGTGGCGTGGTTGGCTTCAATGTTAACTTTAATCTCTTTTTCCAGGCCGAACTGCTTCAGGAAGCCGTACACCGTCGCCACATCATAGTCATACTGGTGCTTGGTGGGTTCCTGCGGTTTCGGCTCAATCAGCAGCGTGCCGCGGAAACCGATTTTATGCTTATGCTCAACAACCATCTGCATAAAGCGGCCAATTTGCTCGCGCTCCTGACGCAGGTCCGTGTTAAGCAGGGTTTCGTAGCCTTCACGGCCGCCCCACAGAACATAGTTCTCACCGCCCAGCTGATGCGTGGCGTTCATGGCTGTCACCACCTGGGTGGCCGCCCAGCTAAACACTTCCGGATCCGGGTTAGTTGCTGCCCCCGCGCCGTAGCGTGGATTCGTGAAGCAGTTCGCCGTGCCCCACAGCAGCTTCACGCCACTTTGCTGCTGTTTCGCCGCCAGCACATCCACCATCTGCGCGAAGTTGTTCAGGTACTCTTTCAGCGACGCGCCCTCTGGCGACACGTCCACATCGTGGAAGCAGTAGTACGGCACGTTCAGCTTGTGGAAGAACTCAAACGCCACATCGGCTTTCCGTTTCGCCAGCTCGATAGCCTCACCCGGCTGTTGCCACGGACGGTCAAAGGAACCCACGCCGAACATGTCGGCGCCATTCCAGCAGAAGGTATGCCAGTAACAGGCAGCAAAGCGCAAATGATCTTCCATGCGCTTACCCAGCACCAGCTCATCCGGGTTGTAGTGACGAAATGCTAAAGGATTGGTCGTTTTTGGGCCTTCGTAACGAACACGATCGAGTTGGTCGAAATAAGCTTGCATATTGAGCTCCATAATCAGGGTATGCGGCGAGTCGTTGATACAGGAGTAATAGTGAATAGACATTTGGGGTTGCTCAATTACGTTATTTCACACTGCTATTGAGAGAATGCACAACTGTGCGCTGGCTCGCAAAATAATGCGCAGGCAAACTATTTTTCGGCGTGTATTCCAGAATCAAATGTAATTAAGACGTTACGTATTTTAAAATCCGATCGCGGTCATAAATTCAGAAATAAACCAAATATCATAATAGGAAGATAAAAATCTGTAATTGCCAGCCTGCCTTTCCGCGTTAAAAATTTGCTGCGTCTCAGTAGTGAATGTTTCTTTTATCTCAGCAACACATACCCCTACAAAAGGCCTAATAATTATGAAGATAAAGAACCTGACCCTAACGCTCTGCACTACGCTCCTGCTGGCAAGCTTTGCAGGCCATGCTAAGGAGGTCAAAATTGGCATGGCGATTGATGACCTGCGTCTGGAGCGCTGGCAAAAAGATCGCGATATTTTTGTTAAGAAAGCAGAATCACTTGGCGCAAGCGTGTTTGTTCAGTCGGCGAACGGCAACGAAGAAACGCAAATGTCGCAAATTGAGAATATGATTAACCGTGGTGTCGATGTCCTGGTCATTATCCCCTATAACGGCCAGGTATTAAGTAACGTGGTGAAAGAAGCCAAACAGGAAGGGATAAAAGTTCTGGCCTATGACCGTATGATTAATAATGCGGATATTGATTATTATATTTCCTTCGACAATGAAAAAGTGGGCGAATTACAGGCGCAAAGCCTGATCGACAAAGTGCCTCAGGGCAATTATTTCCTGATGGGCGGTTCACCGGTAGATAACAACGCCAAACTGTTCCGCGAAGGGCAAATGAAAGTTCTTAAGCCGTACATCGACAGCGGGAAAATTAAAGTGGTTGGCGATCAATGGGCCGACGGATGGCTGCCAGAAAACGCGCTGAAAATTATGGAGAACGCGCTGACGGCCAACAACAACAAAATTGATGCGGTCGTCGCCTCCAACGATGCCACCGCAGGCGGCGCGATTCAGGCGCTGAGCGCCCAGGGCCTGGCCGGGAAAGTGGCCATTTCAGGGCAAGATGCCGATCTGGCCGGGGTAAAACGCATTATCGCCGGCACCCAAACCATGACGGTCTACAAACCGATTACCGAGCTTGCGAATACGGCGGCGGAAATTGCCGTGGAGCTGGGCAACGGTAAGCAACCTAAAGCCGACGCGACGCTGAATAACGGGCTGAAAGACGTTCCGGCTCGTCTGCTCACCCCTATTGAAGTCAATAAAGAGAACATTGACGCCACCGTGATTAAAGACGGTTTCCACAAGAAGAGCGAACTGTAATCCGGCGCGCCCCTGCTCTGCGGGGGCGCTTCACGTTGTACTGTTCTTCCCTCGGGTTACGTGGAGCAGTTATGCCTTATTTACTTGAAATGAAAAGCATCACCAAGCGCTTCGGCACGGTGAAAGCCGTCGACAACGTCAGTCTCCGGCTGAACCCCGGCGAAGTCGTTTCGCTGTGTGGCGAGAACGGCTCGGGCAAGTCAACGCTGATGAAAGTGTTGTGCGGGATCTACCCCCATGGCAGTTACGAAGGCGAAATCGTCTTTGCCGGTGAAGTGATTCAGGCGACACACATTCGCGATACCGAACGTAAAGGCATCGCCATCATCCACCAGGAGCTGGCGCTGGTGAAGCATCTCACCGTGCTGGAGAACATTTTCCTTGGGGCCGAAATTTCCCGCCACGGCGTGCTGGATTACGACACCATGACGCTGCGCTGTGAAAAGCTGCTGGCGCAGGTTAGCCTCAGCATTTCACCGGACACCCGCGTGGGAGATCTGGGCCTGGGGCAGCAGCAGCTGGTCGAAATTGCGAAAGCGCTGAATAAACAGGTCAGGCTGCTCATACTCGATGAGCCCACGGCGTCACTCACCGAACAGGAAACCGCGGTTCTGCTCAATATCATCCGCGACCTGCAAAACCACGGCATCGCCTGCATCTACATTTCGCACAAGCTCAACGAGGTCAAAGCCATTTCGGACACCATTTGCGTGATCCGCGACGGACAACACATCGGCACGCGTGAAGCCGCGGGCATGAGTGAAGATGACATCATCACTATGATGGTGGGCCGCGAGCTGACGGCGCTCTACCCTAATCAACCTCACACCACCGGTGACGAAGTGTTACGCGTGGAAAACCTGACGGCATGGCATCCCGTTAACCGCCACATTAAGCGCGTCAATAACGTCTCGTTTTCTCTTCACAGCGGTGAAATTCTGGGGATTGCGGGGCTTGTCGGGGCCGGGCGAACCGAAGCCGTACAGTGTCTGTTTGGCGTGTGGCCGGGGCGCTGGGAGGGCAAGATTTATATCGACGGCCAGCCGGTGAAAATTGACAACTGCCAGCAGGCGATTGCCCACGGCATTGCCATGGTCCCGGAAGACCGTAAAAAAGACGGCATCGTGCCGGTGATGGCGGTCGGTAAAAATATCACGCTGGCAGCACTCGATCAGTTCTCCGGTGCGCTAAGCAGCCTGGACGATGCCGCAGAGCAGCAGTGTATTCTGCAGTCTCTCGCCCGCCTCAAGGTGAAGACATCCTCTCCTGAACTGGCCATTGGTCGTCTGAGCGGCGGCAACCAACAAAAAGCGATTCTGGCGCGCTGCCTGCTTCTTAACCCACGCATATTAATCCTTGATGAGCCCACGCGAGGGATTGATATCGGTGCCAAATATGAAATCTACAAACTGATTAATCAGCTTGTACAGCAAGGGATTGCCGTCATTGTCATCTCGTCTGAGTTACCCGAAGTGCTCGGCCTGAGCGACCGTGTGCTGGTCATGCACGAGGGAAAACTGAAAGCCAACCTGATTAACCAGAACCTGACGCAGGAGCAGGTGATGGAAGCCGCTTTAAGGAGCGAACGTCATGTCGAAAAGCAATCCGTCTGATATCAAAGTCGCTGTTCCGACGCCCGGCGCGTTTGCGGGGCTAAAAGCGCTGAACCTGCAGGTTTTCGTGATGATCGCGGCGATTATCGTCATCATGCTGTTTTTTACCTGGATGACCGATGGCTCGTACCTGAGCGCGCGTAATGTCTCAAACCTGCTGCGCCAGACCGCCATCACCGGCATTCTGGCCGTGGGAATGGTGTTTGTGATTATCTCCGCGGAAATCGACCTGTCGGTCGGGTCGATGATGGGCCTGCTTGGCGGCGTGGCGGCCATTTTTGACGTCTGGCTTGGCTGGCCGCTGCCGCTGACCGTGGCGGTCACGCTGGTATTTGGCCTGGTATTGGGTGCCTGGAACGGCTGGTGGGTTGCCTACCGTAAAGTGCCGTCGTTCATTGTTACCCTGGCAGGAATGCTGGCCTTCCGCGGGATCTTAATCGGCATCACCAACGGCACCACCGTCTCCCCCACCAGCGCGGCTATGTCGCAGATTGGCCAGAGTTACCTCTCAGACAGCATAGGCTTTACGATTGGGGTGATTGGTCTGCTGGCGTTTGTCGCGTGGCAGTGGCGCGGTCGTATGCGCCGTCAGGCGCTGGGGCTGGCGTCGCCGGCGTCAACGTCGGTGGTCGGGCGTCAGGCGCTCACCGCAGTCATTGTGCTCGGCGCAATCTGGCTCCTGAACGACTATCGCGGCGTCCCTACGCCGGTATTGCTGCTGGCCCTCTTACTGCTGGGCGGCATGTTTATGGCCACCCGTACCGCCTTCGGTCGCCGTATTTACGCCATCGGTGGCAACCTTGAAGCCGCCCGTCTGTCGGGGATTAACGTCGAGCGTACCAAACTGGCCGTCTTCGCCATTAATGGCCTGATGGTCGCCATTGCCGGGCTGATCCTCAGCTCGCGTCTGGGGGCCGGTTCTCCCTCCGCCGGCAACATCGCCGAGCTGGATGCTATTGCCGCCTGCGTCATTGGCGGCACCAGCCTCGCAGGCGGTATCGGTAGCGTGGCGGGCGCGGTGATGGGGGCATTTATTATGGCTTCGCTGGATAACGGGATGAGTATGATGGACGTCCCGACGTTTTGGCAGTATATCGTCAAGGGGGCCATTCTCTTGCTGGCAGTCTGGATGGACTCAGCAACCAAGCGACGGGCCTGATAACGGTATTGTGACTTAATTGGGAAGTGAGCCATGTTTGAAAAGCGTCACCGCATTACGTTGTTATTCAATGCCAATAAAGCCTACGACCGTCAGGTGGTTGAAGGGGTTGGCGAATATTTGCAGGCGTCGCAATCGGAGTGGGATATCTTTATTGAAGAAGATTTCCGCACCCGTCTGGAGAACATTAAAGACTGGCTGGGCGATGGTGTCATCGCCGACTATGACGACCCCGTCATTGAGCAACTGCTGACCGACGTCGACGTCCCGATTGTGGGCGTCGGCGGCTCCTACCATTCCCCGGAACACTATCCGCCAGTCCATTATATTGCTACCGATAACCATGCCCTGGTCGAAGCGGCCTTTCTCCATTTAAAAGAGAAAGGCGTTCATCGTTTCGCGTTTTATGGTTTGCCCGCCACCAGCGGCAAGCGCTGGGCCGTTGAGCGTGAGCACGCGTTTTGTCAGCTGGTCGCGCAGGAAAAGTACCGCGGCGTGGTCTATCAGGGGCTGGAAACCGCACCGGAGAACTGGCAGCACGCGCAAAACCGCCTGGCAGACTGGCTGCAAACGCTGCCGCCGCAAACCGGTATTATTGCCGTTACGGATGCCCGCGCGCGCCACGTGCTGCAGGTCTGCGAACATTTACACATCCCGGTACCTGAAAAACTGTGCGTGATTGGCATTGATAACGAAGAACTTACCCGCTATCTGTCTCGCGTGGCGCTCTCTTCCGTTGCTCAGGGCACACGTCAGATGGGGTATCAGGCGGCGAAGCTGCTGCATCGTCTGCTGGATAAAGAGTCTCTGCCGCTTCAGCGCTTGCTGGTACCCCCTGTGCGGGTCGTTGAACGGCGCTCAACCGACTATCGCTCTTTAAGCGATCCTGCCGTCATTCAGGCCATGCACTACATTCGCAACCACGCGTGTAAAGGGATTAAGGTCGATCAGGTTCTGGATTCAGTGGGCATCTCGCGTTCGAATCTGGAGAAGCGCTTCAAAGAAGAGGTGGGCGAAACCATTCATGCGGTTATCCATGCTGAGAAGCTGGAGAAGGCCCGCAGCCTGCTCATCTCCACGTCGCTGTCGATCAACGAAATTTCGCAGATGTGCGGTTACCCATCCCTGCAGTATTTCTATTCGGTGTTTCGCAAAGAATATGACACCACACCCAAAGAGTACCGGGATCGCCACAGCGAGGTGCTGATATAGAAAAGAAAACGCCTTCCAGTGGAAGGCGTTCTTTTAAGATTACATATGGGCGGCAATTAAGCGCTGGTTATCCTGATACATCGCGAACAGATAGTTGTTATAGCTCTGCCCCTTCGTCGAATACCCTTTCAGCTTGTGGATCATCGTACTGGCCGTCACTTCCTGGTCCGCTTTACGCAACTGCGCGCGTGATTTACGGAACGATGAGTAGGCCGGGTGCGTGTTCAGATTCACCACGTAGGCATTCACAGAATCTTTCACTGATTCAAACTGAGAATAACCTTTCACCTTGCCAGGCGCATTGTTACAACGACCTTTCACACACTTCATACCGAAAAGGTTATTGTTGTTTCGCGCAAGTTTAGAGGTCCCCCAGCCGCTTTCAGCAGCCGCCATGGTCGCAACCATGCTACCCGGGATGATATCCACACGCTCAAGGAGAGCGTTCCACGGCACACGACGAGTGTTACCGTTCCAGCTCAGCTTGTAGCGCTTCGTGATATCTTTCAGACGCGCGCGCTCTGACGGCGACCAGCGGCTATCGTACTGTTTCGAAATCAGCCAGTTACGATCCGCAGTAATCGCGGCATTTTGACTCGTGATGTAAGGCATTACCGTCCGGAGAAACGCTTTTTTCCTTGGTGTTCCGGAAGGGTATTTTCGCAAATCAGGAAGTGAACTACTCTTTGCACTATTGCGAGAATACTCTTGTTTACTGCTAACCTTACTACTTGTCGTCTTTATTACGTGGGCTTTCTTACTCGTTGTATCCGTGTGCGTCTTCGCAAGCACCTCACCCGAAAATGCCGTGGTGAGTAACATGAGTATCGCAGCCCCATATCGTCGGATGGGAGTCGATATCATTAGGTCTCCTGGTCGGATGTAATCATCCTAACACCTTATTTTTTTCACAAATTTGAGAGCGGAATCTCAAATCATATCAAAAATAGACTTCAAGAGCACGTATAGAAATAGTCCAATTCTGAAACTATGTCATCTGAAACTTGCTCATTTAAGCATCAATTCTGAAAAAATGTGTGCGATCTCGCAGATAACTGCCTAATTTTGCGCGAGATCACTCATCCTCACGCATCCTCCGGGCAGAAAGCGCCGGGGGATGAGTTTTTACCCTCCGCCTGGTGGCACACTGGTCAAAAATGCCGCGACAGGAAAATGGAATGAAACGCACCGCAATAGCCTTTCTGATGTTACCCGCACTGGCACATGCTGACTGGTCGTCACCGGGGTTTAACGCCTTTAGCGCCGAAGGCACCGGCGTTTTCATAAGCCAGGCAAAGCTTGCGAAGGGTACGCGTCCTTTGACCGTGAGTTTTGACAACACGTGCTGGCAGCCAACAGACGCGATAAAACTCAATGAGATGCTGTCACTTAAACCCTGTGACGGCACGCCGCCGCAGTGGCGCCTGTTCCGCGACGGTGAATACCAGATGCGGATAGACACCCGCTCCGGCACGCCCACTCTGCTGCTGACCATCCAGAGCACTGCAGAACAGCCGGTGGCAAACGTCATCCGCCAGTGCCCGACGTGGGACGGTAAACCGCTGACGCTGGACGTCAGCCATACCTTCCCGGAAGGCTCGGTCGTGCGCGACTATTACAGTAAACAGACCGCGACAGTGCAGAACGGAAAAATCACTCTGCAGCCAGCTGCCAACAGCAATGGCCTGCTGCTGCTTGAGCGCGCAGAAACCGACAAACCCGCGCCGTTTAGCTGGCAAAACGCCACCGTCTATTTTGTACTGACCGACCGCTATGTGAATGGCGATCCTGGCAACGACAACAGCTATGGCCGTCATAAAGACGGCATGCAGGAGATAGGCACATTCCACGGCGGCGATCTTAAGGGACTGGCCAGCAAGCTCGATTACTTACAGCAGCTGGGCGTGAATGCCCTCTGGATAAGCTCTCCGCTTGAGCAGATCCATGGCTGGGTGGGCGGGGGGACCAAAGGTGACTTCCCTCATTACGCCTATCACGGCTACTACACCCAGGACTGGACAACGCTTGATGCCAACATGGGTAGCGAAGAGGATTTACGCCATCTTGTTGATGAAGCGCATAAACGCGGCATTCGCATCCTGTTCGATATCGTGATGAACCACACGGGCTACGCAACGCTTGCGGACATGCAGGAGTATCAGTTTGGCGCCCTGTACCTGCAGGGCGATGAGCTGAAAAAGACGCTGGGAGAGCGCTGGACAAACTGGACGCCGGGCGCAGGCCAAAGCTGGCACAGCTTTAACGACTACATCAACTTCAGCGACAAAGCCGCATGGGAAAAATGGTGGGGGAAAAAGTGGATCCGCACCGACATTGGCGATTACGACAACCCCGGCTTCGATGATTTAACGATGTCGCTGGCGTTCTTACCCGATTTGAAAACGGAATCCACCGCGCCTTCCGGGTTACCCAACTTCTATCAACACAAACCCGATACCCATGCGAAAGCCATTCCGGGCTATACCCCGCGCGATTACCTGACCCACTGGCTCAGCCAGTGGGTCAGGGACTATGGCATTGACGGTTTCCGGGTGGATACCGCCAAACACGTCGAACTTGCGGCCTGGCAACAGCTGAAAGACCAGGCAAGCCAGGCGCTGGCTGCCTGGAAAGGCGCGAACCCGGACAAAAAGCTCGACAACGCGCCATTCTGGATTACAGGGGAATCCTGGGGCCACGGGGTCATGCAGAGCGATTATTATCGCCACGGCTTCGACGCGATGATCAACTTCGATTATCAGGAGCAGGCGGCGAAAGCGGTAAATTGCCTGGCTGATATGGACCTCACGTGGCAGCAGATGGCGGAAAAGCTGCAAAGCTTCAATGTGCTGAGCTATCTCTCCTCGCATGACACGCGCCTGTTCCGTGAAGGCGGCCAGCGCGCGGCCGAACTGCTGCTGTTAGCACCGGGTAGCGTTCAAATCTATTACGGAGATGAATCTGAACGTCCGTTCGGCCCGACGGGTTCCGACCCGCTGCAGGGCACCCGCTCGGACATGAACTGGCAGGACGTGACGGGCAAACAGGCCTTAACCGTCGCCCACTGGCAAACGCTGGGTCAGTTCCGCGCCCGCCATCCCGCGATAGGTGAAGGCAAGCAAACCACGCTGTCGCTGAAAGAGGGGTATGGCTTCGTGCGCGAGCATAAGGGCGATAAGGTGATGGTGGTTTGGGCAGGTAATCAATAATTTACCCCCTCACCCTAACCCTCTCCCCAAGGGGAGAGGGAATTGCACGGTGCGGTCTTTTCCCCCTCGCCCCTTTGGGGAGAGGGCCGGGGTGAGGGGAAAAGCACCAGAACTATTCACTACATAAAGCCACTCCCACCCTATAAAACAACAAATCCGACCACACCAGCCGATTTGCACCAGCACGGTGCTAGCGTTATGGTTACCCACTTTCAAAATAAGCTCGACAGATCACCTGCTATGACGTTTTCACTTTTCGGCGACAAATTTACCCGCCATTCAGGCATTACTCGCCTGATGGAGGACCTCAACGACGGGCTGCGCACACCGGGCGCAATCATGCTCGGCGGCGGAAACCCGGCTCAAATCCCGGAGATGAATACCTATTTCCAGACCCTGCTTGCTCAGATGCTGGAAAGCGGCAAAGCAACCGATGCGCTTTGCAATTACGACGGCCCGCAGGGGAAAACTGAACTGCTGGCACTCCTCGCTGAAATGCTGCGTGACGAGCTGGGCTGGGATATCGAACCACAGAATATTGCACTGACAAACGGCAGCCAGAGCGCATTTTTCTACTTGTTTAACCTCTTCGCTGGGCGTCGCGCCGACGGCACCACCAAAAAAGTGCTGTTCCCGCTGGCGCCAGAGTACATCGGCTACGCCGATTCCGGCCTGGAAGAGGATCTGTTCGTCTCCGCGCGCCCGAACATCGAACTGCTGCCGGAAGGCCAGTTCAAATATCACGTCGATTTTGAACATCTGCATATTGGTGAAGAGACGGGCATGATCTGCGTATCACGTCCCACGAACCCAACGGGCAACGTGATCACCGACGAGGAGTTAATGAAGCTGGATGCGCTGGCGAATCAGCACGGCATCCCGCTGGTGATCGATAACGCCTACGGCGTACCGTTCCCCGGTATTATCTTCAGCGAAGCACGTCCACTGTGGAACCCGAACATTGTCCTGTGCATGAGCCTCTCTAAGCTGGGCCTGCCGGGCAGCCGCTGCGGCATCATCATTGCCAATGAGAAAATCATCACCGCCATTACCAATATGAACGGCATTATCAGCCTTTCACCGGGCGGCATCGGTCCGGCGATGATGTGCGAAATGATCAAACGCAACGACCTGCTGCGCCTGTCGAATGAGGTGATCAAGCCGTTCTATTACCAGCGCGTTCAGGAAACCATTGCGATTCTTCGCCGCTATTTACCGGAAGAACGCTGCCTGATCCACAAACCTGAAGGGGCGATTTTCCTGTGGCTGTGGTTTAAGGACCTGCCTATCACCACCGAACTGCTCTACCAGCGCCTGAAAAAGCGCGGCGTACTGATGGTACCAGGTGATTACTTCTTCCCGGGGCTGGATAAGCCGTGGCCACATACACATCAGTGCATGCGGATGAACTACGTGCCCGATCCGGAAAAAATTGAAGCCGGGGTGAAAATTCTCGCCGAAGAGATCGAATACGCCTGGCGCGAAGATACGCAGTAAGGGCTTACGCCAGATGACGCACCAGACGGTACGTCATCTGGCAGGCTCCGCAACGATAAACCTGCCCTTCTGCTACGCCTCGCGCACGTTAAAACCCAGCTCTTTTGAAATAGCCTCTGCCGTTTCGCGCAGCGGCTTGAGTAAATTCTTTTCGCCCACCTGCTTCATGCGCGACGTCGACAGCGATATAGAGATCGCGTACGGCACGCGGCCATGAATATCAAATACCGGCACGGCAATACAGGAGACACCCAGTTCGTTCTCTTCTTTGTCCATCGCCATGCTGTGCTCGCGGATCGTTGCCAGCTCGTCATACATCGCGCTCAGTTCGGTGATGGTATTGCGGGTCAACGGCTGGATCTGATCCTGGTGGCTTTCCCAGTAGCTCGCCACATACGCCTGTTGACCAAACGCCATGTAGATCTTGCCCATCGCAGAGCAGTAGAGCGGCATATGCTGACCGATATAAGCACGCGTGCGCAGCATACCGGTTGTCGGTTCAAGCTTATAAATCAGAATAGCGTGGTCGTCTTCCCGGCTGGAGAAGTTCACCGTCTCGCCGGTAGCAATGTTCAGCGCTTCAAGGTGTGGCGCCGCCACGTGGATAATATTCAGCGATGACAGCGCCTTTTGCCCGACGGCGATAAATTTGGTGGTCAGGCGATAGCTCCCCGCCGCAGGTGCCGGCGTGACGTACCCGCACGACTGCAATCCCTGCAGCAACCGGTGCACGGTGCTCTTATTTAGCCCCGCCAGTTCCGATAAATGCGCCAGCGGACAGCCGTTCGGATAGTTACTGAGGATCTCAATCAGCATCAGGCCGCGAAACAAGCTCTGGCTGCCTGCTGGCCTCTCTTTTTCTTGCGTCATTTCGCTCTCTTTCATGCTTTTCCCATGGCTCCTGTTTAGCGCGTCCTGATGGTAGCGCAAAGTGTGGGTCAGTTCACGATCTCGACAGAAAAAATACAACCAGTTGATTTTAATCGATTTTGAAAAACAGGAATGTCGTTGATCTGACAAATTTTGATCGCTATATTTGAAATCAGATTTCGCATAGTGAAATTTAGCGATAAAAAAGCACTCGCACTTGCCCCGACAAAAACAGGAGAACAGGGATGAAAGTGACCTTCGAAGAGTTGAAAGCGGCGTTCAATCGGGTTCTGCTCGATCGCGGTGTCAGCGCGGACACCGCGGACGCCTGCGCGGAGATGTTTGCCCGCACCACGGAATCCGGCGTCTATTCGCATGGCGTCAACCGCTTCCCGCGCTTTATTCAGCAGCTTGACGCCGGCGACATCATTCCTGACGCCCAGCCAAAACGGGTTACCACATTAGGGGCCATCGAACAGTGGGATGCACAGCGATCCATCGGCAACCTGACAGCGAAGAAGATGATGGACCGCGCCACCGAGCTGGCGTCCGATCACGGGATTGGTCTGGTGGCGCTGCGTAACGCGAACCACTGGATGCGCGGCGGCAGCTACGGGTGGCAAGCCGCCGAGAAGGGCTATATCGGGATTTGCTGGACCAACTCCATAGCCGTGATGCCCGCCTGGGGCTCAAAAACGTGTTGCATCGGCACCAACCCGCTGATCGTGGCCATTCCTTCCAGCCCGATCACCATGGTCGATATGTCGATGTCGATGTTTTCCTACGGCATGCTGGAGGTCAATCGTCTCGCGGGGCGCGAACTCCCGGTAGACGGCGGCTTTGACGACGAGGGTAATCTCACCAGAGAGCCTGGCGTGATTGAGAAAAACCGTCGCATCCTGCCGATGGGATACTGGAAAGGCTCAGGCTTATCGATCGTGCTCGATATGATCGCCACCTTGCTCTCCAACGGCGCGTCCGTGGCGGAAGTCACCCAGGACAACAGTGACGAATACGGCGTGTCGCAGATCTTTATCGCCATCGAGGTCGATCGCCTGATCGACGGACCAACCCGCGACGCTAAGCTGCAGCGCATCATGGACTTTATCACTACCGCAGAGCGGTCAGATGAAAACGTGGCGGTCCGTCTGCCGGGGCATGAATTTACGCGTCATCTGGAAGAGAACCGTCGCCACGGTATCACCATCGACGACAGCGTGTGGGCGAAAATCCAGGCACTGTAAGGAGTGGACCATGATATTCGGACATATCTCGCAGCCCAATCCGTGCCGCCTGCCACGCGCCATTGAAAAAGCACTGGATTTTCTGCGTACCACGGATTTCACCTCCCTGATGCCGGGCGTCGTTGAAATCGAAGGACGTAACATCTTTGCTCAGGTGCTCGACCTGACCACCAAAGCACAGCATGAGAATCGCCCGGAAGTACATCGCCGCTACCTCGATATTCAATTCCTGGCCTCCGGCGAAGAGAAAATCGGTATCGCTATTGATACCGGCAATAACGAAATAAGCGAATCATTGCTCGAACAGCGGGATATTATTTTTTATCACGACAGCGAAAATGAGTCGTTTATTGAAATGGTACCGGGCAGCTACGCCATATTTTTCCCGCAGGACGTTCACCGCCCTGCCTGTATTAAAAATAAAAGTTCTGCAATTCGTAAAATTGTGGTGAAAGTTGCCATCAGCGAATTGAATTAATTTTTTTATATACCCTAAATAATTCGAGTTGCAGGAAGGCGGCAAGGGAGTGAATCCCCAGGAGCTTACATAAGTAAGTGACTGGGGTGAACGAGTGCAGCCAACGCACATGCAACTTGAAGTATGACGGGTATAAATAGTGGAAACGCGAAATGACCAACACCGGGTTTATTATTGGTGCGTATCCCTGCGCACCCTCGTTTCATCAGCAAGGGGAACAAGAAGAACGGGCCTTCTGGCGGGCACTTTCCGACACGCCGGATATCCGAGGGCTGGAACAACCGTGTCTGGAAAATCTCCATCCGTTTGGTGATGAATGGCTGTTCCGCCATACGCCAGGCGACTGGCAAATGGTTGTCACCGCCGTTATGGAAACCATGCGCCGCCGGGGCACCCACGGTGCGTTTGGCCTGGCATCTGCTGACGAAGCGCAGCGTAAAGCCTGCGTCAATTTCTACCGTCATCTGCACCAGAAAATTGACGCCGTGAATGCCCGTTTTCCGGGAAAAATTATCGCGCTGGAAATGCAGGCGGCTCCGCAGATCGGCAATGCTTCTGTCGAGCAGGCCACCGATGCATTTTCCCGCTCTGTTCGCGAAATCACCGCGTGGGACTGGGCCTGCGACCTGGTGCTTGAACATTGTGATGCCATGACAGGTCTCGCCCCGCGCAAGGGTTTCCTGCCTCTGAAGCAGGTTCTGGAGGCGATCAACGAGACCGATATCAGCGTCTGCATCAACTGGGCGCGTTCGGCCATTGAGGGACGCAACACAACGCTTCCGGTTGAGCATGTGCAAACCGCCCTTCAGGCCGGAAAGCTAGGCGCGCTGATGTTCTCCGGTACCACCCTCAGCGGGGAGTACGGCGAATGGCAGGATCTGCACGCGCCGTTTTCTTCGTTCTGCGCCGACAGCCTGATGTCCACTGAACATGTAAAAACACTGTTTACTGCGGCGCACGCCGCAACGTTGAAATTCTCCGGTATTAAATTACTGGAAATAAATGCTAATGCTGACGTCGGGCATCGTATCGCTATTTTACGCGACGGCATTAGCGCGATGAAAAAAGCAACACAATAACAATAAAAACGTAATTCCGGTTACCTACACTGAGAGATTAAATATGACTACGTCTACTCAAGCCCTACATGCGGACATTCCGCGCCAGCGCTGGCTAAGAATCATTCCTCCTATTCTTATCGCCTGTATTATTTCTTATATGGACCGTGTGAATATCGCTTTTGCCATGCCGGGCGGTATGGATGAAGAGTTGGGTATTTCCGCCACCATGGCAGGTCTGGCGGGCGGGATATTCTTTATCGGTTATCTGTTCCTGCAGGTTCC
This sequence comes from Enterobacter sp. WCHEn090032, assembly GCF_003986875.1. NCBI lineage: Bacteria > Pseudomonadati > Pseudomonadota > Gammaproteobacteria > Enterobacterales > Enterobacteriaceae > Enterobacter > Enterobacter sp. WCHEn090032. Next base: position 55,949 of record NZ_RXRN01000011.1, read on the forward strand.
CGGCGGCAAGATTGCCGTCCACGGCAGCGGCAAGAAGTTTATCGGCTGGTCACTGGTCGCCTGGGCGGTGATCTCGGTTCTGACCGGGCTTGTGACGAATCAGTATCAGCTTCTGGTGCTGCGTTTCTTACTCGGTGTGGCGGAAGGGGGGATGCTGCCCGTTGTGCTCACCATGATCAGCAACTGGTTCCCGGATGCCGAGCGCGGTCGCGCCAACGCCATTGTGATCATGTTTGTGCCCATCGCCGGGATCATCACCGCCCCGCTGTCGGGCTGGATTATTACCGCACTCGACTGGCGCTGGCTGTTTATCATTGAAGGGCTGATGTCCATCGCGGTGCTGGTGCTGTGGGCGTTCACCATTTATGACCGTCCCCAGGAAGCCCGCTGGATCTCAGACGCTGAGAAAAACTATCTGGTGCACACGCTGGCGGCTGAACAGCAGGCCATCGCCGGAAAAGAGGTGAAAAACGCCTCGCTCAGCGCGGTGCTGTCAGACAAAACCATGTGGCAGTTGATCGCCCTGAACTTCTTCTATCAGACCGGAATTTACGGTTACACCCTCTGGCTGCCCACCATTCTCAAAGAGCTGACGCACACCAGCATCGGCCAGGTGGGAGTGCTCGCGATCCTGCCTTACATCGGCGCTATTGCGGGCATGTTCCTGTTCTCTACGCTCTCTGACCGAACCGGCAAGCGCAAGCTGTTTGTCTCCCTGCCGTTGATTGGTTTCGCGCTCTGCATGTTCCTCTCGGTGGCGCTCAAAGCGAATACCTGGCTGGCCTATGCCGCTCTGGTGGGCTGTGGTTTCTTCCTGCAGTCGGCCGCAGGCGTGTTCTGGACCATTCCGGCCCGCCTGTTCAGCGCGGAGATGGCGGGCGGTGCGCGTGGCGTGATCAACGCCCTGGGCAACCTCGGTGGCTTCTGCGGCCCGTATGCGGTAGGCGTGCTGATCACGCTCTACAGCAAAGATGCGGGAGTGTACTGCCTGGCGGTCTCTCTGGCGCTGGCATCGCTGCTGGCCCTGCTGCTGCCGGCGAAATGCGATGCGGGGGCAGAGCCCAATCCCACGGTGAACCCCCATAAACGTGCGGCCTGATGCCCTCAAACCGAACCGTAGGCCGGGTAAGCGCAGCGCCACCCGGCGAATAAGCGAGATAAAGATGAGTGAAAAAGAGCCCTTCTGGCTGGGTATCGATTGTGGCGGTACTTATCTGAAAGCCGGTTTATACAACAGCCAGGGCAAAGAAGTCAGAATCGAACGCCGCTCCGTTGCCACGCTCAGCCCACGAGCGGGCTACGCCGAGCGGGATATGCACCAGCTGTGGCAGCACTGCCACGCGACCGTGGCCTTGCTGCTCAACCATTCAGGGGTAAACGGAAAACAGATCAAGGGTGTCGGTATTTCCGCGCAGGGCAAGGGACTGTTTTTACTCGATAAACATGACCAGCCGTTGGGCAACGCTATCCTCTCCTCTGACCGCCGGGCCCAGGACATTGTGCAGCGCTGGCAGCAGGACGGTATTCCCGAAAAACTGTATCCGCATACGCGCCAGACGCTGTGGACCGGGCATCCGGTCTCCCTGCTGCGCTGGATCAAAGAGAACGAACCGCAGCGGTATCAGCAAATCGGCTGCGTGATGATGGCGCACGACTATCTTCGCTGGTGCCTCACCGGCGTAAAAGGCGGCGAAGAGAGCAACATTTCCGAGTCCAACCTCTACAACATGAACACCGGTCAGTACGACCCACAGCTTACGCGCTGGCTGGGTATCAGCGAGGTTGACGGCGCACTGCCGCCGGTTGTCGGTTCAGCAGAAATTTGCGGGGAAATCACCCCTCAGGCAGCCGCGCTTACCGGTCTCGCGGCGGGCACACCCGTCGTGGGTGGACTGTTTGATGTGGTTTCCACCGCGATCTGCGCCGGACTGCATGACGAACATACGCTGAACGCCGTGATGGGCACCTGGGCCGTCACCAGCGGGATCGCCAGTGCGCTTCGCGACAACGAACCGTTCCCGTACGTCTATGGTCGCTACGTGCATCCACAGCAATACATCGTGCACGAAGCCAGCCCTACCTCGTCCGGCAACCTGGAGTGGCTGACTGCGCAGTGGGGCGACATGTCATTCGATGAGATCAACCTTGCCGTCGCCAGCCTGCCGAAAGCCGAAAGCGATCTGTTCTTCCTGCCGTTCCTTTACGGCAGCAACGCCGGGCTGGAGATGACCAGCGGTTTCTACGGTATGCAGGCGCTGCACACCCGCGCGCATCTGCTCCAGGCAGTTTATGAGGGCGTGGTATTTAGCCACATGACCCACCTCAACCGTATGCTCGAACGCTTTACCCACGTTCATGCCCTGCGCGTAACGGGGGGACCCACCCATTCTGAGGTGTGGATGCAAATGCTTGCAGACATCAGCGGCCTGGCCATTGAACTGCCGCAGGTTGAGGAGACCGGTTGTTCCGGCGCGGCGCTGGCTGCCCTGGTTGGCACTGGCGTATATCCCGATTTTCACGCGGCGCAACGCGCCCTTCGACACGACATTCGGGTCATTGAACCTGACATGCACGCCCATGCAGCCTATCAGCGTAAGTATCAGCGCTACCGGCTACTGATTTCAGCACTACAGGGCTACCACGCCCGCGTTAAGGAGTACGACCTATGAGCCGACCATTATTGCAGCTGGCGCTCGACCACACCTCTCTGCAGGCCGCGCAGCGCGATGTCGCGACGCTTGCAGATCACGTTGATATTGTCGAAGCGGGCACCCTTTTGTGCCTGACCGAAGGGCTGAACGCCGTACGCGCCCTGCGCGCGCAGTGCCCGGATAAGATCGTCGTGGCGGACTGGAAAGTGGCCGATGCCGGAGAAACGCTGGCGGAACAGGCGTTTGGCGCTGGCGCGAACTGGATGACCATCATCTGCGCCGCACCGCTGGCGACCGTTGAAAGAGGCCACGAAGTAGCACTGCGTTGCGGGGGAGAAATCCAGATGGAACTCTTTGGCCACTGGACGCTGGACGACGCGCGCGCCTGGCAGCGCATCGGCGTGAAGCAGGCCATTTATCACCGGGGTCGCGACGCCCAGGCCAGCGGACAGCAGTGGGGCGAGGCGGATCTCGCCAGAATGAAAGCCCTCTCCGACATCGGTTTGCAGATCTCGATCACCGGCGGCATCACCCCCGCCGACCTGCCGCTGTTTAAGCAGATCAACGTGAAAGCCTTCATTGCCGGACGCGCGCTGGCAGGCGCGGCCAATCCATCGCAGGTGGCGCACGCGTTCCATTCACAAATCCGCGACATCTGGGGAGCGTAACCATGCGTCAGCATCCGTTAGGTATTTACGAAAAAGCGCTGCCGAAATCCCTCACCTGGCCAGAGCGCCTGGTGCTGGCGAAAAGCTGCGGGTTCGACTTTGTTGAGATGTCGGTTGATGAAACCGACGAACGCCTGTCGCGCCTCGAGTGGAGCACCACACAGCGCGCATCGCTGGTTGAAGCGATGCTGGAAACCGGGGTGGCGATCCCCTCCATGTGCCTGTCGGCCCACCGCCGCTTCCCGTTTGGAAGCCGGGATGAAACCGTGCGTGAACGCGCCCGTGAAATCATGACCAAAGCCATCAGGCTGGCCCGCGATCTCGGCATTCGCACCATCCAGCTTGCGGGTTATGACGTCTACTACGAAGCGCACGACGAGGGCACGCAACAGCGCTTTGCTGAAGGGCTGGCATGGGCTGTAGAGCAGGCCGCGGCCGCCCAGGTGATGCTGGCGGTGGAGATCATGGACACGGCGTTTATGAACTCCATCAGCAAATGGAAAAAATGGGATGAGATGCTCGCCTCGCCGTGGTTCAGCGTTTATCCGGATGTCGGCAACCTCAGCGCGTGGGGCAACGATGTGGCTGCCGAATTGACGCTGGGTATCGATCGCATCGCTGCAATTCACCTGAAAGATACCCAGCCCGTCACCGAGCAAAGTCCGGGACAGTTCCGTGATGTGCCGTTTGGCGAGGGCTGCGTCGATTTCGTTGGGGTATTTAACACACTCAATCAGCTGAACTATCGCGGCGCGTTTCTGATTGAAATGTGGACTGAAAAAGCAAAAGAGCCGGTGCTGGAGATCATCCAGGCGCGCCGCTGGATTGAAGCCCGCATGCAGGAAGGAGGCATGACATGTTAGAACAACTCAAAGCCGAGGTACTGGCGGCAAACCTGGCGCTTCCCGCCCACCAGCTGGTGACCTTCACCTGGGGCAACGTCAGCGCAGTGGATCGCGCAAGCGGCCTGATGGTGATCAAGCCCTCCGGCGTGGAGTATGACGTGATGACCGCAGAAGATATGGTGGTGGTGAATATCGCCACCGGTGAGGTGGTCGAAGGCCGCAAAAAACCCTCGTCAGACACCCCAACGCATCTTGCGCTGTATCGTCGTTTCCCGGAGATTGGCGGCATCGTGCATACCCACTCTCGCCACGCCACCATCTGGTCGCAGGCGGGGCAGGATTTACCGGCATGGGGCACCACGCACGCCGACTATTTCTACGGAACAATCCCCTGCACGCGGAAGATGACCCCGGCCGAGATTGCAGGGGAATACGAATACCAGACGGGGGAAGTGATCATCAAAACCTTCGAGGAGCGCGATCTCAGCCCAGTGCAGATCCCGGCGGTTCTGGTGCACTCTCACGGCCCGTTCGCATGGGGTAAAGATGCCTCCGATGCGGTACACAATGCCGTCGTGCTGGAAGAGTGCGCCTACATGGGCCTGTTCTCGCGCCAGCTTGCCCCCCAGCTTCCGGTGATGCAGCAGGAACTGCTCGACAAACATTATCTGCGTAAGCACGGGGCACATGCCTATTACGGCCAGTGATCATCCGGAATTAATATGCTCTTTACAGTACCGCCGTTTCCAGACGGCGGGGGTTAACCCGGTGTGCTTTGAAAATATCTGTCGGAAATAACCTACGTCATTAAAACCGCAGCGGGTGGCCACTTCGGTGAGCGAGGCGGTGCCATCCAGCAACAGTTTTTCTGCCGCCCTGACGCGCTGGCGATGTATTGCTTCCGTCAGGGTTAAATGGAAAGTCCGGCGAAACACGCGTCCGAGATAATCAGCATTACAGTGCAACGCTTTTGCCAGCTGCGATGTGGAAAGTGGCAAATGAAACTGCGTGCGAATAAGCTGCTTCGCCTTCCATGCCATTGCCGCCCCGGCCTCATCGGCGTTGTCTTCATATCCCGACGAGATCGACACCTGCTGTAAAATCAGTAATAAAATCATCTCCAGCGCCACGCTTCGCTGTAATTTCTCCTGCTCGCTGAGGAATTGCCGAAATAGCGCAATAACATATTGCGCATCCCTTACGCGGCAATGTTGTTCTATTGCCAGAGGGGTGGCTTCTGGCAAGATGACATGTTGCTTTTCAACCTCAAAGTGGAGCCAGTAAAAGCGCAGGTCCGCCGGGAAATCCTCCACGCCCACATGTCGACGGCCCGGCCAGAGAAGCAAACTTTCTCCCGCCTTCACCTCAAAGAGATGATTTTCTTCCTGGATCGTTAATGTCCCTTTTTCAACAAATATTATCTCCCATGAGGTTAACTTCCTGGCAGGGTGACGCCCCACGCCCCGGGAAATAAACAGCCCGCCATTCTGGACTTTAATCGGAAGCGCTATGGATAATTCGAGCATGGATATTCACCATTCCGCTTTTAGTGCCGTTAATATTCGACTTACGCTTTGATTATTAATAAATAACCGAATAACGGCCCGATCAAACTCACATTTTTATCATCAGGTCGGAATCGTCATCTTTTTATACTTTTCCCTTCTCTTGTTGGCCTGCCTGTTCGGTGCAGAATAAATGCGTACCTTGCACAAATACGATAATAAATTCGATTCCTGAGGAGTTATCTCATGACTTCCACACCGATTACAGAATCAGACGTGACACAAGGGGCAGCCGATAGCCGTTTGTCCGTTCGCGAGAAAATTGGCTACGGCCTGGGCGATGCGGGCGGAACGGTGATGACCTGCCTGATCATGAATTTTCTGACCTTTTTCTACACCGACGTTTTTGGTCTCACCCCGGCACTTGTCGGTACGCTGTTTATCGCCCTGCGCGTCTTTGATGCCATTTCCGACCCGGTGATGGGTATCATTGCCGACCGCACCCAGAGCCGCTGGGGACGCTTTCGTCCCTGGCAGCTGTGGGTGGCATTTCCCATCGGAATTATTGGCGTGCTGACCTTCACCGTGCCGGAAGCCAGTATGGGCGTGAAAATCGCCTGGGCGTTCGGGACATACCTGCTGTTGTCCGTCGGCTATACCGCCATCAACGTTCCCTACTGCGCGCTGATCAACACCATGACGACTCGTCACAACGAGGTGATCTCCTGCCAGTCATGGCGCTTTGTGCTGTGCGGCGTGGCAGGTTTTCTGGTCTCCGTGGGTCTGCCGTGGCTGGTTGCGGAGTTGGGCCAGGGGAATGCCGCACGGGGCTATCAGCTGGGGGTTGGCGTACTGTGCGCCATCGCGGTGGTGATGTTTCTGTGCTGTTTCTTCTGGGTGCGTGAGCGCGTTCCGCTGGCGCTGATGGGCAAATTCACCCTGCGCGAACACCTGGCCGGTTTGCGTAAAAATGACCAGCTGCTGCTGATGCTGGTGATGTCGTTTTTGCTGATCAACGTGTTCAACATCCGCGGCGGCGGTTACATGTACTTCATCACCTACGTGCTGCAGGGCAGCACCGCCTATACCTCGCTGTTTTTCACCATGGTGACCTTCGCGGCCATTCTGGGCGCGGTGATCGTCAACCCTCTCTCTCGCCGCGTTGATACTGTCAAATTCTACTACTACACCAACCTGGTGCTCGCCGCGCTCGCGGTAGGCATGTGGTTCCTGCCCGGCGGCCCGGCCCACCAGACCCTGTGGCTTATCGTCATTCTGAGCAACGGCGTCATTCTCGGTTTTACCCTGCCGCTGCACTTCTCGCTGATGGCCTTTGCCGACGACTACGGCGAGTGGAAAACGGGCGTGCGCTCGTCGGGCATGAACTTCGCCTTTAACCTGTTTTTCATCAAGCTGGCGTGGGCATCCAGCGCCGGGATCATCAGTCTGGTGTTTATCGCCGTGGCCTACCAGCCTGGCACGGGCAACCAGACCCCCGCTTCACTGCAGGGTATCACCGCCATGGAGACGTTACTCCCTGCCCTATTCCACCTGCTGCTGGCTGTCTCTGTTCGCTGGTGCAGGCTCAACAACCCGATGATGGCGCGCATTGCCACCGATCTGCGCCAGCGTCATGTATCGTCCTGAGGAGAACGCTATGTCCGTAATGGAAGCCAACCTGCACAACCTGAAAATCAACGACCCGTTTCTCGGCCAGTATCAGCGGCTGGTGCGTGATGTGGTGATCCCCTATCAGTGGGATGCGCTGAACGATCGCGTGCAGGACGCCGAACCCAGCCATGCCATCACCAACTTCCGCATCGCGGCAGGCCTCGAGCAGGGGGAGTTCTACGGCATGGTCTTTCAGGACAGCGACGTGGCGAAATGGCTGGAAGCCGTAGCGTGGTCGCTGTGCCAGAAACCGGACGCTGAACTGGAAAAAACCGCCGACGAGGTCATTGAACTGATCGCGGCAGCGCAGTGTGAAGATGGCTATCTCAATACCTATTTTACGGTAAAAGCCCCCAGCGAGCGCTGGACCAACCTGGCTGAATGCCACGAACTTTACTGCGCAGGACATATGATTGAAGCCGGCGTGGCGTATTTTCAGGGCACCGGTAAACGCCGTCTGCTGGAGGTGGTATGCCGTCTGGCGGACCACATCGACAGCGTGTTTGGCCCTGGTGACAGCCAGCTCCACGGTTATCCGGGTCACCCGGAAATCGAGCTGGCGCTGATGCGGCTTTATGACGTTACGCAGGAGCCACGCTATCTCACGCTAGTGAAATATTTTATTGAACAACGCGGCGTGCAGCCTCACTTCTACGATATCGAATATGAGAAGCGTGGAAGAACGTCATACTGGAACACCTACGGTCCGGCATGGATGGTCAAGGACAAAGCCTACAGCCAGGCACATCAGCCACTTGCTGAACAGCAAACGGCCATTGGCCACGCGGTACGTTTTGTCTACCTGATGGCGGGTATGGCGCATCTGGCTCGTCTGAGCCATGACGAGGGCAAGCGGCAGGACTGCCTGAGACTGTGGAACAACATGGCGCAGCGCCAGCTGTACATAACTGGCGGAATAGGCTCGCAAAGCAGCGGTGAAGCCTTCAGCAGCGATTATGATTTGCCCAACGATACGGTCTATGCCGAAAGTTGCGCCTCCATCGGTCTGATGATGTTTGCCCGTCGGATGCTGGAGATGGAGGCCGACAGTCACTACGCCGACGTGATGGAGCGGGCGCTATACAACACGGTGCTTGGCGGCATGGCGCTGGACGGTAAGCACTTCTTCTATGTGAACCCGCTGGAGGTCCATCCGAAAACCCTGGCGTTCAACCATATCTACGATCATGTGAAACCCGTTCGCCAGCGCTGGTTCGGCTGTGCCTGTTGCCCGCCGAATATCGCTCGCGTGCTGACGTCGCTGGGGCATTACATCTATACCGTTCGCCCGGATGCGCTTTTTATTAACCTCTACGTGGGCAACGAGGTCGCCATACCGGTGGGCGACGAGACGCTGCAACTGCGGATTAGCGGCAATTATCCTTGGCAGGAAGAGGTAAATATCGAGATCGTCTCGCCTGCGCCGGTGAGGCATACCCTGGCCCTGCGGCTCCCGGACTGGTGCGCCGAGCCTGCCGTGTCGTTGAACGGTGAAGCCGTTGCGGGAGAAATCTCCCGGGGATATCTCTATCTCACCCGAACCTGGCAAGAAGGGGATGCTGTCACGCTGACGCTACCGATGCCGGTTCGCCGCGTGTATGGAAACCCGCAGGTACGCCAGCAGGCGGGCAAAGTCGCCCTGCAGCGCGGCCCGCTGGTCTACTGCCTGGAAGAGGCCGATAACGGTGCGAACCTACATAACCTCTCCCTGCCTGCTGACAGCGAATTTCGGGTCTTTGAAGGAAAAGGGATTTTCGCACATAAGATGCTGGTTCAGGCGCAAGGGGTAGCACGAAGCGCCACTGAGACGGGATCGGCGGCGTTATGGCAGTATGACCGCTCTCCGGTGCAGCCGCAGCCCAAAATGTTGACCTTTATCCCCTGGTTCAGCTGGGCTAACCGGGGAGAGGGGGAAATGCGGATTTGGGTGGATGAAGGCTGATTATCTGCGGCCTGTTGCCCTCACCCCAGCCCTCTCCCACGGGAGAGGGAGAACGTTAAGGCAGCACGCGACGTGCTGCCTCAGCCAGAAATGCGCTTCGATTGCCGAACTGAGGGTGCTCGCTTACAAAGGAGTCGATCTTTACCAGCAAACGTCGAGGCATCGTGATGTTGATACGCTCGGCTCTGCCGTCGAACTGCTTCATATTAATATCCACCAAAAGCCATTGCCCCCCAATGAAATCCTCTGGACGACTTTCCAGATGCGCTTCCACATTACCCGGAAGAGGCAGGACTTCATCCACTTCAAACAGTGCTTCGAAGTGGGCGGTGAGTGCATCACGTGCATCCTGAAATGCATCATCCAGGGAATCACCTGCAAAAAAACAGCCCGGAACGTCAGGGAAAAAACCGCTGGCGCTTCCGTCTGAGTCAGAATGAATGTAAGCCGGATAAAACATAACTACTCCTGATATCAGTGTTGAATGCCCGCCTGCCGCCAAATCTGCGCGAGGGTGCCCGGTTTAATTTTCTCTTAATAATTATACACATGATACACACCTATATTGATGGCGCTGATCAAACTAGCGTATCAGGAATATTAATGAGGAAGTCGTTACGGGAAAGGAAAACGGAAGATTGGGACTATCAAAAAATGCCCGCCGGCGCTTCGCTTGCACGGGCCTACGTAAATCTGCGATGGCAGTCCATGTAGGCCGGGCAAAGCGAAACCGCCACCCGGCCTTATCACATCAGAAACGCCAGGTCAGGCCGGTCATCAGCGCGAAGCTGTTGTCGCGGTCGATCATCGGGCTGTTCTTCACGTCGTCAGGTAATACGGTATAGACCGCGCTGGCGTTAAGGAACAGCTTCTCGGTTAACTGATATTTTGCCGCCAGGCCAACGTATGGCGTCCAGCTGTCACCGGCGGTGTATTCATCCAGACCTGAGCGACGAGACTCGCTGCCGGATACGCCGTAGTAGTAGTCGTTGTAGCTTTCGTCGCTGTAGAAAACACCGACAGAGGGCGTCAGAGTCAGGCGTTCCATCCTGATTGGGCGGAAGTACGAGATTTCGCCCACCACGCCACCGCTTTCATCCATCGCATCGCCAGCAACGGCCACTTTCAGAGAACCCCAGCTTTCGTGGCGGTAGTAGGCGCCACCGAGGAAGGCAGACGCTTTACGCTCATCAAGTTTTTTCATCTGATGGTCGTCGTTATCTTCTGGATCAAAATGCAACGGCATCCACGATGCGGTCAGGCTGAATTCATTCTTTGCGTCTTTCCACAGGATCCATCCGCCCGTGGTCTGGCGAACATAGAATCTGTCGCCTTCATAGCTAATTAACGGAACCGCGGTGGTATTTTCATTATATCCTTTGTAAGGAGACTCATTAAATACAGCCCCCGCGCCAAGTGAAAAGTCACCGGCCATTGCAGAAGTTGTTGCAAATAACGTGGCCGCGATGAGTAAATTGTATTTAATAGTCATTACATGTAATCCATTTATATGCCAAACAAGCGAGGCGCATAATAATGGTTACAAATTTGCCAATGCAACGCTGCGGTTTATATAATATTATATATAAAATCATATAGATGGGTGCGCAGGATGAGTAAATTACAGCTAAAACCACGCGAATTAAAAATCATATCCGTTATCGCCGCAACCCACAGCATTGGTGATGCCGCCGCCCTGCTGGGTATGGCGCAGGCCAACGTCAGTAAATATCTGTCTGATTTTGAAACGCGGGTTGGGCTGAAGGTTTTCGAGCGCACCACCCGTCAGCTCGCCCTCACCCAGTTTGGCGAGGCGTTACTCCCTTACGTGAATGCCACGCTGGATAAGAACAGTCAACTTGTTAATTTCATTGCTGATTATAAGCATGAAAAGCGCGGAAAAGTGACGATCTACGCCCCAACGGGCATCGTGACCTATCTCGCGCGACACGTGATCCATCAGATAGAGAACATCGGTGACATCCGCATCTCCCTGAAAACCTATAATCTGGACCGGAATGAATTTTCAGAAGGGGTTACCTTTCCGGATGACTGCGATATTTTAATTACTTATGCGCAGCCGAAAGACGAAAGTCTGGTTGCCAGCGTGCTAACAAAATATTCCGTAACGGCATTCGCAACCGTTGACTATTTAAATAAACACCCCTTAACGGGACCTGAAGATTTAATTAATCACTCCTGTATTCTCATTGATTCCATGCTGGTCGATGATGCAAACATCTGGCGTTTCCGCGTCCACGGCAGCGATCACGTACATGATTACCGGGTAACGGGTAATTATATTTGTGACAATACGCAGACGGCCCTGGAGCTGGCAAGAAATAATCTGGGAATCGTGTTTGCGCCAAAAGAGAGTCTGGAGAAAGAATTAACCAAAGGCATGCTGGTCCCTTGCTTTCCGCATCAGGAGGAGTGGTGGCTCGATCTGACCGCCATTTTCCGTAAACGCGAATACCAGCCCTGGCGTGTGCAATACGTTCTGGACGGCGTTCTGAACTGCCTGCGCCAGCAAATTGCTCAGGCCGCCCACGGACGGCCTGAACTGGGTGATTAGAACAGCCCCAGCGGTTTATCAGAGTAGCTGACCAGCAGACATTTCGTCTGCTGGTAATGCTCCAGCATCATCTTGTGGGTTTCACGCCCGATGCCCGACTGCTTATATCCCCCAAACGCCGCGTGCGCCGGATAGGCGTGGTAGCAGTTAGTCCATACGCGCCCGGCCTGTATGCCCCGGCCCATTTTATAGGCCAGATTACCGTTGCGGCTCCAGACGCCTGCCCCCAGACCATATGGCGTGTCGTTGGCAATCTCCAGCGCCTCCTCCATCGTTTTGAAGGTGGTCACGGCCAGCACCGGTCCGAAAATTTCCTCCTGGAAAACGCGCATGTTGTTCTGACCGAACAGGATCGTCGGCTCAAGGTAGTACCCCTCCTGCAGATCCCCACCCAGCACTTTACGGCGACCGCCGGTCAGAATATCCGCCCCTTCTTTCTTGCCGATATCAATGTAGTTGAGGATAGTCTCCAGCTGTCCGTGCGAGACCTGCGCGCCCATCTGGGTGACGTTATCGAGTGGGTTACCGCTGCGGATAGATTCGACGCGGCGAATGGCCCGCTCCATAAAGCGCTCATAGATGGACTCCTGCACCAGCGCGCGGCTTGGGCAGGTACAGACTTCGCCCTGGTTAAAGGCAAACAGCGCAAATCCCTCCAGGGCTTTATCGAAGAAGGCATCCTCTTCTTCCATCACGTCCGCGAAGAAGATATTCGGGGATTTGCCCCCCAGCTCCAGCGTCACCGGAATGATGTTCTGCGTGGCGTACTGCATGATCTGCTGGCCCACTTCCGTCGAGCCGGTAAACGCCACTTTAGCGATACGTTTTGAGGTAGCCAGGTATTCGCCTATCTCACCGCCCGCGCCGTTCACCACGTTAATCACGCCCGGCGGCAGAAGATCGCCAACGATTTCCATCAGCAGCAGAACCGAGAGCGGCGTCAGACGGGCCGGTTTAAGCACAATACAGTTTCCCGCCGCCAGCGCCGGTGCCATTTTCCAGCTCGCCATCAGCAGCGGGAAGTTCCACGGAATAATTTGCCCGACGACACCCAGCGGTTCGTGGAAGTGATACGCCACGGTGTCACTGTCTACCTCGCTGATCCCGCCCTCCTGAGCACGAATACAGGAGGCGAAATAGCGGAAGTGGTCAATCGCCAGCGGCACGTCTGCCGCCATGGTTTCCCGGATCGGCTTGCCGTTATCCCAGGTTTCAGCCGTCGCCAGCAGCTCAAGGTTTTGCTCCATCCGGTCGGCAATTTTGAACAACAGGGCCGCCCTGTCCTGCACGGAGGTATGGGCCCATTTATCTTTCGCTTTGTGCGCCGCATCCAGCGCCAGATCGATATCACGCTTGCCGGAGCTGGCAATCTCACACAGCGGCTGGCCGGTAACAGGGGTCAGGTTGGAATAATATTCGCCGTCGACGGGAGCGACCCAGTCGCCGCCAATAAAGTTGTCATAACGGGGCTTCAGCTTAAGGGGAAAACCATACTCGCCAGGCTGGATACGCGATGAGGGAGGATTGTTTGTCATGACCGTCTCCTTGCTGTGGGTGTACAACAAGGGTAGTACCGGCTGGTGATTTTATCGCCAGCCGGTAACGGTGTTTACGACAGGGGTCACGGTGTTTCTGGAAAGAGCAGTGAATCCCGCAGGACATGATCGTTACCGCGACGACGGGTGAAGCCGATGCGGTTGAAATACTCCAGGATCTGAATCGCCAGCTTGCGTCCCACGTTCAGCTGGTCGCGAAAATCGGCTGCGCAGGTGGAGCCTCGCGCCTGATCCCGCTCGCGGATCAGGTTCGCAAACGCAACAATACGATCGTTACGGTAATAACGATCTTTTACGATCGCGACTATCAGCCCCTGCTGCGCGGCATGGCGCAACACCTGCCGCATCACCTGCTCGTCGGCGTTTGTTTCACGAGCCAGATCGCGAACCCACCACGGTTCGTCGCCAAACAGCGGGGCCACTTTCTGCCATATTGCCTCTTGCTCTGCGCTAAACCCGGCCTTGTGATCCGGCAGGTGCAGCCAGCCGTGGTGGCTTTTGATCGCCCCGCTTTCGCGCATGTTTTCAATCAGCAGCAGCACCAGCGCATCGTCTTCCATTGGCAGCGCCATGCGCCGCAGACGTTCCCGACCCGGGCCAGGCTCATCCTGATGCTGTTCATGGTAAGTGGCGAGCGTAGTCAGTATCTTGCGCTGCCAGCGTGCGGCAACCGGGGCATTGAGCAGGCGGTTACCCGCCTGTATAAAGCCCGGCTCTTGTGTCATCTGTCGTAAGCCTTCCCCGCTCAGCTGGCGCGCCCATGCGAAATCCTTAAGACTCACCGCCCCACGCTCAAGATGCACCCGCAGCGCGGCGTCATCTTCTCTGGCCTGCGCCAGCGCGGCCAGCCATTGCAGATATTCAGGTTTACGCTTGCCGCGTCGCGGCGGGTTAAGCATCACTACCCGCGCCCCGGCCAGCGTTTCGCGCGCGGAAATATCACGCAGCACCAGACGATCGTTGTCTGCCAGCCACAGCGGCGAATCGAACACCAGTTCAGCAAGGTCGTTTTCCAGCAGCGACACGCGCCCGGTAATATGGCTGGCCGCGTGGTGAATATGCAGCGGCTGCCATTGGGTCAGCGGCGCATGCGTCTGCAGGGAGACAATGACGCGTTCAGACGGTTCAGGCGGGGCATCGGCCAGCAGCCAGTCGCCGCGGTTAAGCTGCTCTTTTTCCGCATCCCCGGCAATGTTCAGCGCGATCCGCTGCCCGGCGTGAGCCTGCTCTGTGGGCTGGTTTTGAGCATGCAGGCCGCGCACGCGCATCGGTTTATTCACGCCCGTCAGCCATAAGGTATCGCCTACTTTCACTTCGCCGCTGAGCGCCGTCCCGGTGACCACCAGACCCGCCCCCTTCACGCTAAACGCCCGGTCAATCGCCAGACGGAAACGGTGATGGCCGGCGTGATCACGTGATGAAAGATGCTGCAAGTGGTGGCGAAGTTCGTCGATACCTCGCCCTTCAGTCGCCACGGTGACAAAAAGCGCTGCATCGGCAAAGCCATATTCCCGTAAGGTCGCCTGCACCGCTTCGCGCACCTCGCTGACGCGTGCGTCATCCACGCGATCGGCTTTGGTCAGCGCCACAGTCAGCTGCGGGTTGCCGGTCAGCTGCAGGATCGCCAGATGCTCGCGGGTTTGCGCCATAACGCCATCATCACAGGCCACCACCAGCAGGGCATGATCGATGCCGCCTACCCCCGCCAGCATGTTAGACAGAAACTTTTCATGCCCCGGCACATCAATAAAACCCAGCACGCGGCCATCAGGCTGGGGCCAGTAGGCATACCCCAGATCGATGGTCATGCCGCGCTTTTTCTCTTCCGGCAGGCGGTCGGCGTTTACGCCGGTGATCGCCTGCAGTAACGTGGTTTTTCCGTGGTCAACGTGACCGGCGGTGGCAATAATCATTTCAACAACATCTCCAGAAATCGCTCTTCATCTTCAAGGCAGCGCAGATCCAGCCACATCCGGCCATCGTAAATCCGCCCGATCACCGGCGTCGACAAATTACGCCAGCGCGACGACAGGGCTTCAAGGTGGCTGCCGCGCCCGTCGCGCGGGGTGAACGTCAGCGCTTCACTCGGCAGCCTGTCCACCGGCAACGAACCGCTGCCAATCTGTGACTGGCAAGGCTCAATGCGAACGTCAAAATCGGGATAGTGCGGCGCGACGCGCGGCAGCAGTAGCTCGGCCTGGGCGCGAATCGAGGCGGCATCCCGGGTTAACAGACGCAGCGTCGGCAGGCGGTCAGCCAGCTTCTCAGGATGGAGATAGAGTCGCAGCGTCGCGTCCAGCGCGGCAAGGGTCATTTTATCGGCACGCAGGGCACGCTTGAGTGGGTGCTGCTGCAGCTTCGCAATCAGCTCGCGTTTACCCACGATAATCCCGGCCTGCGGCCCGCCCAGCAGTTTGTCGCCGGAGAAGCTGACCAGGCTTACGTCCGCCGCAATCATCTCCTGCGGCATCGGTTCTTTCGGCAGACCGTACTGGCTCAGGTCGACCAGCGAGCCGCTGCCGAGATCGGCAATCACCGGTATATTCAGCTCGTGCCCTATCGCCGCCAGCTCCGCCTCGTCAACGGCTTTGGTAAAGCCTTCAATATGGTAATTGCTGGTGTGGACCTTCATCAGCAGGGCGGTATTTTCATTCACCGCCGCGCGATAATCTTTCGCATGGGTGCGGTTGGTGGTACCCACTTCATGCAGCGTACAGCCCGCCTGGCGCATCACATCCGGGATGCGAAACGCGCCGCCAATCTCCACCAGCTCACCGCGGGACACGACCACCTCTTTGCCGCTGGCGGTGGCCGCCAGCATCAGCAGCACTGCGGCGGCGTTGTTGTTCACAATGCAGGCATCTTCCGCGCCGGTCAGCTGGCACAGCAACTCCGCCAGCGCGCGATCGCGATGCCCGCGCCCGGCGCCGTCAAGATCGTACTCCAGGGTCACAGGCGCTCGCATGGCCTGCATCACGGCGTCCACCGCCTCTTCCGCCTGCTGCGCGCGCCCCAGATTGGTATGCAGCACGGTTCCCGTCAGGTTAATCACCGGGCGCAACGCGCTTTGCGCCTTGGCCTCCAGCCGCTGTTCAACTTCCTGCTCCCAGGCACTACACCAGGCGGGCAAGGCGTTTTCTGCCTGAATCGCACCTCGGGCTTCGTCCTGAAGCAGACGTAACATCTCAACCGTCGCGGTATGGCCGAAACGTTCAACAGCGGCATGAATACGGGGTTTGCGAAGAAGACGATCGGTCGCGGGGATTTGGCTGTACAGCGAATGATGAGTAGTCATGAAAGCGCCTGGCGAGTAAATATCTTCCCCCCTCCCGACGGGAGAGGGAGTTAACATGTGGAGAGATTGTACCCCCTCCCGCGGCGAAGTGTTATATACCCTAAATAATTCAAGTTGCATGAAGGCGGCGACGCAGTGAATCCCCAGGAGCGTACATGAGTACGTGACTGGGGTGAACGAGGAAAGCCAACGCACATGCAGCTTGAAGTATGACGGGTATAACCCGCGTCAAGCCTTTGGCGGTTCTGTACGGGCAAAGCTCTCGCGGCTAAAAAGCGATTCTGCAAGTTTCACCAGTAACGGGCGGTCGACGCACCAGCCAGGGGAGACGCGGCGGAAGTTGAGGTAACCGATGGCGCAGGCGATGGCGATGGTCCCCAGGTTCAGACTGTCGATGTGGATCTTGCCCTCCCGGATAAGCTGTTCGCACCGATCCAGGCTGCGGCTGATTTTTTCCCGCTGGCGCAGCAGTTCGTTTTCTGACTGCTGGGCGGCAGGCCGCGCCTGTTCACGCACGGAGGTGAGCGCCGCATCCATAATGCCGTCGGCCAGGGCTTCAATTTGCTTCACCGCCAGCGCCGCTTTTGGGTCAGCAGGCAGCATGGCCGGCGCAACGCCCAGCAGTTCTATGTACTCGGCAATAATCGGGGAATCGAACCAGTATTCACCCTCGTCCGTCACCAGCGCGGGGACTTTCCCCAGCGGATTGTACTGCGCGACGCCGTTTTCGGCGTTGTAGGGCTGCTCATTGACGAATTCAAATTCAATCCCCTTCTCCAGCAGGAGAATCGAGATTTTACGCACGAAGGGACTGGTGTAGCTACCGATGAGTTTCATTGCCTGATCCTTGATGCCGGAAAAAAGTCAGTATGGATCAAGCGATGAAAAAAGGGCAGGTCTGCGTGTCGCATTCCTGCCCGGGAGGGATTAGTGATCGAGGTAGAGGTAGTGCATCCAGCTGGTCATACGCAGCAGCACTTTACGCATGACCGAAACGTGGGCGAAGTGGTCCGAATAGACTGCCACCTGGGCATAGATACCGTCCGGCAGGGCATCGACTTCGGCGTTGGGTTCCAGCTCAATCAGCGCCTGTACGCCATCCGTGCCCGGCACCACCGTCAGCGACTGCAGTGCGCCCTGCGCCTGATAGGTTCCTCCCGGCACCACCGGCAGAATACTGGTGAGCTTACCGGAGAACACCTGGCCCGGCAGGGCGTTAAACACCACTTCCGCTTCATCACCCGGCTTCAGACGCAGCAGCGAGTTCTGGCGGAACTGGGCCACGATCTGACGTTTCTGTTCAGGAATAAAGACCATCACCGGACGCAGAGGCAGCGCGGCGGCGTAGGTCCCCGGACGGATCAACACCTGGGTGATGTAACCATTGCTGGGCGCACGCACCACGGTCTGATCCAGGTTGTATTTCGCTTCGGCAAGCTGGGCGCGTAAGGAGGCAATCTGCGACTGCTCGCCGTTCACCATGCTGTCTAACTGGCTTTGGATCTGCACCTGTTCAGCCACGGAGCCTTTTACCAGTGCATCCTGCGCCAGATAGTTCTGCCGCGCGTTGTCGATATCGCTTTCAGAGAATGGATTCACCTTCGCCTGGCTGCCTTTCAGGTAGCGCTGATAATCTTTGTACAGGCGATCGCGCTCAGCGGAAACGCGCGTGGTATTGGCGACAGCTTCCGCCAGCTGCGCTTTCAGATTATCGATGTTGTGCGTCGCGGTCACCAGGTCAGCCTGCAGTCTGTCGACCCGCGCCTGATAACGGCCTGGATCCAGCTTAAATAACACTTCGCCTTTTTTAATTAGCTGGTTATTTTTATCGGTCACTTCGCTAACCACGCCGGTCACCTGCGGCGTAATCGGAATGGAAATAACCGCTTTTTGCGCCGTAAACGTATATGGGTGGTTATAGTTCATGAGCAGAATAAGTCCGGCAACAATAAACACCCCACCTAATGTGGCGGTGGCAAGCGTCCACTGGTTTACCGGAATACGGAATATTTTAAAGATGGCCCAGGCAAATGCCACGTAGGTCAAAATAATCAACAGATCCATGATTAGCGCTCCAGCGTGTTCTTATCAGCAGTAGGCTCTACTGCGGCCAGCTTTTGTTCGAGTTCCGCCACGCGTTTGGCTAGCGCATCCATGCCCGGGACCTCATCAGCCCTGGTGATGTGGTTTTGCATACCCCAGCCGCGATCTTCGCGGTACAGGGTGGCCCAAATCCACAGGAACGGCCAGATGGCATGAAGCGTAAACAGACTAATCCACCCTGCCGTGTGAATAGCATCGGCATGCGGATGGTTACGCTTTTTGGCCATATTATAAGGGATGTCATGAATGGCGATGATTCCGTAAAAAAGAACCAGAAATACAAAAATCAATACGCCCAGCGCAAAATAGTTGAGAAACATATTCTCCTCACTTAAACAACGTCAACTCATTAAATTAATAAAACAGTACGCAACCTAATTATTTTTTATAAAAACGGTTTTTTGCTCACTATTTCAGAGCCGGGGAGTATGGGTTTTTATAATATCTCCATGCAAGTTTATAAGCGTGTCAAAATATATCCTGAATAATAATAGACTTAACCTTACAATATGAGCGTAATCCACCTTTTAACTTTTCGCCATACCACACATCAAAAGTGGTTTTTTAGCTTTACGTGTCGTGCTGTTTCAGCATGGCACCGAATCGCAAAGCAGAGTTTGCTGGCGATCGCAGCCGGAGAAATCTGCATAAAAATATTTTGTGAAATCAATCACAATCCAGAAACAAACATGTCAAATCAAAATGTGATGCGCATCACGAAAAACGGTAGTTTTTGCGTTAATTCTCACCATCGTATTTTTTTTGTCCACTTATTTTGTGATTCAGGTCACTCAATTACTGACCACACCCCCTGCATTTACGTGACACAAATCACATAAATTTTCACTGTCTGGACAGTTGAACGATTCAGTGCCAGATTTCACAGCATCAGAACAGGGCCCGGCTACCTCTGCCGCCGCACATTAACAATAAACCTCGGGCCACAAGCCTAAGCGTAATCAAAAGAAGGGGTGTTTTATGTCATCCGATTTCAAGATCAAAGTTCAAAGCTTTGGTCGTTTCCTCAGCAACATGGTGATGCCAAATATCGGCGCGTTTATCGCGTGGGGTATCATCACTGCATTGTTTATTCCGACAGGGTGGTTGCCTAACGAAACGCTGGCGAAACTTGTTGGCCCAATGATTACCTACCTGCTGCCACTGCTCATCGGTTTCACCGGTGGTCGTCTGGTGGGTGGTGACCGTGGTGGCGTCGTGGGTGCCATCACCACGATGGGGGTTATCGTCGGTGCGGATATGCCGATGTTCCTCGGGGCGATGATTGCCGGTCCTCTGGGCGGCTGGGCGATTAAGAAATTCGACGTCTGGGTTGATGGTAAGATCAAATCCGGCTTCGAAATGCTGGTGAACAACTTCTCTGCGGGCATCATCGGGATGATCCTCGCGATTCTGGCGTTCCTCGGCATTGGCCCGGCAGTTGAAGTCCTGTCTAAAATTCTGGCGGCTGGCGTTAACTTCATGGTGGCGCACGAGATGCTGCCGCTGGCGTCAATCTTTGTTGAACCGGCGAAGATCCTGTTCCTTAACAACGCCATTAACCACGGTATCTTCTCGCCGCTGGGTATTCAGCAGTCGCACGACCTCGGCAAGTCCATCTTCTTCCTGATTGAAGCCAACCCGGGCCCGGGTATGGGTGTGCTGCTGGCGTACATCTTCTTTGGTCGCGGCAGCGCGAAGCAGTCTGCTGGCGGTGCGGCTATCATCCACTTCCTGGGCGGTATCCACGAAATTTACTTCCCGTACGTGCTGATGAACCCACGTCTGATCCTGGCCGTTATCCTCGGCGGTATGACCGGCGTGTTCACCCTGAGCGTGCTGGGCGGTGGCCTGGTGTCTCCGGCCTCTCCGGGCTCTATCCTGGCGGTGCTGGCAATGACGCCAAAAGGGGCTTACTTCGCAAACATCGCGGCCATCTTTGCCGCCATGGCGGTCTCCTTCGTGGTCTCTTCTATCCTGCTGAAAACCAGCAAAGTGAAAGAAGATGATGACATCGAAGCAGCAACCCGTCGTATGCACGACA
Organism: Enterobacter sp. WCHEn090032; assembly: GCF_003986875.1. Classification (NCBI taxonomy): domain Bacteria; kingdom Pseudomonadati; phylum Pseudomonadota; class Gammaproteobacteria; order Enterobacterales; family Enterobacteriaceae; genus Enterobacter; species Enterobacter sp. WCHEn090032. The sequence goes on from NZ_RXRN01000011.1 coordinate 76,801, forward strand.
TGAAAGCCGAATCCAAAGGCGCGACCCCACTGGCCGCCGGTGATGTCTCTAACGACCTGAGCCACGTGCGTAAAATCATCGTGGCCTGTGATGCCGGTATGGGTTCCAGCGCAATGGGTGCAGGCGTGCTGCGTAAGAAAGTGCAGGATGCGGGTCTGACCAACATCTCCGTGACCAACAGCGCCATTAACAGCCTGCCACCGGATGTTGACCTGGTGATCACGCACCGCGACCTGACCGAGCGCGCCATGCGCCAGGTACCGCAGGCTCAGCATATTTCGCTGACCAACTTCCTCGACAGCGGCCTGTACACCAGCCTGACCGAGCGTCTGGTGGCCGCGCAGCGTCACGAAGATAACGAAGTGAAAGTGCGCACCAGCCTGCAGGACAGCTTTGACGAGAGCAATACCCACCTGTTCAAACTGGGGGCGGAGAACATCTTCCTCGGTCGCACTGCGGCAACCAAAGAAGAAGCGATTCGCTTTGCCGGTGAGCAGCTGGTAAAAGGCGGCTACGTTCAGCCTGAATACGTAGACGCGATGCTGGAACGTGAAAAACTGACGCCAACCTACCTGGGCGAATCCATCGCGGTGCCGCACGGTACGGTGGAAGCGAAAGATCGCGTTCTGAAAACCGGCGTCGTATTCTGTCAGTACCCGCAGGGCGTCCGCTTCGGTGAAGAAGAAGACGACATCGCCCGTCTGGTGATTGGTATCGCTGCTCGCAACAACGAGCACATTCAGGTGATTACCAGCCTGACCAACGCGCTGGATGATGAGTCTGTCATTGAGCGTCTGGCCAATACCACCAGCGTGGAAGAAGTGCTGGCTCTGCTGAACAAATAAGTTCTCTTCCCTCTCCCCTCCGGGGAGAGGGCTAGGGTGAGGGGAAAACGTTCCTCACCCCAGCCCTCTCGGGTAAAAACATTGATTAAGGTTAACACTATGAAAGCATTACATTTTGGCGCAGGTAATATCGGTCGTGGCTTTATCGGCAAGCTGCTGGCAGACGCGGGCATTACGCTGACATTCGCCGATGTAAATCAGGTCGTTCTGGATGCCCTGAATGACCGTCATAGCTACCAGGTACATGTGGTGGGTGAAAATGAGCAGGTGGAAACGGTCACTGGCGTCAACGCGGTAAGCAGTATCGGCGACGACGTTATCGACCTTATCGCCAGCGTTGACCTGGTCACCACGGCGGTGGGCCCGGTGGTACTGGAGCGTATCGCCCCTGCGGTGGCAAAAGGCCTGGCAAAACGTAAAGCGCAGGGCATCGACACCCCGCTGAACATTATTGCCTGCGAGAACATGGTGCGCGGCACCACGCAGCTGAAAGGCCACGTGCTCAACGCCGTAGCAGAGGAAGACAAAGCCTGGGTGGAAGCGCACGTCGGGTTTGTGGATTCCGCCGTTGATCGTATCGTCCCGCCGTCAGAATCTGCGACCAACGATCCGCTGGAAGTGACCGTGGAAACCTTCAGCGAGTGGATCGTTGATAAAACCCAGTTTAAAGGCACGCTGCCGACCATTCCGGGAATGGAATTAACCGATAACCTGATGGCATTTGTCGAACGCAAACTCTTCACGCTGAACACCGGGCATGCTATAACCGCCTACCTCGGGAAATTGGCCGGTCATCAGACCATTCGCGACGCGATCCTTGATGAGAAGATCCGTGCGGTGGTGAAAGGGGCAATGGAAGAGAGCGGCGCGGTGCTGATCAAACGCTACGGTTTTGATGCTGAGAAACATGCAGCATACATCCAGAAAATCCTCGGTCGTTTTGAAAACCCGTATCTGAAAGATGACGTTGAGCGCGTAGGCCGCCAGCCGCTGCGTAAACTGAGCGCGGGCGATCGCCTGATTAAGCCGCTGCTGGGCACGCTGGAATACGGCCTGCCGCACGCCAACCTGGTGAAAGGCATTGCCGCCGCGATGCACTATCGCAGCGAGCAGGATCCCCAGGCGATTGAGCTGGCTCAGTTGATTGACGATAAAGGCGCGCAAGCTGCGCTGGCGCAGATTTCCGGTCTGGACGCCAACAGCGACGTGGTTGTGGAGGCGGTTAACGCATACAACGCAACCAAATGATGCACAGTGAGGCGCAGGTCATCCTGCGCCCTGATTACAGATTGTCAGATATGCAGGCAATAATGGAACAAACCCAGGCCTTTGAAAATCGTGTGCTTGAGCGTCTGAATGCTGGCAAAACCGTACGAAGTTTCCTGATTGCCGCCGTCGAGCTATTAACCGAGGCGGTGAATATCCTGGTGCTTCAGGTGTTCCGCAAAGACGACTACGCGGTAAAATATGCTGTAGAACCGTTACTGGACGGCGACGGGCCGCTGGGCGATTTATCCGTGCGTCTGAAGCTGATTTATGGTCTTGGCGTGCTGAACCGACAAGAGTATGAAGATGCGGAGCTGTTGATGGCGCTGCGCGAAGAGCTCAATCATGACGGTAATGAGTACACCTTTACCGATGACGAGATCCTTGGCCCCTTTGGCGAGCTGCATTGCGTCACTGCGCTCCCCCCAGCCCCCCATTTTGACAGCAGCGACCCTGAGCTGTACGCGATGCAAAAGTTGCGTTATCAACAGGTTGTCCGTTCCACAATGGTCCTCTCCCTGACTGAGCTGATTTCCCGAATCAGCTTAAAAAAAGCGTTTCAGAAGTAAGCCTGCTCACATTGGTGTATCCTTCCCTGTAAATTCCCCGTTTTCAGAGTTATTTGTCATGAAAGAAGTCGAAAAGAACGAAATTAAACGCCTGAGCGACCGCCTGGATCTGATCCGCCACCAGATGGCAGGTCTCTCGCTGGTCGATTCCGCCGAGAAGTACGCCGAGCTTGAGAAAGAGACCGCAAAGCTGGAAGCGGAGATCGAACGTCTGCGTGAAGTTAAAGGCCAGAAGCTGAGCAAAGAAGCGCAGAAGCTGATGAACATGCCGCACCGCCGCGCGATCACCAAAAAAGAGCAGGCCGACATGGGCAAGCTGAAGAAAAGCGTCCGTGGTCTGGTGGTGGTTCACCCGATGACCGAGCTTGGCCGCGAAATGGGCCTGAAAGAGATGACGGGTTTTTGTAAGACGGCATTCTGATTTCATGCCGGGTGGCGCTGCGCTTACCCGGCCTATTCTTTTCCCCTTCGCGTGAATTGGTCCAACCAATAGCGCAATCAATCCTCCCCCGGTTCACAATTCCATCATTTTCGCTCACAAAACCATTGCTAGCTCATAACATCTGGTTAACCATTCATTGTCATTAACCCTACAACACAATATTGGCAGGACCACTTTTACACAGACTGTGACGCAGAGATGAGCGGAGACTCACCCGCAACGCAGGCTGTCTGGTCCTCAGGAGACCTGCATGAGCCTCTGGCAACAAAACTACGACCCGGCCGGAAATATCTGGCTGTCGAGCCTGATCGCATCGCTGCCGATCCTGTTCTTCTTCTTTGCGCTGATTAAGCTCAAGCTGAAGGGCTACCTTGCCGCGACGTACACCGTCGCCATCGCGCTGCTGGTGGCGCTGTTCTTCTACAAAATGCCGGTCGATCGCGCCCTGGCCTCCGTCGTCTACGGTTTCTTCTACGGTCTGTGGCCGATTGCGTGGATCATCATCGCCGCGGTGTTTGTCTATAAAATCTCGGTGAAAACCGGGCAGTTCGACATTATCCGCTCGTCGATCCTCTCCATCACGCCGGATCAGCGCCTGCAGATGTTGATTGTCGGTTTCTCTTTTGGGGCGTTTCTTGAAGGGGCCGCTGGCTTCGGCGCACCGGTGGCGATCACCGCCGCGCTGCTGGTCGGGCTGGGCTTTAACCCTCTGTATGCCGCGGGACTGTGCCTGATTGTGAACACCGCGCCGGTGGCGTTTGGCGCAATGGGGATCCCGATTCTGGTCGCAGGCCAGGTGACCGGGCTGGACAGCTTTGAGATTGGCCAGATGGTTGGCCGCCAGCTGCCGTTCCTGACCATCATCGTCCTGTTCTGGATCATGGCGATTATGGATGGCTGGCGCGGCGTGAAAGAGACGTGGCCTGCGGTGATGGTCGCCGGCGGTTCGTTCGCTATTGCACAGTACCTCAGCTCCAACTTCCTCGGCCCGGAGCTGCCGGACATCATCTCTTCGCTGGTCTCGCTGGTCTGTCTGACGCTGTTCCTGAAGCGCTGGCAGCCGGTACGTATTTTCCGCTTCGCCGACATGGGCGCCTCACAGGTCGATCAAACCCTGGCGCGTACAGGCTATACCGCAGGCCAGGTCATCCGCGCATGGTCGCCGTTCCTGTTCCTGACTGCCACGGTGACGCTCTGGAGCATCCCGCCGTTTAAGGCCTTGTTTGCCCCAGGTGGCGCGCTGTATGACATGGTGATTAACATCTCTGTGCCGTTCCTCGATAAGATGGTCGCCCGTATGCCGCCGGTGGTGCACGCCGCCACGCCGTATGCCGCGGTCTATAAATTCGACTGGTTCTCCGCTACCGGCACCGCCATCCTGTTTGCCGCTATTCTTTCTGTTGTGTGGCTGCGCATGAAGCCTGCCGCTGCGGTGCAGACCTTTGCGGCGACCATTAAAGAATTGATGCTGCCGATCTACTCCATCGGCATGGTGCTGGCGTTCGCGTTTATCTCGAACTACTCCGGCCTGTCATCGACGCTGGCACTGGCGCTGGCGCATACCAGCCACGCCTTTACCTTCTTCTCGCCGTTCCTCGGCTGGCTGGGGGTGTTCCTGACCGGTTCAGATACCTCGTCTAACGCCCTGTTCGCCGCCCTGCAGGCGACGGCCGCCCAGCAAATCGGCGTCTCAGACGTGCTGTTGGTGGCCGCGAATACCACCGGCGGCGTGACCGGGAAGATGATCTCTCCGCAGTCCATCGCCATTGCCTGTGCGGCGGTGGGACTGGTCGGTAAAGAGTCGGATCTGTTCCGCTTTACCGTGAAACACAGCCTGATATTCACCTGCATGGTCGGGGTGATTACCACCCTGCAGGCCTATGTCTTAACCTGGATGATCCCATGATAGTGATGCCCAGACGCCTGTCCGACGAGATTGCCTCTCGCGTGCGGGCGCTGATTGAAGAACAACAGCTGGAAGCGGGCATGAAATTGCCCGCCGAGCGCCAGCTCGCCACCCAGCTTGGCGTATCACGCAACTCACTGCGTGAAGCGCTGGCCACGCTGGTCAGCGAAGGGGTACTGGTGAGCCGTCGCGGCGGCGGCACCTTTGTACGCTGGCAGCATGACGACTGGTCCGAACAAAACATCGTACAGCCGCTGAAAACACTGATGGAGAACGACCCGGACTACAGCTTCGACATCCTTGAAGCGCGTCACGCCATCGAAACCAGTACCGCCTGGCACGCGGCCATGCGGGCAACCGAGGCCGACAAAGAGAAGCTCAAAGCCTGCTTTGAGGCCACGCAAAGCAGCGACCCGGATATCGCCTCCCAGGCGGACGTGCGATTTCACCTGGCAATTGCCGAGGCGTCGCACAACGTGGTGCTGCTCCAGACCATGCGCGGTTTCTTCGACCTGCTGCAATCCTCCGTGAAGCAGAGCCGCCAGCGCATGTATCTGGTCCCGCCGGTGTTTGCCCAGCTCACTGAACAACACGAGGCGGTGCTCAACGCCATTCTGGCCGGTGATGCCGGGGCCGCGCGCAAAGCAATGATGGCGCATCTGGGCTTCGTGCACACCACCATTAAACGATTCGATGAAGACCAGGCCCGACAGGCGCGTATTACCCGTCTGCCTGGCGACAGTGATATTTCCAGGGAGAACAAAGCATGATTATTTCAGCAGCCAGTGACTACCGCGCCGCGGCGCAGCGCATTTTGCCCCCGTTCCTGTTCCACTACATCGACGGCGGGGCGTATGCCGAATATACCCTGCGTCGCAATGTGGAAGATCTTTCGGAGGTGGCTCTGCGCCAGCGCGTGCTGAAAAATATGTCTGACCTGAGCCTTGAGACAAAACTGTTTAACGAGACGCTCGCCATGCCGGTGGCCCTTGCGCCCGTAGGCCTGTGCGGCATGTACGCCCGTCGCGGGGAAGTGCAGGCGGCCGCCGCGGCGGATGCCAAAGGCATTCCGTTTACCCTCTCTACCGTGTCCGTCTGCCCGATCGAAGAGGTGGCCCCGACCATCAAGCGCCCAATGTGGTTCCAGCTGTATGTCCTGCGCGATCGCGGCTTTATGCGAAACGCGCTGGAGCGCGCCAAAGCGGCGGGCTGCTCCACGCTGGTCTTTACCGTCGATATGCCGACACCCGGCGCGCGCTACCGTGATGCCCACTCCGGCATGAGCGGCCCGAACGCCGCCCTGCGCCGCTACTGGCAGGCTGTAACGCATCCGCAATGGGCCTGGGATGTTGGTCTCAACGGCCGTCCGCACGATCTGGGAAATATCTCGGCGTATCTGGGTAAACCGACCGGGCTGGAAGATTACATCGGCTGGCTGGCGAACAATTTCGATCCGTCCATCTCCTGGAAAGACCTGGAGTGGATCCGCGAATTCTGGGACGGCCCGATGGTGATCAAAGGGATCCTCGACCCGGAAGATGCCCGCGACGCGGTACGCTTTGGCGCAGACGGGATTGTGGTTTCTAACCACGGCGGACGCCAGCTTGACGGGGTGCTCTCTTCCGCGCGCGCCCTGCCGGCGATAGCCGATGCGGTGAAAGGCGATATTGCCATCCTGGCCGATAGCGGCATCCGCAACGGACTGGACGTGGTGCGTATGATTGCGCTGGGTGCCGACAGCGTGCTGCTGGGTCGGGCCTATCTGTATGCGCTGGCCACCAGCGGCCAGGCTGGCGTGGCAAATCTGCTTAACCTGATCGAAAAAGAGATGAAGGTGGCGATGACGCTGACCGGTGCGAAAACGATCAGCGAAATCAGTAAAGATTCTCTGGTGCAGGAGTTAAATAAATTACCGGCAGCGCTGGCTCCCCTTGCACAGGGTAACGCCGCCTGACGCTTCCCCCCGTTGCCTTCCCTCACGCGTCCGATTCCCCCTCGGGCGCTTTTTTATGCCAAAAATAACATCCAGGTAACATATTGGATAAGAAAATTTGACATCCCCCTGCCGTCCGCAATTGTATAGACAAGCAAATACAAGAACACAAAAACAACATCACATCAGAGGGGTGCGTATGACGTATTCAGGCAAGGTGGATATTCAGCAGGTAATCGATGACAGTCGCTTTTCAGGATTTCACTGGCTTCTTATCGTGCTGGGTTTTCTGGTCCTGGCGATCGATGGTTTTGATACGGCGGCGATGGGCTACATTGCGCCTACGCTGTCGGCTGAATGGGGTATCCATAAACAGGATCTGGGGCCGGTGCTCAGTGCGGCGCTGCTGGGGCTGTCGCTGGGCGCGCTGATCGCCGGTCCGGTGTCGGACAGAATGGGGCGTAAGCGCGTGCTGGTCTTTTCGTGTCTGTTCTTTGGTCTTGCAAGCCTGGGGGCCGCCTGGGCGCAAACCCTTAACACCCTGACACTATGGCGGTTCCTGACGGGGCTGGGGCTGGGGGCGGCAATGCCTAACGCTATCACGCTTATCTCAGAATTTGCCCCTCAGCGCTGTCGCGCCATGGCGATTAACACCATGTACTGCGGTTTCCCGCTGGGCGCGGCGGGCGGCGGAGCGATCTCCTCCTGGCTGATCCCTCATCATGGCTGGCGGAGCGTACTGCTGACCGGCGCGATTGCCCCGCTGATATTAACGCTGCTGCTGGCGCTGTTTTTGCCAGAGTCGGTGAAATTTCTGGTGCAGCGCGGGAAAGACGTGATGCAGATCCGCCGCATCGCCAGCCGGTTCGCCCGCAGCACGCTGGACGGCGTGACCGGCTTTTTCCTCCAGGAGGAACGGGTCGCCTCTAAAAAAGGGAGCGTGGCGCAGCTGTTTTCCATGCCCTGGCTACCCGGCACCCTGATGCTGTGGGTGACCTATTTTATGGGGCTGGTGATTTATTACGTCCTGCTGAGCTGGATGCCGACGCTGATGCAGGGGATGGGTTATGCTCTGACGGAATCCGCCTGGCTGACGTCACTGTTCACCTTTGGCGGTACCGTAGGCATTCTGCTCGCAGGCTGGATGATGGACCGCTGGGAGGCGCACAAAGTGGTCGCAGGAGGATTTGTCCTGACCATGGGGCTGATCCTGCTGCTTGGCCTTGAGCATAACCATATCGTCCTGTTTGGCGCCTTGATATTCCTGATGGGGATCGCGATGAACGGCGCGCAATCGGGCATGCAAACCCTGGCCGCCACCTTTTACCCCACCGAATGTCGCGCGACGGGCATCGCCTGGATGCAGGGGATCGGCCGTTTTGGCGGCGTGGCGGGCACCATGACCAGCGCGCAACTGCTTTCGCTGCAGTGGCAGGCAGACAGTATTTTAATGATCCTCAGCCTGCCCGCACTGGTCGCTGCGGGGGCCACCGTCTATAAAATGCTGCGCTGTCGCCTGCAGGAACCCGGCGTCGCGTAGTCCCTCTCTTTTCTGCTATTCTGCCCCCGCAATTAAGGGGGCAGTATGCTTAACATCGTTTTATTCGAACCAGAAATTCCGCCAAATACCGGCAATATTATTCGCCTGTGCGCCAACACCGGTTTTCGCCTGCATATCATTGAGCCGATGGGCTTTACGTGGGACGACAAACGTCTGCGCCGCGCAGGGCTGGATTATCATGAATTTACCGCCGTGGTGCGCCACCCTGATTACGCCGCGTTTCTGGAAAGCGAAAAGCCGCAGCGCATGTTCGCCCTGACCACTAAAGGGACGCCCGCACACAGCGCCGTGAGCTATCAGGAGGGTGACTATCTGATGTTTGGCCCGGAAACGCGCGGCCTGCCCGCCACAATCCTGGATGCCCTGCCCGCTGAGCAGAAAATCCGTATTCCGATGATGCCGGACAGCCGCAGCATGAACCTGTCGAACGCGGTGTCGGTGGTGGTCTATGAAGCATGGCGCCAGCTTGGGTATCCGGGCGCCATTCTAAGGTAGGCCCGGTAAACGCAGCGCCACCGGGCAAAATCTCAGATGCCGTCACCGTACTCAAAGGTATGGTGAATGCCGTTGAAGTGCTGGTCCATATCCATGGACGGTTTATCGCTGTCGGGTTTGCCGACGATGCGCGCCGGCACGCCAGCGGCGGTGGTGTGCGGCGGCACAGGCTGCAGCACGACAGACCCCGCGCCAATTTTCGCGCCGCGCCCCACTTCAATATTGCCGAGGATCTTGGCGCCCGCGCCAATCATCACCCCTTCACGAATTTTCGGATGGCGATCGCCGCTGGTTTTACCGGTACCGCCCAGGGTAACCGACTGCAGGATCGAGACGTCATCTTCAATGACCGCCGTTTCACCGACAACAATGCCGGTGGCATGGTCGAGCATGATCCCGCGGCCAATTTTCGCGGCCGGGTGAATATCCACCTGGAAGGTTACGGAAACCTGGTTTTGCAGGAAAATAGCCAGCGCGCGGCGGCCTTCATTCCATAACCAGTGGCCGATGCGGTAAGCCTGCAGGGCGTGGAAGCCTTTCAGGTACAGCAGCGGCGTAGAATATTTGTCGACGGCAGGGTCACGGGTTCGCACGGCCTGGATATCGCAGGCGGCAGAGGCGATCATCTCCGGGTCAGCGGCGTAAGCTTCTTCCACCACTTCACGAATGGCGATGGCGGGCATGATCGAGGACGCCAGCTTGTTGGCAAGCATATAGCTCAGGGCGCTGCCGAGGTTTTCGTGCTTGAGTAACGTTGCATGGTAGAAACTGGCCAGCATCGGCTCACAGTCGGCCAACGCCCGGGCTTCGGCTTTAATATTATTCCAGACGATATCCAGTTCTTCACACGGCATTGCTAACTCCAGACGATAGTATAATGACCAGCCAGTTCTGCGCTGGCTGGGTCATTCAGGTGATAACGGTTCCGACTAGTTACTGCTGCGCTCGTCCTTGCGCGCACGACCTAATAAGGTCAATGCTGCCTCGCGCGCATTTTTTCCGCAATACAATACCTGATAAATTTCCTCGGTTATTGGCATTTCGACACCAAACCGGTGCGCCAATTCGCGAACTTCTTTGGTATTGCGGTAGCCTTCAACCACCTGACCAATCTTCTCCTGCGCGGCTTTCACATCGCTGCCCTGTCCGAGCATCATGCCAAAGCGGCGGTTACGGGACTGATTGTCGGTACAGGTCAACACCAGATCGCCTAAGCCCGCCATCCCCATAAAGGTGGCCGGATCGGCACCCAGCGCTTCGCCAAGGCGGGACATCTCGGTTAAGCCGCGGGTGATCAGCGCCGTACGTGCGTTGGCACCGAAACCAATGCCGTCGGACATGCCGGCACCAATCGCAATCACGTTCTTCACCGCCCCACCCAGCTGTACGCCGATAAAATCGGGGTTGCTGTAGACGCGGAAGCTCTTGCCGCAGTGCAGCAGCTGTTGCAGATCGTCGGAGAAGGTCTGATCGGTTGATGCCAGCGAAATCGCCGTTGGCAGGCCAGCGGCCAGCTCTTTGGCAAAGGTCGGGCCCGAAATCACCGCCAGCGGGATGTCATCACCCAGCGCTTCACGGGCAACATCCTGCAGCAGGCGTCCGGTTTCGGCTTCCAGCCCTTTCGTCGCCCACACAATGCGTGCATCCGGGCGCATCAGCGGCTTAATCTGACGCAGCACCTCACCGAATACATGGCTCGGGACGACAATCAGAATGTTGCGGCTGGCCGCCAGCGCGGTCGCCAGGTCGCTTTCCAGGTGCAGGGAGTCAGGGAACGGAACGTCCGGAAGAAACGCCACGTTGCAGCGGTCGCGCTGCAGCGTCGCGATATGTTTTGGGTCGTGGCCCCACAGGACCACCTCGTGACCATTTCTTGCCAGCGTGATGGCAAGAGCGGTGCCGTATGAGCCGGCACCGATCACAGTCATTGACGCATTAACAGTGCTCATCAGGCATCCTGATGTTGTTCAGCACCTTCGCCAGCCTGCTGCTGCAGATAGTTCATGAACAGCGCATCAAAGTTAACTGGCGCAAGGTTCAGTTGCGGGAATGTACCGCGGGAAACCAGGCTGGTGATGCATTCACGCGCATACGGGAACAGAATGTTCGGGCAGTATGCACCCAGGCAATGCGCCATCTGGTTACCTTCGATACCACCGATGGAGAAGATCCCCCCCTGCTGTACTTCACACAGGAAAGCCGTCTCTTCGCCCAGAGAGGCGGTCACGGTCACACGCAGTACGACTTCATACACGTCATCAGCCAGCTGGGTTGATGCGGTATCCAGATCAAGTTTAACCTCTGGCTGCCAGTCTTTCTGGAAAACGTGCGGCGCATTTGGCGCTTCGAAAGAGACATCCTTGGTGTAGATACGCTGGATCTGGAAAGTCATTTCGGTGTTGTTTTGTTCTGACATGGAAAAACCCTTTTTAATTGTCCTAAAGTCTCTTAGCTCAGCAGGGGATCGAGTCCACCACGGGCGTCGAGCGCATACAAGTCATCACAGCCGCCAATGTGCTGCGCATCAATAAAAATCTGCGGAACCGTTGTGCGACCACTACGTTGAATCATCTCTTCGCGTTTAATCGCGTCACCGTCGATAGGCAGTTCCTGGAACGTGACGCCTTTGCTGTTCAGCAGCGCTTTCGCACGATGGCAGAACGGGCAGGTCGCTTTGGTGTAGATCTCAATATTGGCCATCACTGAACTCCTTATTTACCGCGCACCAAAGGAAGGTTTTCCCCGCTCCAGCCGGAAATGCCTTCTTTCAGCACAGATACGTTTTCGAAGCCTGCTTTATGCAGCAGGCTGGCGGATTCCTGCGCCTGCATGCCGGTACCGTCAACAACGATAATCGGCTGGGCTTTATGCTTCTCAAGCTCGCCCACGTTATTCGCTTTGATTTCAGCAGGCAGCAGGTTAATCGCACCTGCAATGTGCCCTTTACGGAAATCGTCACGCTGACGCAGATCGACTACGACGGCATCTTCTTTGTTAATCAGACGCGTCGCTTCACCACGGGTGATAACCTTAATCTTAGACGTCAGACCCTTAAATGTGGTGAACAGCACAGCGGCCAGCAGGCCAATCCACGCGATGCTCAGAACCGGATGGCGGCTAACGAATTGCATAATTTCTTGCATGGAGGGTAACTACTCCCGACTTAGTGATTAAAAAAACCAGGACAGGAGTATACCTGTGCGTTGTGGCAAATACAGCCAGCGACCCTAACCTAATCCATTTTCTGCGGCATGCCACCTAAAAAAATGCCTCAAAATGGTCTGAGAAGCACCTTGCCCTTGCGCTTTCTTTGATCTTCTGCGGCTATTTGATCGATTCAGCTGTAGTAAAATTACGCAAATTTTGACTCTTGAGCATGAGGTTGTCGCAATGTCGGTTTCTAAAAAACCTATGGTACTGGTGATTCTGGATGGCTATGGCTACCGTGAAGACAGCCAGGATAACGCTATTTTCACCGCCAAAACCCCCGTCATGGATGCGCTGTGGGCAAAACGTCCACACACGCTGATTGACGCGTCTGGCCTGGAAGTGGGTCTGCCGGACCGCCAGATGGGCAACTCCGAAGTGGGTCACGTTAACCTGGGCGCCGGACGTATTGTGTATCAGGACCTGACGCGTCTGGACGTTGAAATCAAAGAACGCACCTTCTTCTCCAACCCAACGCTGTGCGATGCCGTCGATAACGCCGTTGCCGCTGGCAAGGCCGTACATATCATGGGTCTGCTCTCTGCAGGCGGCGTTCACAGTCATGAAGATCACATCATGGCGATGGTTGAACTGGCTGCTGAGCGCGGTGCGGACAAAATCTATCTGCACGCCTTCCTGGACGGTCGCGATACGCCACCACGCAGCGCAAAAGGCTCCCTGAAAGCCTTCGAAGACAAATTCGCCGCGCTGGGTAAAGGCCGCGTGGCCTCCATTATTGGTCGTTACTACGCCATGGACCGCGACAACCGCTGGGATCGCGTGGAACAGGCCTATGACCTGATGACCCTGGCAAAAGGTGAATTCCAGTTCGCGACCGCCGTTGAAGCGCTTGAAGCCGCCTACGCGCGTGATGAAAACGACGAATTCGTGAAAGCATCCGTGATTCGTGCTGAAGGCCAGGCGGATGCCGCGATGGAAGATGGCGACGCGCTGATCTTCATGAACTTCCGTGCTGACCGTGCGCGTGAAATTACCCGTGCGTTTGTCAACAGCGACTTCGACGGGTTTGCCCGTAAGAAAGTGGTGAACATTAACTTCATCCAGCTGACCGAATATGCCGCTGATATCAAAGCTCCATGCGCATATCCACCCGCTTCACTGGCGAATACCTTCGGTGAGTGGATGGCGAAGAATGATAAGACGCAGCTGCGTATTTCCGAAACAGAGAAGTATGCGCACGTCACCTTCTTCTTTAACGGCGGTGTTGAAGAGCCGTTCCCTGGCGAAGAGCGCATTCTGATTAATTCCCCGAAAGTCGCCACCTACGATCTGCAGCCAGAGATGAGCTCTGCTGAGCTGACCGAAAAACTGGTGGCGGCAATCGTTAGCGGCAAGTACGACACCATCATCTGTAACTATCCGAATGGCGACATGGTGGGTCATACCGGGGTGATGGAAGCGGCAGTAAAAGCAGTTGAAGCGCTGGACCACTGCGTTGAGCAGGTCGCGAAAGCGGTTGAATCCGTTGGCGGCCAGCTGCTGATCACCGCGGATCACGGTAACGCTGAACAGATGCGCGACCCGGCGACCGGCCAGGCGCACACGGCTCACACCAACCTGCCCGTTCCGCTGATTTATGTCGGTGATAAATCACTGAAAGCAGTGGAAGGCGGCAAGCTTTCTGACATCGCGCCAACCATGTTGTCGCTGATGGGGATGCCGATCCCTGAAGAGATGACTGGTAAGCCGCTGTTCATCGTGGAATAATCGCTCCCCATGAGGGGAAAGGCGATTTTTTCAATCACATGGGTCGTGAAGCCGCTTAGGTTATCAGTCAGACCTCTGTTTTACGCCAGCGCACTCAGCGCTGGCGTATTGCTGTGCGCCGCATCCGCCCACGCGGATGACCGCGACCAGCTGAAATCCATTCAGGCCGATATCGCCGCCAAAGAGCGTGCGGTACGCCAGCAGCAGCAGCAGCGCGCCGCCCTGCTCGCCCAGCTTAAGCAGCAGGAAGAGGCCATCTCTGCCGCCACGCGTAAACTCCGTGAAACGCAAAACACCCTCGCCCAGTTGAATAAGCAGATCGACGAGATGAACGCGTCGATTGCCAGACTGGAGCGGCAACGCGATGCGCAGGAGCGCAACCTTGCCGCACAGCTTGATGCCGCATTCCGCCAGGGTGAACACACCGGTCTGCAACTGATCCTCAGCGGTGAAGAGAGCCAGCGCGGCCAGCGCCTGCAGGCCTATTTCGGCTACCTGAACCAGGCGCGTCAGGAGACTATCGCGCAGCTGAAGCAGACGCGCGAAGAGGTCACCACGCAAAAAGCCGAGCTGGAAGAGAAGCAGACCCAGCAGCAGACGCTGCTCTACGATCAGCAGGCCCAGCAGGCAAAACTTGAGCAGGCCCGCAACGAGCGTAAGAAAACCCTTTCCGGCCTTGAATCTTCCATTCAGGAAGGTCAGAGCCAGCTGAGCGAAATGCGCGCCAACGAATCAAAACTGCGTAACAGCATCGCCCGTGCGGAAGCCGCGGCAAAAGCGCGCGCTGAAAAAGAGGCCCGCGAGGCGCAGGCCGTTCGCGACAAACAGCAGGAAGCGTCCCGTAAAGGGACGACCTACAAGCCAAGCGAAAGCGAACGTTCCCTGATGTCACGTACCGGCGGCCTGGGCTCGCCTCGCGGTCAGGCTTACTGGCCCGTTCGTGGTTCAATTCTGCATCGCTATGGCGAACAGCTGCAGGGTGAGCTACGTTGGAAAGGGATAGTTATCGGTGCGTCTGAAGGTAGCGAAGTGAAAGCCATCGCTGATGGCCGCGTGATTCTGGCCGACTGGCTGCAGGGTTACGGGCTGGTGGTCGTGGTCGAACACGGTAAAGGCGATATGAGCCTTTACGGCTACAACCAGAGCGCACTGGTCAGCGTCGGCACACAGGTGCGCGCGGGCCAACCCATCGCCCTTGTGGGCAGCAGTGGCGGTCAGGGCCGCCCGTCACTCTATTTCGAAATTCGTCGTCAGGGTCAGGCGGTCAATCCACAGCCGTGGTTGGGAAGATAAGTTTTGCTTCAATTTCGTCGCATTGTTCTCTCCGTCGTCAGCGCACTGGCGCTGGCTGCACCGGTATATGCAGGTAAACTCGCCATTGTGATTGATGACTTCGGTTATCGTCCACATTATGAAAATCAGGTGCTGGCGATGCCGTCAGCCATCTCTGTCGCCGTCCTTCCGAATGCGCCCCACGCGCGTGAGATGGCGACTAAAGCCCATAACGCCGGGCATCAGGTTCTCATCCATCTGCCGATGGCACCGCTCAGCAAGCAGCCGCTGGAAAAAGACACCCTGCGCCCGGATATGAGCAGCGATGAGATCGAGCGCATCATCCGCGACGCATACAACAAAGTGCCGTATGCCGTAGGGTTGAACAACCATATGGGCAGCGCGATGACCTCGAGCCTGTACGGGATGCTTAAAGTGATGCAGGCGCTGGAGCGCTACAACCTCTATTTCCTCGACAGCATGACCATCGGCAACAGTCAGGCGATGCGTGCCGCACAGGGAACGGGCGTCAAAGTCATTAAGCGTAAAGTGTTCCTGGATGATACCCAGAACGAAGCCGATATCCGCGTGCAGTTTAATCGCGCGGTACAGCTGGCCCGCCGCAATGGCTCGGCCATCGCCATCGGTCACCCGCACCCGTCTACCGTTCGCGTTTTGCAACAAATGCTGCCGACGTTACCTTCTGATATCACGCTGGTGCGCCCGAGCGATCTGCTGAACGAGCCGCAGGTGGATACCTCTACGCCGAATTCTGCACAGCCCGCGCCGACAGCGCCGCGTAATCCGTTCCGCGGCGTGAAGCGCTGCGTGCTGAAGCAGCCGCCTGAACCGGTCTACGCGACTCGCTTCTTCTCTGTCATTGGTGACAGCATCAGCAACAGTACGCTGGTGAAATACGTCCAGCAGCAGTGGCAGGGATGGGGAAAAAAAGCGTGATTGCCTGACGCTTATTTTGCCGTCTGAGAGTCCGTATGCTCTTTCGCAACGGGCTCTTTTTTCTCCTGATGCTGATACCAGGATTTGAAATACTTCAAAAAGCTGTAGGCGGTGGCATAGAGTCCTGTCACCACGCCAACTTTGCCCTGACGCCAGGCTCCGCTAAACAGATACCATTTGAAAAACGCCCCGATCGCACTGATTATGCCGCGCCCAATTGAGGGGCGGACAGGCTGGTATTTCACCAGACGGGTGGTGTAACTGTTCAGCTTGTTGAACACTTCATGGAGGTTATAAAACGTGTCGTGGCGCACCCGTCCCGGCATTTTTACTGCAATAATCTTGCCTTCAACTTTGTCGTCCACCGGACGGTGGTTAAAACGGGCCTGGGTACGATTAAACAACCGTACCGGGAAATCGGGAGAGGAGACGGGGTAAATGGTGCGTACCTCTTCACCCAGCACATGCCAGTATCGGGCGATGCGCCAGGCGCGATCGGCGGAAGGTTCATCCCCGGCTTTCAGTGCCAGAATAAAATCGACCGTTTCGGCATCCAGGATCTCATCACTGTCCATACACAACACCCAGTCATTGCTCGCCAGATCAACGGCATAATTCATCTGCGCGCCGTGCATGGCATAGGTGTGATGGTGGATAGAAAGTCCATATTCGCGACAAATATCCGGCGTGGTATCCGTACTGCCGGAGTCCACAACGACAATTTCATCTGCCACCGTTAACAGTGGCGGGATAACCTCGTGCAATAAACGCGCAGAATTACAGGTCAATAAACAAACGGTGAGCTTGAACATAGGCACTGTAACCATAAACGGATAATCAACAAACTTTAGAAGTGTGTGGATAAAAAAGCGAAGAAAAATGATTGCTGATGCCAGAAACGTGAAGAAGCCGTAAAAAAGCGCCCGAAAGTACTTTCCAGACTGCTGACGAACCCCATGTTTTTGCGTGGGGTTCTTTTGTTTCAGCCGTGCGGTGATCCAACCCCTGCGGTTTGTTGTCCCGGTGTATGAAGCCGCTTTCCGGGTCAGTGGTGCTCACTTTGGTGTTCTTAACGGTGGCTGCTTTTTCTGGCGTCTTTTTGACGCCGGGCAGCGGCTTTTTTTTCGTGCTTCTTCCTGTCGGCCTCCACGGCAGCGTTAAGCTGTGTGAAATATTCACTGACGCCTTCCGGGCGCTGCTCGTTCACTACCTTGCGCGGATTCGCGTTCGCTTTCAGGTGGGTGCTGTCGGTATAGAGAACGCGTCCGTTCGCCATTTCCTGACCCAGCGCCTGCTCTACAATATGGTCAAAAATCTACTGAAAGACATCGCTGTCGTGAAAACGGCGGATACGGTTCTGGCTGAGAGTGGAGGCGACGGAGAGGCTGATGGTTTCAAACTTGTGCTGCAGTGAGGAAGGGTCTCTGTGTATGGTGGTCAGTCCGTTGTTGCACTGACCTTATTAGATTAAAGTCTGAGCCACCGTCATAGTGGCTTTTTTTTCATTCAAGGTGGAAGGAGCCATCAAGGATCTGGCTGTATATCGTTGGCTGTCCGTTATCTGAAATACGGTATTGTTCTTTGTGCGAGAGCTTATAAATGCCTACAGGATCCTCATTTAGCGTCGTCAAAGCCGCCAAATCAGGTTGCGCTGAGATGAACTGGCGAATCAAAAAGCGATTATTCCCAGTGACCGGTTGTTGATTCATGACCAGACGAAACTGCGGATAGCGTTCGCGCACATATAAGAAGCTGTAATCGATGAGGAAGTATTCAATCAGGTTGTCATAGTGCTGCCAGTAGCGATACAGAATATCCCGTACCATTTTCACCAGCGCGCTCCCCTTTTGGGCTGCAAGAAAATAGGCTGTCCAGTAGCCCTGGCTCAATGCGTTTTCAGACGAATCAAAACGAAGTGATGAAAAGGTATTTTCAAAAAATGTTTCCGGTACCGGCTTCGTCATGAACACCGTCGCGTCCATCCAGATCCCGCCATATTGATACAGCAGCGAACAGCGAACAATATCAGAGTATTGTACCTTACTGATAAGCCCGGCGTGGTATTTCGTTTTGATGTGTTCAGGGAGAGTAAGGTAGTCTGGGATATTCTCATCCGTCAGGATGATGACCTGCGAATCCGGCGAGTTACGTTGTACGGAGGCAATGCAGCGTTTCACCAGTTCAGGCGCGCTATCCAGCCCCTGGAACCAGCAGATCCAGATGAGACGCGATTGCATCGATTCCGTTGCGGATGAATCGTCGGGCTGAACATTCAGATCATCAATAACGCTAAAAATCGTCTCTTTTTTCTTCCGTTCTAAATGGTTGGCCGCACGCTGAAAAAGAGAAAAACCCGTTTTTTTGTGCCAGCGCCGGGTTTTCTTGATGAGTTTATTCATCATATTAAGATTCATCATTTCACCTTGTTAATTTCAGAATAGCTCTTTTAGCGTACGGCGAAGCAGCTTCATTTTTAACTTAGCGTCTTTTTTATGCCCACGAAGTAAGCAATTCATGCGCGTTGATTTAAAACCGCGAAACGACATAAGCTGGAACAAATTATTACTGCGAGTCACTTCAGACATATGCTGGCGATATTTAAAATAGAGTTTACGATATGCGTTGTATTTTTTAACTTGCGAGGTAATCCGATTACTTCCGTGTTCAGCATCCACCATAGCCGTACTAAAGCTATATTTTATACCTGGGCCATATTTAAGAATTAATTTAATCCAGACATCGCGATCTTGCTGCTGTTTAATTTCTGGAGAAAAGCCACCGACACCTAACAGTTTTTCCCTGGTGGTCAATACCTGATTGCCCACCACGTTTTCACACAGAATATCCTGTAGTTCAATTATTCTTTTATCGTCAGTATCTGGATAGATACGGTGAGTTTTGTCCAGCCTGGCGGGGGTATCCGTCACGAAAGCATACTTATCATCATACCGCTCAGCGAGTTTCATCAAACGTTCTGGCAGGAAATAATCGTCGTCATCGAGCCCCGTTACAAACACACCGTGCGAAAGCGCATAGCCCCGGTTACGGCTAAAGTTAGAACCGCTGTTCTTTTCGTTACGTTCGTAGATAAAATGCACAAAACGCGCTTCACACTCTGCGCGCATACGTTCGATGAGTTGAGAGGTTTTCTCATTAGAACAATCATCAACAATAACCAATTCTACTGCGGTGTATGTCTGCGCAATAACTGAACGAATTGCGCGTTCCAGCAACTCTTCTCTGTTGTAGGTGGTGATGATAACTGAAATCAGTTCGTTCATGGCGAGCTCGTCTGGTAAAAATATTTCTCCATCGGGAGAATACCTGTTTCCCGTTGGAGAATCAAAACGATTACTTAATGACCGGACGATGTTTGTTCTGTTCCAGGAAAACAACCGACATTATCAGCGTTAGCATCCAGGCAACAGGCGTTGTTTTTGAATAGAACATCACACCACCCACCCCGAACATTACAATCGAGACCAGGAAAGCGAACAGAATTATACTGTTTCGTTTACGCAGTGCATACCAACCAAGTGACATAACAAACAGAATATAAAGAATAAGACCTGAAGGGCCTTTTACAGAAAGCGTTTCAACGATTTCATTATGAAGATGTCCACGAATGAAACCCAGCGCGCCTGACAGGCTTGGGTCTTTTTTTATTTCTTCACGGATTATGATGTTCCGCTCGTCTGTAGACTGCCATAAATAATTATGTTTAGACGCAATCAGCCCCGTCTTCCACATCGCTAAACGGGCACCAACCGAAGTAACACTGTTCGCTTTATCATAGGAAACTATATCATGATTAAAGTCGTTATAACGTTTTATCAGATTGTCTTTCATCATAAATGCGCCAGCCAGCAAAGCAATCAGGAAAACAGATACACCCTTCCACGGTATATGCTTTTCCTTGTACAGTTTTACCACCAGCAAGCCGAAGAAAATAATCGGATAGGTGAGAATGGCTGCCCGCGTTTCTGTTGCCACCAGCACCAGGAAGGTTATAAAAAAGTGCCCAAGGATAAACAGCTCTTTCCATCTGCTTGAACTGTGTTGTAACACCAGAATCGTGTAAAACGAGATAAATGCAATGGTATAAGCAGCCCCAGTTGCATCAGCCCCTCCTGCAAGGGAGAGCGTTACCCTCTGCTTTTCAAGAAAAAGATGCTGGTACCCTGCGTAGCCAATAATCATCATCTGCAGTGCAATAACCAGAAGCATATGAATCTTATTGCTGCCAATTTTGAACTGATGCCTGCTCACAAGCACGAAAATGGAGAATGCGCCAAACAGGCAGATTTTACCGACTTCAAGATAAGCGCGATAGGAGTTGATCGCGGCACTATCAATCTTATACATCCGATACCAGATCAGATCGCAAAACCCGATGATCAGCAGAACCAAACAAAGCCAGAATGCATCATTCTTTTTGAAGTTTTTTATATCCAGTATGAAAATTAGGAATGCAGTAATACCTGCCAGGCCCAAAATTTTGGCGGATAGATTAGGAGAAATTACTACGCAGCCAAAAGCAATAGCACACAGTCCAAAGAGTAATTGCAGTAATACAAATTGAATCCTATCTCGTTCTATATTAATCATCATCATTCCATTTCTAAAAACAAAGCAGGTTAGCACCCTAATAAAAACAAGCTTATCGCACCTGCGTTAACGAATATTTCGCCATTCATAAGACTTGCCTGTCGTGTCAAGCACGGTTACGTTCTTGTTGTAACCGGCAAGCCAGGAGTGTACAGACTGGACGGGTTCTCCCTGACGATGGATCCCAAGCCACAGCTCGGCCAGCGTATTAATATCATCAGCTGACCATACGGTATTGTAATCCCCGGTGTACTGCTTATCGGAGTCCACCTGCCGTCCGTACCAGATAAACACCGGGATTTGCAGAGCCTCCCGTGGTGGATTAACGTTACCGTGGGAGTATGCTACAGCACGCTTCGGATCGCGAATCAGGCCATGGTCGGAGAAATACATGACTGATGAACGGGTGTTTTCCAGCAGGCTAAAGATTTTGCCCATCAACGTATCTGTATATCGCACCGAGTTGTCATAACAGTCATCGGCTTCATTATCACCGTGCAGTACCATCTGGCTGGTGGGGAAACGTCGGCAGGAAGGCTCATGGCTTCCGTATAAATGCAGAACGATCATTTTTTTGCCCGGCGTTTTTAGCGCATTTTGCAACAATGGCAGAAGGTCTTCGTCGTAGCCTCCGTCAATCCATTCATGCTGCTTCGTGTTCAGGGCAATCCCGGTAATGACATTGTTATGCGCTCCTCCTTTGCCCTGGCGACTAAACCAGAAAGTCTCATATCCCGCTTTGTTAGCAACATTGACAACATTATCGCCATATTTGCGCGGATCACGGGCATTCACGGTATCCGCAGTCAACGCCAAAGGTACCGCCATAATCGTGACAGGTGCAGGCGTTACAGCATTGCGGAACAGTAAAAGTTGAGATTTTTGCTTTTCCAGTTCTGGTGTCGTATCCCGTTGATAACCATAAATACCCATATTTGCCGTACGCTCAGACTCACCAATAATCAACACATAGTTCTCAATGCCGGTATCAGATAGCGTGAGTTTATAATCAGGAATATTGTTACCGATGTTGGCCACGACAGCATTATCTTCGATAGCCTGCATAAAAACTTTTGCCGTGCTGACTGGTGTCGCCTGAACCACGCGCTGCGCCAGGCTTTCAACACTGCTTTTCCTGAGTTGATGCTGTAAAGCCTGGCCAAAGAAAGCCAGCAGCGTGGCGGCAAGCGCAATGGCGGGCCAGCGACGGAAACGCGAGGCGACAGGCCACATGCCGGTATTGGCAGCATAAATAAACAACGCGGACAGGACGATAAAAATGAGGCAATCGCGCCAGTACAATCCGAGCATTGAACCTGCTTCACCCGGCGTTGTATTGAGTACACTCAGCGCAAACCCATAACTGAAAGCAGAATCGAAATTACTCCATGCATATAACTGTAAAGTAATATCTGCCGCCACCGGAATTAATAAAATAACCGCCAGTACATTCCTGATTAATTTATTGTTTATGCATTTTAACGTCAGCAATATTAGCGCAAAAACCAGCGTCCGGTTAATCACTGCATTATATTTAGCATGTGTTATATTAACGCCTATGACTATTAGCAAAGAGATAACAACGGTAATGAAAGTGGTAAATCGCGAAGGTGTCTCAACCAACTTCTGTGAAAACAGTGTGGACATAATGACCTGATTAGCCTGGCAACATCTTTCCTGACGTAATCATTTTAACTGCAAGAATGAACGTGCGGAGAAGACAGAATGGAGAAAATTTCGCCAAAAGTTAACAAGTAACGTCTGGAAAGTCAAACGGCTATGAAAGCATGCTGGCATCCGTAAAAGCGGTGCCAGCATGCAGGTTTAATCCCAGCTCAGGATCACTTTCCCGGACTGACCGGAACGCATTGCGTCAAAGCCCTGCTGGAACTCATCAATGGAGAATCGATGAGTGATAATCGGGGACAGATCCAGACCAGACTGGATCAGCGCCGCCATCTTGTACCAGGTTTCAAACATCTCACGGCCATAGATGCCTTTGATGAACAGCCCCTTGAAGATGACTTTGTTCCAGTCGATAGACATATCCGACGGCGGAATACCCAGCATCGCGATGCGGCCACCGTGGTTCATGGTATCCAGCATCGTGCGGAACGCCGGTGGCGCACCGGACATCTCCAGACCCACGTCAAAGCCTTCGGTCATGCCCAGCTCTTCCATCACGTCGGTCAGGCTCTCTTTCGAGACATCCACTGCGCGGGTCACGCCCATTTTGCGCGCCAGCGACAGACGATATTCATTCACGTCGGTAATCACGACATTACGTGCCCCAACGTGCTTCGCCACCGCCGCGGCCATAATGCCGATCGGGCCCGCGCCGGAGACCAGCACGTCCTCACCAACCAGATCGAAGGAGAGCGCGGTGTGTACCGCGTTACCGAATGGGTCGAAGATGGAAGCCAGATCGTCAGAAATGTTGTCCGGAATTTTGAACGCGTTAAAGGCCGGGATCACCAGGTATTCTGCGAAACAGCCCGGACGGTTCACGCCCACGCCGATGGTATTACGGCACAGATGGGTACGTCCGCCGCGGCAGTTACGGCAGTGACCACAGGTGATATGGCCTTCACCGGAGACACGGTCACCGATTTTGAAGCCTTTTACTTCCTGGCCGATACCCACCACTTCGCCAACATATTCATGGCCGACAACCATCGGTACCGGAATGGTTTTCTGTGACCACTGGTCCCAGTTATAGATGTGAACGTCAGTACCGCAGATAGCCGTTTTACGAATTTTGATCAGCAGATCGTTATGACCGACTTCCGGTTCCGGCACGTCGGTCATCCAAATCCCTTCTTCCGCTTTCAGTTTGGATAACGCTTTCATCTTACGTCCTCAGGCAATGACGCCCAGCTGTTTGCCGATGCGGGTGAAGGCTTCCACCGCACGTTCAATTTGTTCAGGCGTATGCGCCGCAGACATCTGGGTGCGGATACGTGCCTGACCTTTTGGCACCACCGGGAAGAAGAACCCGGTGACGTAAATCCCTTCTTTTTGCAGTTCACGGGCAAAGTTCTGCGCGATGACCGCATCGCCCAGCATGACCGGAATGATCGCGTGGTCAGCACCGGCAAGCGTAAAGCCTGCTGCGCTCATCTTTTCGCGGAACAGACGGGCGTTGGACCACAGGCGATCGCGCAGTTCGGCTCCGGATTCCACCATCTCCAGCACTTTGATGGAGGCAGACACAATGGCCGGCGCCAGGGAGTTGGAGAACAGATACGGACGGGAGCGCTGACGCAGCCACTCAACCACCTCTTTACGCGCAGCGGTATAGCCGCCGGACGCGCCGCCGAGCGCTTTTCCCAGCGTACCGGTGATGATGTCCACGCGGCCCATCACGTCGCAGTATTCGTGGGAGCCACGGCCGTTTTCGCCGACAAAACCGACCGCGTGAGAGTCATCGACCATCACCAGCGCGTCATATTTATCCGCCAGGTCACACACGCCCTTCAGGTTGGCGATCACACCGTCCATCGAGAACACGCCGTCGGTGGCGATCAGCACATGACGAGCGCCCGCTTCGCGCGCCTCTTTCAGGCGCGCTTCCAGCTCAACCATATCGTTATTGGCATAGCGGTAGCGCTTCGCTTTGCACAGGCGCACACCGTCAATGATGGACGCGTGGTTCAGGGCGTCGGAGATAATGGCATCTTCTGCGCCAAGCAGGGTCTCAAACAGACCGCCGTTAGCGTCGAAGCAGGAGGAGTACAGAATGGCGTCTTCCATACCTAAGAAGTTCGCCAGCTTTTTCTCAAGCTGCTTGTGGCTGTCCTGGGTACCGCAGATAAAACGTACGGAAGCCATGCCGAAACCGTGGGTATCCATGCCGTTTTTCGCCGCGGCAATCAGCTCAGGGTGATTCGCAAGACCTAAGTAGTTGTTCGCACAAAAGTTGATCACATGGCTGCCATCGGCAACGGTGATGTCCGCCTGCTGGGCAGACGTGATAATACGCTCTTCCTTGAACAACCCTTCCGCACGTGCGGTGTCGAGGTCGCTGTTTAACTGTTTGTAAAAATCACCACGCATTGCAATTCTCCAGACTCGGCAAATTTCGGGACATATTACCCAAACCTATAGCTCATGACGAGATGACACATTATCTCTTGTCGTTTTTGCAGCATAAATCACGCGTACCCCTGCGCTGTGAAGGTGAATGGCTGAAGGGCAGCCATACTAATGATATGATAGAAACATTAGCGTCCGGGATTGTCCCCGGGCTTCACACTTCAAAGGTTACAGTTATGATCATCGTTACCGGCGGCGCGGGCTTTATCGGCAGCAATATTGTTAAGGCTCTCAATGACAAAGGCATCACCGACATCCTGGTGGTTGACAACCTGAAAGACGGCACCAAGTTCGTCAACCTGGTGGATCTGAACATCGCTGATTATATGGATAAGGAAGACTTCCTTATCCAGATTATGGCAGGGGAAGAGTTCGGCGAGATCGAAGCCATCTTCCACGAAGGTGCCTGCTCATCCACCACCGAGTGGGACGGCAAGTACATGATGGACAACAACTATCAGTACTCCAAAGAGATCCTGCACTACTGCCTCGAGCGTGAAATTCCGTTCCTGTACGCCTCTTCTGCGGCAACCTACGGCGGGCGCACCTCAGACTTCATCGAGTCCCGCGAATATGAGCAGCCGCTGAACGTCTACGGTTACTCTAAATTCCTGTTCGACGAATACGTGCGTCAGGTCCTGCCAGAAGCGAACTCCCAGATTGTCGGCTTCCGCTACTTCAACGTCTACGGGCCGCGCGAAGGTCACAAAGGCAGCATGGCAAGCGTGGCCTTCCACCTGAACACCCAGCTGAATAATGGCGAAAGTCCGAAACTGTTCGAAGGCAGCGACGGCTTTAAGCGTGACTTCGTCTACGTGGGCGACGTGGCCGCCGTAAACCTGTGGTTCTGGGAGAACGGCGTGTCCGGCATCTTCAACCTGGGTACTGGCCGTGCGGAGTCGTTCCAGGCGGTGGCTGACGCCACGCTGGCGTATCACAAAAAAGGCAGCATTGAGTACATTCCGTTCCCGGACAAGCTCAAAGGCCGCTACCAGGCGTTCACCCAGGCGGATCTCACTAACCTGCGTAAAGCGGGCTATGACAAACCGTTCAAAACCGTTGCCGAAGGCGTAACGGAGTATATGGCCTGGCTGAACCGCGACGCGTAAGTATGAGAATTCTGGTGATCGGCCCGTCATGGGTGGGCGACATGATGATGTCGCAAAGTCTCTATCGCACGCTCAAGGCGCGCTATCCCCAGGCGATAATCGACGTGATGGCACCCGCGTGGTGCCGTCCGCTGTTATCGCGCATGCCGGAAGTGAATGACGCCATTCCGATGCCGCTCGGCCACGGGGCGCTGGAAATTGGCGAACGCCGTAAACTCGGCCACAGCCTGCGCGAGAAGCGCTATGACCGCGCGTATGTCCTGCCAAACTCCTTTAAATCCGCCCTGGTGCCTTTCTTTGCGGGCATCCCGCACCGCACCGGCTGGCGCGGTGAAATGCGCTACGGCCTGCTGAACGACGCGCGCGTGCTGGATAAAGAGGCCTGGCCGCTGATGGTGGAGCGCTATGTGGCGCTGGCCTATGACAAAGGGGTCATGCGCAGCGCGAAAGATCTGCCGCAGCCGCTGCTCTGGCCACAGCTTCAGGTTAACGAGGGTGAAAAATCCCACACCTGCAACGCGTTTGGTCTTTCGTCGGAACGTCCGATGATTGGCTTCTGCCCTGGCGCCGAGTTCGGCCCGGCAAAACGCTGGCCGCACTATCACTATGCGGAGCTGGCGAAACAGCTGATTGACGAAGGCTACCAGATTGTCCTGTTCGGTTCGGCCAAAGACCACGAGGCGGGCAACGAAATCCTCGCGACGCTCAGTACCGAGCAACAGGCGTGGTGCCGTAACCTGGCGGGAGAAACCCAGCTTGAGCAGGCGGTGATCCTGATTGCCGCCTGTAAAGCCGTGGTCACCAACGACTCCGGGTTGATGCACGTCGCTGCTGCGCTCAACCGCCCGCTGGTTGCGCTGTATGGCCCAAGCAGCCCGGACTTCACGCCACCGCTTTCGCATAAAGCGCGCGTTATTCGGTTGATCACGGGCTATCACAAAGTGCGCAAAGGCGATGCAGCAGAAGGCTATCACCAGAGCCTGATCGACATTACCCCGCAGCGCGTTCTTGAAGAGCTTAACGAACTGCTGTTGAGCGAAGAAGGATAGCGGATGCGGGTACTGATTGTTAAAACGTCGTCGATGGGCGATGTGCTGCACACGCTGCCGTCACTGACGGACGCCATGCAGGCCATACCGGGCATTCGTTTTGACTGGGTGGTGGAAGAGGGCTTTGCGCAGATCCCCACCTGGCACGAAGCGGTCGACCGCGCGATCCCGGTGGCGATTCGTCGCTGGCGCAAAGCGTGGTTCTCCGCGCCGATTAAAGCCGAACGCAAGGCCTTCCGCGAGGCGGTACAGGCGCAGCGTTATGATGCCATCATCGACGCCCAGGGGCTGGTCAAAAGCGCCGCGCTGGTGACGCGACTGGCACACGGCATAAAGCACGGCATGGACTGGCAGACCGCCCGCGAACCGCTGGCGAGCCTGTTCTATAACCGCCGTCACCACATTGCAAAGCAACAGCATGCCGTCGAACGTACCCGCGAGCTGTTTGCAAAAAGCCTCGGTTATGCCAAACCGGAAACCCAGGGTGATTACGCCATTTCGCAGCACTTCCTTCACAGTTCGCAGCAAGAAGGCGCACCGTATTTAATTTTCCTGCATGCGACGACCCGCGACGACAAACACTGGCCGGAGGCGCACTGGCGCGAACTGATCGGCCTGCTGGGGAGTGCGGGGTTACGTATCAAACTCCCGTGGGGCGCTCCCCATGAAGAAGCGCGCGCCAAACGCCTGGCGGCAGGGTTTGATTATGTGGACGTTCTGCCGCGCATGAAACTGGATGGCGTCGCCCGGACGCTGGCCGGCGCTACGGCAGTGGTCTCCGTGGATACGGGCCTCAGCCACCTGACGGCGGCGCTGGATCGACCTAATATTACGCTTTACGGCCCAACGGACCCGGGCCTTATCGGCGGCTATGGAAAAAATCAATATATCTGCCGCCCGGAACACTCATCGCAGCTGAGCGACCTCAGTGCCGCTGCGGTATTTGCGCAATTAAAGCCTTTGCTGGCAGCAGAGAGAGCTTATGTCTGATTTTTTCTCAGCGGAGCGTCCACCCAGGCGCGTACTGATCGTTAAATTACGTCACCACGGTGACGTGCTACTGACTTCGCCGGTGTTCACCGTATTGAAAAAGAACTGGCCGAACGTGGAAGTCGATGCGCTGGTCTATGACGACACGCAGGCGATGCTGACCAGCCATCCGCATATCGACCAGGTCCATACCATTGGGCGCAACTGGCGCAAGAAGGGCTGGTTTGAACAATTCCGCCTCTACCGCACGCTGCTCACGACCCTGAAAGGCCGTCAGTATGACGTGCTGATTAACCTGACCGAACACTGGCACGGCGCGCGTCTGGCGCGTCGCCTGAAACCGCGCGTCTCCGTAGGCTTCAAACCGGATAAACGCAGCGGTCTTGCACGTCGTCGCTGGGTGAAATCATTTACCACGCTCTACCCGGCGCTCCAGGACAACAGCCGCCATATGGTGGAGGTCAATCTGGATGCCCTGCGCCGGATCGGCATTCATCCGCAGTCCGATGAAGACAAACACACGCTGTTTGTCCCCGGCGACGCAGCGGAAGCCTCCGTTGCTGAAAAGCTGGCCGGTTTTGGACTGGCGAGTAAATCCTACATTCTGGTTCACCCGACCTCGCGCTGGATGTTTAAGGCCTGGGATATCAACAAGCTGGCAGCGACCATTGATAACCTGGCGGCGCGCGGCCTGCCGATTATCCTCTCCGCCGCGCCGTCAAAAGAAGAGCAGGCCTACATGGACGCGCTGCGCGCTGCGCTCACCCAGCCGGTCTTTGATTTAAGCGGTCAGTTGAACCTGAAAGAGCTGGGCGCGCTCATGAAGCACGCGCGGGTGTACTTCGGTGTCGATTCTATGCCGATGCACCTTGCAAGCGCCGTCGGTACGCCAACCGTCGCCATCTTTGGCCCTACCGGTGCCATCAAGTGGGCGCCGTGGGGGGTGAACTACCGTGTGATTGTCGCCGGGTTCACCTGCCAGCCGTGCGGCAAAGCGGGCTGCGGAGACAGCGGTGTCTCAGACTGCATCACCGCCATCACTCCGCAGCAGGTGCTGAGCGCCATCGATACGATGCTCCTGGAAACGGAAACCCCTGCATGAAGCTGGCGATTGTCCGACAGACCTATAACCCCAACGGTGGCGCAGAGCGTTTTGTCTCGCGTGCGCTGAACGTGCTGGCGCAGGATACGTCGCTTGATGTCACGCTGATTGCCCGCCAGTGGGAGGATGCCGCAGGCTGGAAAACGCTGACGGTCAATCCGCCGTTTCGTAATCGCATCGCCCGTGAGTCCGGTTTTGCCACCGAAGCTGCCGCGCATTTTGCGCAGTTTGATATTGTGCAAAGCCACGAACGCATACCGGGAGCGACCATCTTCCGGGCGGGCGACGGGGTTCACGCCACCTGGCTTGAGCAATATGGCCGCATTCTGTCGCCGCTGGCGCGCTGGGCGCAGTCGCTCAGCCGGTACCACCGCTACATTCTGCAGGCTGAGGCGCAGATGTTTACCCATCCGCAGCTGCGCAAGGTGATCTGTAATTCGAAGATGGTGCGTGATGATATCGCCCGTCGCTTCGGACTGCCGGAAGACAAGCTGACGGTGATCTATAACGGCGTCGACACCGTTCAGTTTAGCCCTGAGGTCCGTGCCCTTTCGCAGCGCGATGCGCTGGGTATTCCCCGTAATGCACCGGTGCTGGCGTATGTTGGGTCGGGCTTCAGCCGTAAAGGCGTCGCTACCGCGCTGCGTGCTATTGTGGCGCATCCTGACGTCTGGCTGCTGGTTGCCGGGCGCGATAAACATGCACGGAAGTTCGAAAAACTGGCGCAGACATTGGGTGTTTCCTCACGCGTGACATTCCTGGGGCCGGTGGCCAACGTGCGTGAAGTGTATGGCACGGCGGATGCGCTTATCCTGCCGACGCTCTACGATCCCTTCCCGAACGTCTGCGTGGAAGCACTGGCCTGCGGTTTACCGCTGCTTACCAGCCACGGCTGCGGCGCGGCGGAGTGGATTACCGAGGGTAAAAACGGCTGGGTGCGTGATGCGCTGGACAGTGAAGGCTACCAGCAGGCCATCTCGCTGTGGCTAAAAGGCCGGGAACAGGGTGTTGATTACTCCGCCGCTGCGCGTGCAACTGCCGAGCCCTTCACCCTGGACAGAATGGCGAAAGAGCTACAGGCGCTTTATCGTGATTTGCTGCGCTGAACCGCATCGGAGAAGACTTTCTCCATCGCGTCCAGCATACATTCCCGGGTAAAGTGCGTGCTCAGGTAGTCATATCCCTGTTGCGCGAGCGTCTCGCGAAGGGCTGAGTCGTCATAGAGTTGCAGAATGGCATCGTGCAGTGCGTTTTCGTCGCGCTGCGCGATGAGCAATCCCGTTTGCCCGTTAATCACCGCATCTCCCGTTCCACCCGCATCCGTCGCAATGGTCGCAACGCGGCTGGCTAACGATTGCAGCACGCCCTGCGGGACACCTTCCATATCGTGCGAAGGGCTGAGCGCAATATCAAATGCCGGGAACCAGCGTTCCGGATCGGATTGATGCCCCGCCATGACTACGCGCTGCTGTAACCCCAGGGCAGTGATTTCCTGCTCCAGCGCCGCTTTGTGCGGGCCCTCGCCAACAATCGCCAGCCTGATCTGCGGATTGTCGATTTTCGCCAGGGCGCGCAGCAGTACGCTATGGCCTTTGTTCGGGCGCAAATGCGATACAACGCCCAGCCAGAAATCATCCTGAGACAAACCACAATGAGCCCGGGCCAGGTGCTTATCTCCCGGATGGAAACGCTGCGTATCAACGCCGCTTGGCACCGACGTGCTCTGGGACATCGGCACGCCAATGTTTGCCACCTGATGGCGCAGCGCCTCCCCGGTGGTCACGATATGGGCGCAGGCCGTGCGGAAAAGCCAGCGGGTCGTCCAGTTGTTACGCGGTACGCCGGACGCATGACGGGTTCTCACCAGCGGTACGGGACTGGAGAGCGTCAAATTCGCCAGCGCCACCAGCCAGGTATCGGCAGAGTTATGGCTGTTAATGACGTCAATTGACTGTCGGTTATCCTTCAGCCAGCGACGCAGCAACTGCAGGTTTTTAAGGTTCTTACGCTTCAACGGCATAGTGACCACCGTCAACCCGGCATTGCGCGCCAGGGCGTGCAGCGGCGCGGTTTCCGGACACAGAAGAGTCACCTGATGGCCACGCTGAATCATCCCTAGCGATTCGTTAATAATGCGCAGAGGCTGTCCGCCTTTGCCGCCGTCTGCTTCAGTGTGAACAATATGCATACATTTCCTGTTAAGAATTTCGCACGCGTGACGCGAATTTGCCGCCTGAAGGGATCTTTGTCCCGCCAGGCATATGTTTTTAGTATCCACCAGATATAATACAGCACGAATGGTATCACCATATTAGGTGACCTGCCCTGAACACAACGGAGAAAGCATGTCCGACAAACCTTTATTGAGCCTTGTAGTCGCCGTCTATAACGGTGAAAAATTCCTTAGTGCTTTTTTCGACAGCATCAAAGCTCAACATCTGGATAGTCTGGAGCTGGTCGTTGTGAACGACGGGTCAAGCGACAACTCTTCCGCCATCATTGCGCAGTACGCCAAAGAATTCCCGTTCTACAAGGTGATTGACCAGGCTAACCAGGGCGTCTCCGCGGCCCGTAATACGGGGCTGGCGCAAGCAACGGGTGAGTACGTTGCATTCCCGGATATTGATGATGTCATTTACCCGGGCATGTACCCGCGCCTGCTTGAGATGGCCAAAAAGAACGATCTCGATGTGGCGACCTGCAACGGCACATATATCTACGATGACGGCAGGCCATCGAAGAAAATATTTCCGTCCGACAAACTGCAATCCACTCAGGTACTGGATGGCCCAACGTGGTTACAGCGCGCGCTGGCGTCACGTAAATTCCTGCACGTTACCTGGCTTAATATTTATCGCCACGCGTTTATTAAAGAACAGGGGTTCACCTTTGAGCATGGACTGCGTCACCAGGATATCCCGTGGACAACAGAAGTACTTTTGACTGCCAAACGCGTGCAGTACACAGACGAAACCTTTTATGACTACCTTATCCATTCTGCCTCTGTATCCCACACGCCAGGAACGGATGACACGCGCATGCGTAATGCGCGTCATTACATGAAGATTCTGGAAATGCTGGATGTTATCAACCAGCGTTATCCTGAAGCTGTACGCCGGGTGCCGGCCTGCCAGTGGCAGATTGCAAAAGAAGGGCTGGGCAT
The DNA here is from genome assembly GCF_003986875.1 of Enterobacter sp. WCHEn090032. Taxonomy (NCBI): domain Bacteria; kingdom Pseudomonadati; phylum Pseudomonadota; class Gammaproteobacteria; order Enterobacterales; family Enterobacteriaceae; genus Enterobacter; species Enterobacter sp. WCHEn090032. The sequence continues at coordinate 109,098 of NZ_RXRN01000011.1, forward strand.
TCTGCATGCCATTAACAACATCGGTGACCTCAGCAAAAAACGGGAAATCATTCATGAACTGTTCGACCGCGGCATCTGGACACTCATCTGGAAAAACGCCCGCGGACTACGCCAGCACTGGCGACTGGGTCGTCGCTATTTCCGTTTGAAACGGTATCTGGCATAAGAGATAGCTTTACCTGGCTTAAATGCTTAGAATTTGCCCGCCGAAACTAAAAAAACGGATAATCGCTTGGAATTGTTGTATACCGCTCTGCTCTACATCATTCAGCCGCTGGTGTGGCTGAGACTGTTGCTTCGTAGCCGTAAAGCGCCTGCGTATCGTAAACGCTGGGCTGAGCGCTATGGCTTCTGCCGCAATAAAGTCGCACCGGACGGTATTTTGCTGCATTCCGTTTCTGTCGGTGAAACGCTGGCGGCGATCCCGCTGGTTCGCGCCCTGCGTCACCGCTATCCGTCGTTGCCGATCACCGTCACGACGATGACGCCGACCGGCTCGGAGCGCGCGTTATCCGCTTTTGGCAAAGACGTTCATCACGTCTATCTCCCTTACGATCTGCCCTGCGCCATGAATCGTTTCCTGAATACCGTTCGCCCGAAACTGGTGATCGTGATGGAAACCGAACTGTGGCCGAACATGATTTCCGCTCTGCATGCCCGTAAAATTCCGCTGGTGATTGCCAACGCGCGCCTGTCAGAGCGCTCGGCGAAAGGCTACGGCAAGCTGGGTAAATTTATGCGTCGCCTGCTCGGTAAAATTACGCTGATTGCCGCGCAAAACGAAGAAGACGCCGCCCGCTTTGTCTCTCTGGGGCTCAAACGCAACCAGCTCGCGGTAACGGGCAGCCTGAAATTTGATATTTCTGTTACCCCTGAACTTGCTGCTCGTGCAATCACCCTGCGTCGCCAGTGGGCGCCGCGTCGTCAGGTCTGGATTGCAACCAGCACCCATGATGGCGAAGAGGCCATTATCCTGCAGGCTCACCGTCAGCTGCTGGAAAAATTCCCCGATTTACTGCTGATCCTCGTTCCACGCCATCCCGAACGTTTTAAAGATGCCCGCGAAATGGTGCAGAAAGGCGGTTTCAGCTACACCCTGCGCAGCAGCGGTGAGATCCCTTCCGGCAGTACCCAGGTGGTGATTGGCGATACGATGGGCGAGCTGATGCTGCTCTACGGCATTGCCGATCTGGCCTTTGTCGGCGGCAGCCTGGTGGCGCGCGGCGGCCATAACCCGCTGGAGCCGGCAGCGCATGCCATTCCGGTGCTGATGGGGCCGCACACGTTTAACTTCAAAGATATCTGCGCGAAATTGCAGCAGGCCGAGGGTTTAATCACCGTGACCGATGCGGACTCCGTGGTCAAAGAGGTCTCGACCCTTCTGACTGACGAAGATTACCGCCTGTGGTACGGTCGCCATGCCGTCGAAGTGCTGCATCAGAACCAGGGCGCACTCACCCGTCTGCTGCAACTTCTGCAACCTTATCTGCCTCAGCGGAGCCACTAATGTCAACGCGTCTGTCGGTCGTGATGATCGCCAAAAACGCCGCCGACCTGCTTCCGGACTGCCTGGCCTCCGTCGCCTGGGCTGACGAAATTGTCGTGCTCGATTCCGGCAGCACGGACAACACGGTAGACGTTGCCCGGACAGCGGGCGCCACGGTCTTTATCGACACGGACTGGCAGGGCTATGGCATCCAGCGCCAGCGCGCGCAGGGATACGCCACGGGCGATTATGTCCTGATGCTCGATACTGACGAGCGCGTCACGCCAGAACTTCAGCAGGCCATTCAGGCGGTGCTTGCCTCGCCTCAGCCTGGCGCGGTATACAGCATTGCCCGCCGCAACTACTTCCTCGGCCGGTTTATGCGCCACAGCGGCTGGTATCCAGACCGTGTGATGCGCCTCTACGAGCGCGAACGTTACCAGTACAACGACAACCTGGTCCATGAATCTCTGGACTGCGGTAGCGCGCAGGTGATCCCCCTGACGGGCGATCTGCTGCACCTGACCTGTCGGGATTTCGCCAGCTTCCAGCGTAAACAGCTTAACTACGCCACCGCATGGGCGCAGGAGCGTCACCAGCGCGGTAAAAAGACCACGCTGACCGGAATCTTCACCCACACGCTGGGGGCGTTTCTGAAGACGCTATTGCTGCGTGGCGGCATACTGGACGGTAAACAGGGGTGGTTACTGGCGGTGGTGAATGCCCAGTATACTTTCAACAAATACACCGAGCTGTGGGCGCTCTGCCGCGGCTACTCTGAGAAAACGTGAGCCATGAGCACAAAAGCGATTTATCCGGGTACCTTCGATCCGATCACTAACGGTCATCTTGATATCATCACCCGTGCGGCGTGCATGTTCGATAAGGTGATTCTGGCGATTGCCGCCAGCCCCAGCAAAAAACCGATGTTTGATTTGAACGAGCGCGTGCAGCTGGCTACCGATGCCATTTCGCACCTGCCGAATGTTGAAGTGGTCGGGTTTAGCGATCTGATGGCGAACTTCGCCCGCGCTCAGCAGGCAAACATTCTTATCCGCGGTCTGCGTGCGGTGGCAGACTTCGAGTATGAGATGCAGCTGGCGCACATGAACCGCCATCTGATGCCGGAGCTGGAGAGCGTATTCCTGATGCCCTCCAAAGAGTGGTCGTTTATCTCTTCCACGCTGGTAAAAGAGGTGGCGCGTCATCACGGCAATGTCACCCATTTCCTGCCGGATAACGTCCACCAGGCATTGATGGAAAAGCTAAAGTAGCGCTATTTCTGGCACTGACGGCAGTAGAACGTGGCGCGCTGGGCGTGCTTCGTGGCAATGACCGGCGTGCCGCAGACTCTGCAGGGTTCACCTTTACGGCCATACACCTGCAGCTCCTGGGCAAAATAGCCCGGCTTGCCATCACTTTGCAGGAAGTCCTTCAGGGTTGTTCCGCCCTGTTCAATCGAGCGCAGCAGTACCGCTTTAATCACTCTGACCAGCAGTTCACACTCCTGAGCGGAGAGGGAAGAGGCCAGCCGATCGGGATGGATCCCGGCGGCAAACAGTGATTCGCTGGCATAGATATTCCCCACGCCGACCACCAGTTTGTTATCCATCAGCCAGGGCTTAATCGGGCTTTTCTTCTTCGCGCACTTCGCTTTCAGGTATTCGGCGTTAAACGCGTCTGAGAGCGGCTCTGGCCCCAGATGCGCGAGCACGTTATGCCCTTCCAGCTCTTTGGTCCACAGCCACGCGCCAAAGCGTCGTGGGTCGGTATAACGGAGCACTTTACCGTTGCTCATCACCAGGTCGACGTGGTCGTGCTTTTCCGCAGGCAGTTCTTCGGTAAGAATGCGCAGGCTGCCGGACATTCCCAGATGGATAATAATCCAGCCGTCGGGCAGTTCCAGCAGCAGGTATTTCGCCCGGCGCTGCACGCTCAGGACGGGTTTATCGCTCAGGGCATGGATCTCATCGGACACTGGCCAGCGCAAACGTCCATTACGGACAACGGCGTGAAGAATCGTCGCTCCGACCAGATGGGGCTCAATGCCGCGGCGGCTGGTCTCTACCTCAGGTAATTCAGGCATGGTTCCTCCGTTGAGATGCAGAATGCAAAAAACCCCGCAGTTGCGGGGTTTTTCGATACAAGGAGGCTAAAATTATTTGATTTTAGCTTCTTTGTACAGTACGTGCTGGCGTACAACTGGATCGAATTTTTTCAGTTCCAGTTTTTCCGGCTTAGTACGTTTGTTCTTCGTGGTGGTGTAGAAGTGACCTGTACCAGCAGAAGAAACCAGCTTGATTTTCTCGCGAATACCTTTAGCCATGATTTATTTCCTCTTTAAGTACTTAGTACTTTTCGCCACGGGCACGCAGTTCAGACAGAACTGTATCGATGCCTTTCTTATCGATTACACGCATACCTTTAGCAGATACGCGCAGGGTGACAAAACGCTTCTCGCTCTCAACCCAGAAACGGTGAGAGTGCAGGTTCGGCAGGAAACGGCGTTTAGTCGCGTTCAGTGCGTGGGAACGGTTGTTACCGGTCACCGGACGCTTGCCAGTAACTTGGCAGACTCGGGACATGTCTATTCTCCAAAAATCAAATTAGCTCGAGCTTCGTATGGGGTATCGGCGCCTCGTCAGGCTTTACAGCCCGGTCATCGCATAGTTCTAAGTGAACTCTCGATTGCCAGGCCCAAATGCCAAACCCGAGATTCTCAAAGGTGGCGTAGTATACGCTGACTCGGCGGTGTGCTCAAGTCCCGAACAGACAAAGATCCCGATGGATCGCGAGAAATAGCCTAAATCCAGCCATGTTCTGCAAAAGAAATGTACTCTCCGCGGCCAATTATCAGATGGTCCAGCACACGAATGTCCATGAATTGACAGCATTTGATAATGCGTTCGGTGATCTCTTTGTCAGCTCTGCTTGGTTGTGCACAGCCAGAGGGGTGATTATGCGCGAGGATCACGCCCGCTGCATTCACTTTTATCGCTTCCCGCACAATTTCACGCGGATGCACCTCAACGTGGCTTAGCGTGCCCGCAAAGAGACAGCTATGTTTCAGCACCCGGTTTCTGTTGTCGAGAAAGATCACCATAAAGATCTCACGTTCGGCATCCGTTAACTGGCTTTGCAGAAATTCGCGCGTCATCACGGGGGTCAGGATCGGCTCTTCCTTCTCAATGCGAACATTGTGAAAACGGCGAGCAAGTTCGGCAATGCCCCGTAACTGGGCATATTTCGCCACGCCGATCCCCTCGACGTGCTTAAACTGCGCCAGATCGGCGGTCAACAGCCCATACAGTGAACCAAAATGCGCGATCAGCTCTTTTGCCAGCGTAAAGACGTTTTTTCCTGGCGTGCCGGTACGTAAAAAGAGCGCCAGCAGTTCATCGTCTTTTAACAGAGTGACGCCATTGCGCAGCAGCTTTTCGCGCGGCAGCAGCTGCTCGTCCTCGTCTTCCATGCTCTTTCTCCTTTTTTAACCTCATGCTGCCACAGGTTTAACCTCATGCTGCCACAGGCCAGCCAGCCGCTCGACGGCCACGTTGCGTTCTTGCGTAGCGCCTCGCAAAGAGCCCGAAGGACAACATCACCCGGTTTTAGGGATTGTGATAAAATGCCCGCTCTCTGGTGAAACCCAACAGGAAAGAATCATGATGAGCCTGGCCGGTAAAAAAATCGTTCTTGGCGTGAGCGGCGGTATTGCTGCCTATAAAGCGCCAGAGCTGGTGCGTCGTCTGCGCGAGCGCGGGGCCGATGTGCGGGTCGCGATAACCGAAGGCGGTAAAGCCTTTATTACTCCATTGAGCCTGCAGGCGGTTTCAGGGTACCCGGTATCGGACAGTCTGCTTGATCCGGCCGCTGAAGCCGCGATGGGCCATATTGAGCTGGGGAAATGGGCTGACCTGGTTATCCTTGCCCCCGCCACCGCGGATTTAATCGCCCGGGTGGCCGCTGGTATGGCAAACGACCTGGTCTCCACCATTTGTCTGGCCACACCTGCGCCTGTTGCCGTTGTGCCTGCCATGAACCAGCAGATGTACCGCAACGCGGCGACTCAGCATAATCTGGAGACGCTGGCCTCGCGCGGCCTGCTGATCTGGGGGCCGGACAGCGGCAGCCAGGCCTGTGGTGACGTTGGCCCAGGGCGTATGCTTGACCCGCTAACCATTGTCGATATGGCCGCCGCGCATTTTTCGCCTGTCAACGATCTGCAACATCTCAACATCATGATTACCGCAGGCCCGACGCGTGAGCCGCTGGATCCCGTGCGCTATATCACCAACCACAGCTCCGGCAAAATGGGCTTTGCGATTGCGGCCGCGGCAGCAAAACGCGGCGCGAACGTGACGCTGGTGAGCGGCCCGGTGTCGCTGCCTACGCCTGCGTTTGTCACGCGAATTGACGTCACCACCGCGCTGGAGATGGAAGCCGCCGTGCAGGCGCATGCGCAAAGCCAGCAAATATTTATCGGCTGTGCGGCCGTCGCAGATTACCGCGCCGAGACCATCGCCGAGGCGAAAATTAAAAAGCAAGGTGATGAATTAACACTAAAAATGGTGAAAAACCCGGACATCGTTGCCGGTGTCGCCGCACTAAAAAGCCACCGTCCTTACGTTGTTGGGTTTGCCGCAGAAACAAATAATGTGGAAGAATATGCCCGGCAAAAACGTACCCGCAAAAACCTCGATTTGATTTGCGCGAACGACGTATCGCTGGCCACACAAGGATTTAACAGCGACAGCAACGCACTGCACCTTTTCTGGCAGGATGGAGATAAAGTCTTACCGCTTGAGCGCAAGGAACTCCTGGGCCAACAATTACTCGACGAGATCGTTACCCGTTATGATGAAAAAAATCGACGTTAAGATTCTGGACCCGCGTGTTGGCGAGCAATTCCCGCTGCCAACCTATGCCACCTCCGGCTCTGCCGGACTTGACCTGCGCGCCTGTCTCGATGACGCCGTAGAACTGGCGCCGGGTGCCACCACCCTGGTGCCGACTGGCCTGGCCATTCACATTGCTGACCCGTCTCTGGCGGCGGTGATCCTGCCGCGTTCTGGCCTCGGCCATAAGCATGGCGTCGTGCTGGGTAACCTGGTGGGCCTGATTGACTCCGATTACCAGGGTCAACTGATGGTCTCCGTCTGGAACCGTGGTCAGGACAGTTTCACCATTGAACCGGGTGAGCGTATTGCGCAAATGGTCTTTGTACCGGTGGTACAGGCAGAATTTAACCTGGTGGCAGACTTTGATGCCACCGACCGTGGCGAAGGCGGCTTCGGCCATTCCGGGCGCAAATAACCGCCCGACAGACACGCATCTCACAGCGCCATAACGTCATAACAAACCGCAAACGTCAGTTTGCGGTCGCTGTGTGGATGCCAGCCTGACAAGTGCTTATTTTCAGGGGTATTTTGTAACATGGCAGAAAAACAAACCGCGAAAAGGAATCGTCGCGAAGAAATACTTCAATCTCTGGCGCTGATGCTTGAATCCAGCGATGGTAGCCAACGCATCACCACCGCCAAACTGGCCGCCTCCGTAGGCGTGTCTGAAGCGGCGCTGTATCGTCATTTTCCGAGCAAAACCCGGATGTTCGACAGCCTGATCGAATTTATCGAAGACAGCCTGATCACACGCATCAACCTGATCCTGAAAGACGAAAAAGACACCACCGCGCGTCTGCGTCTGATTGTGCTGTTAATCCTGGGCTTTGGTGAACGCAATCCAGGTTTAACCCGTATCCTGACCGGCCACGCGCTGATGTTCGAGCAGGACAGACTACAGGGCCGCATTAATCAGCTTTTCGAGCGTATAGAAGCGCAACTGCGCCAGGTACTGCGCGAGAAGAAAATGCGTGAAGGTGAAGGTTACAGCACGGATGAAACACTACTGGCGAGCCAGATCCTGGCGTTTTGCGAAGGGATGCTCTCCCGCTTTGTGCGCAGCGAGTTCAAATACAGCCCAACGGACGATTTTGACGCCCGCTGGCCGCTAGTGGCTGCCCAGTTACAGTAACATCGTTGCCGGATGGCGGCTTCGCCTTATCCGGCCTGGGGTTGTATTGCCCGGTAAAGCTGGCGCCACCGGGCAATACAATTACACCCCGAACTCTTCCCGGTATGCGCGTACCGCCGCCAGATGGTCAGCCATCTCAGGCTTCTCTTCCAGATACGCAATCAGGTCTTTCAGGGTGATGATTGACGTCACTGAGCAATGATAATCACGCTCCACTTCCTGAATGGCGGAGATCTCGCCGCGACCCCGCTCCTGACGATCCAGACAAATCAGCACGCCAGCCAGCGTCGCCCCGTTAGCCTGAATAATCTCCATCGATTCACGGATCGCCGTGCCCGCGGTGATCACATCATCCACCAGCATCACGCGGCCCTGCAGCGCGCTGCCGACCAGATTCCCGCCTTCACCGTGAGTTTTGGCCTCTTTGCGGTTAAAGCAGTACGGCACGTCGCGATCGTGGTGTTCCGCCAGCGCTACCGCGGTGGTGGTCGCAATCGGAATGCCTTTATAGGCCGGGCCAAACAGCAGGTCAAAATCAATCCCGGAGCCCACCAGCGCTTCGGCATAGAAACGGCCTAACAATGCCAGATCGCGCCCGGTATTAAACAGCCCGGCATTGAAGAAATAGGGGCTCTTGCGCCCGGATTTCAGCGTAAACTCGCCAAACTTAAGAACCTGCTTGTTAAGCGCAAACTCAATAAACTGGCGCTGATACGGTTTCATGGATTCGCTCCTTTGTCTTTTCTGTCTTACAGGCAAAAAAAAGGCGACTCATCAGTCGCCTTTAAAATCAATTTTCTAACGCCGCCTTCTGCGTCGTTACGATAGATTCAATTCCCCCTCGGGCCAGAGCCAGCAAGGTGAGAAGTTCTTCGTGGGTGAAGGGTTCGCCTTCTGCGGTACCCTGCACCTCAATGATACGACCGTCTTCGGTCATGACCACGTTCATATCGGTCTCAGCGGCAGAGTCTTCGACATATTCCAGATCGCACAGCGCTTCACCGTTAACGATGCCCACGGAGACCGCTGCAACCATGCCTTTCATTGGATTCGTTTTCAGCTTACCGGCCGCAACCAGTTTATTCAGGGCATCCGCCAGCGCTACACAGGCCCCGGTAATGGAGGCGGTACGCGTACCACCGTCGGCCTGAATGACGTCGCAGTCCAGCGTGATGGTGAATTCGCCCAGCGTTTTCAGGTCAACAGCGGCGCGCAGCGCACGCGCGATCAGACGCTGAATTTCCATGGTACGACCGCCCTGCTTACCTTTTGCCGCTTCGCGGGCATTACGGGTATGGGTCGCACGCGGCAGCATGCCGTATTCAGCCGTGATCCAGCCCTGGCCCTGGCCTTTCAGGAAGCGCGGAACGCCTTCTTCGATGGAGGCGGTGCACAGCACTTTAGTGTCACCAAACTCAACCAGAACGGAGCCTTCAGCGTGTTTTGTATAGTTACGGGTCAGAGTGACGGGACGCACCTGATTGGCGCTACGACCTGCTGGACGCATGATGAATTCTCCGGCTTGAAACGAATGTGGCTGCGCATTATACGGATAAAGGACGCTTATTCCTATCCTGAGAAGCCCCCGAAAGCTATAATCCCCCCATCTCTCCTTTAAAAACGGGAATGTCTATGATCCGCAGTATGACCGCCTACGCCCGGCGTGAAATCAAGGGTAGCTGGGGTAGCGCCACATGGGAAATGCGCTCGGTAAACCAGCGTTACCTGGAAACGTATTTCCGTATGCCGGAGCAGTTCCGCAGCCTTGAGCCGGTGGTACGTGAGCGTATCCGTACCCGTCTGACGCGCGGCAAAGTGGAATGTAATCTGCGCTTTGAGCCTGATGCCAGCGCGCAGGGCGAACTCATCCTTAACGAAAAACTGGCGAAACAGCTCGTCAATGCGGCGAACTGGGTCAAAATGCAGAGCGATGAAGGCGAAATTAACCCGGTTGATATTCTGCGCTGGCCTGGCGTGATGGCCGCCGGTGAGCAGGATCTGGACGCGATTGCCGCTGAAATTCTTGCCGCCCTCGACAGCACGCTGGATGACTTTATCGTTGCCCGCGAAACCGAAGGCCAGGCGCTGAAAGCGATGATTGAGCAGCGCCTTGAAGGGGTCAGCGCCGAAGTGGCAAAAGTGCGCACGCATATGCCAGAAGTGCTGCAGTGGCAGCGCGAGCGCCTGGTTGCCAAACTGGAAGAAGCGGAAGTTCAGCTGGAAAACAACCGCCTGGAACAAGAGCTGGTGCTGATGGCGCAGCGCGTTGACGTCGCTGAAGAGCTGGATCGTCTGGAAGCGCACGTTAAAGAGACCTACAACATTCTGAAGAAGAAAGAAGCCGTAGGTCGCCGCCTCGACTTTATGATGCAGGAGTTCAACCGCGAGTCGAACACTCTGGCATCTAAGTCGATCAATGCTGAGGTGACGAATTCAGCAATTGAGCTCAAGGTACTGATTGAGCAAATGCGCGAGCAGATTCAGAATATTGAGTAATACTTTTCGGGTGGTGTCGGCTGCGCCACCCATTATTTTTTCTAATCCATCCCAGTATCCACTTTTGCTTTTTTACCGCCTTTCATCAAGCCTATTCAATATAACTTGATAAAAATTTATAGGGCAAACTGACTCGCCTTAGAAAATCTCAATCGTGATCTTACGCACAAATCGCTAACCTCCACGCGTTCACACCGGAGGGTATATGCTGCTTCACATTCTTTATCTGATTGGGATCACCGCAGAAGCGATGACAGGCGCACTGGCCGCCGGGCGTCGCCGGATGGACACCTTTGGCGTGATCATTATTGCTACAGCAACCGCTCTGGGCGGTGGTTCCGTGCGCGATATCCTGCTTGGCCATTACCCGCTCGGCTGGGTTAAACACCCTGAGTATGTGATTATCGTGGCGACGGCTGCTGTATTAACCACCATCGTTGCGCCCGTTATGCCCCACCTGCGCCGTCTGTTTCTGGTGCTTGATGCGCTGGGGCTGATAGTCTTTTCGATCATCGGCGCACAAATCGCGCTCGATATGGATGAAGGGCCGGTCATCGCCACCATTGCTGCAGTGATCACTGGAGTATTCGGTGGTGTACTGCGCGATATGTTCTGCAAACGCATCCCTCTGGTCTTTCAAAAAGAGCTGTATGCCGGCATCTCCTTCGCTGCAGCGGTGCTCTATATCGCCCTGCAGCATTACGTTTCTAACCATGATGTAGTGGTTATCTCCACGCTGCTGTTTGGCTTTACGGCACGCATGCTGGCACTGCGTCTGAAGCTCGGGCTACCCGTTTTTCATTACAAACACAGCACACATTAGTTTAGAACCCGTTGATGTGCTGTTCAGCAAGCCACTTCGCCAGTACATCAATCTGAGGCGCGAGCATCCAGTTAACAATTTTTCTCGCCTTCTCCTCGCCCGTTCCCGGCAAGGTTTGCCAGTCCTTTGCGTTACGTCCGCTCAGCTTTTGCCACGTTACGTCTCCCATAGCCTTCAGTGAAGCCTGCGTCAGCGGAACACCCAGCGCCATGAGCCAGCGGATAAACGGCTGCTCACGCACCAGATTAAACTGATGCCAGAGCGCCAGCCCGCGCGCTGAGGAAAACCCTGGTGTAGCCTGCAGTTGCGCCTGAGTTAATAGCAGCCATGAAAAGAGATGCTCAAACTGATGCGCCTGCCAGAGCGTGCGCCAACCTGACTCGCCTAACCCTTCAATGTTTAACACCTGCTTTGAACTAAGCCATGTCAGCCTGGCAAAGAACTGATCCATACATTCAGGCGAAGCATAAAAGCAGCTCAGGGAATGAAAGCGCGTGGCGGGCGGTTCCGGCTTTTGTCGGTCCGTCCCACGCCAGACAACCTTATCAAACCGGGGGATCCCCTGCCCGGCAAGGCTCACCTGTATCTGATCGCCGGGAGCAATATCCAGCCTTTGCCAACGCGCGACCGATCCCAGACTCACCCGCTGCACCTGCTTATCATCCAGTTGCACCGCTTCCAGCGTTGCCACTACGGAGATTTTGCCCGTTCGACCAACGGTAAAACGAATATCTCTCACTTCCGCGACCTGGGCGGCAGGAGAATACTTCCATGCCACAACCCAGTTACCTTCACCGGGTAGCCAGCTATCGCCAGGGGGAACATCCGAAGACCGAACCACAATGCCGTCCGTGGCAAAGGGTAATGCCGCGTTTTGCCAGGCCAGACGCTGTTTTTCAACAGCTTCAACCGTCTGTACGGGCACGGTGTAGCGCGCCGTCAGGATAAATCCTGCCTGCGACAGCGCTGTCAGCGCGTTCTGCATCATCTGCGGCCCGTCCGGCCAGGCCCAGATAAAAACGCCAATCTGGTTCAGAGGCGCATTGTCCTTTTGTCGCATCATCGCGCCCGCTACCTTTGCACGGGCATTCATTCCGCCCATCTGCCGCTGAACATGGCCCTCACGCAACCAGAAAAGCTCCCCCTGTAAGACGCTGTTTGCCAGCTCCCCGGATACGTTCTTAGGCACGGACGGGATCAAACGCACTTGTGCCGTCCAGTCCTCACCTTTAAGTCCATTGCCACGGCTGATGGCCTGAGCGAGGATTCCGTTGCGATACACCAGCGTCACTGCCACGCCGTCGACTTTTGGCTGCATCCAGAGAGAGGTTCGGCCGTGCATCCACTGAGCCAGCGCGTCTATGCTGGCAACTTTACGAACCCCCGTATGCGCTACAGGATGTGTCACGCTTCCCGTCAGCGCAGGCAAGGTGTTTGCAGAAATATCGTTGCCAAAACAGCGCTGCCACTGGGTTAAGCGGGCGTTCAGCTGGTCATAAACGTCGTCATTAACCTCGCTCACGCCCTGCTTCCAGTAAGCGTCATCCCAGCGTTTGATTTGCGCGCTTAACGACGCGATCTCTTTTTCCGCTTTTGCCTGCGACCACACCGGGCACACCGCCGCGCCATAGCCACACCACAACAGCATTAACCCGCTTATCCATCGCCCCATCGCTATCCCTCCTTTACGTTGCAGGAGGTATACCGCGATGGCTAAAACAACGCTAACCACCTTGTTTCACTGTGCGAGGCGCTATCCGGTCTTTCTTTTTGTTGCTGAAAACCACAGATAAAACCTGAAAACGGCACGCAAAATTCAATAATCCAGGGGAAAAAGTGTGACAAAGGCTACGTCACACGGCGGTGACGTGTATAATAAGCCCGTATGTAGGACTTCTTCGCTAACACATACAAAAGACTCTCATGGCTCAAGGCACGCTTTATATTGTTTCTGCCCCTAGTGGCGCGGGTAAATCCAGCCTTATTCAGGCACTGTTAAAAACCCAACCGTTGTACGACACACAGGTTTCTGTTTCTCACACCACGCGTAAACCGCGTCCGGGTGAAGTGCACGGTGAACACTATTTCTTTGTGGATCACGACGAATTCAGAGCGATGATCGGCAGAGACGCGTTTCTTGAACATGCTGAAGTGTTCGGTAATTACTACGGCACCTCACGTGAGACCATTGAGCAGGTTCTGGCCACGGGCGTGAATGTGTTCCTGGATATCGACTGGCAGGGCGCGCAGCAGATTCGCAAGAAAATGCCTGACTCGCGCAGTATCTTTATTTTACCGCCATCGAAAGATGAGCTGGATCGCCGCCTGCGTGGCCGCGGTCAGGACAGCGAAGAGGTGATCGCAAAGCGTATGGAACAGGCTGTTGCAGAAATGAGCCATTACGCGGAATATGATTACCTTATTGTGAATGATGATTTTGATGCCGCACTGAGCGATCTCAAAACCATCCTTCGCGCAGAACGTCTGCGTATGAGCCGCCAGAAGCAGCGACATGACGCATTAATCACCAAACTGTTGGCAGACTGAACCCACTTTCAGTATCATGCCCAGTCATTTCTTCACCTGTGGAGCATTTTAAGTATGGCACGCGTAACTGTTCAGGACGCTGTAGAGAAAATTGGTAACCGTTTTGACCTGGTGCTGGTCGCCGCGCGTCGCGCTCGTCAGATGCAGGTAGGCGGTAAAGATCCGCTGGTACCGGAAGAAAACGATAAAACCACCGTTATTGCACTTCGCGAAATCGAAGAAGGTCTGATTAACAACCAGATCCTCGACGTGCGTGAGCGCCAGGAGCAGCAAGAGCAGGAAGCCGCAGAACTGCAGGCCGTAACCGCTATTGCTGAAGGTCGTCGTTAATTAAACCTGCGGGTCGCCCTTGTATCTGTTTGAAAGCCTGAATCAACTGATTCAAACCTACCTGCCTGAAGACCAGATTAAGCGTCTTCAGCAGGCGTATCTCGTTGCACGTGACGCTCACGAGGGCCAGACACGTTCAAGCGGTGAACCCTACATCACGCACCCGGTAGCGGTGGCCTGTATTCTGGCCGAGATGAAACTCGACTACGAAACGCTGATGGCCGCGCTGCTGCACGACGTGATAGAAGATACCCCAGCCACTTACCAGGACATGGAGCAGCTGTTTGGCAAAAGCGTTGCCGAACTGGTGGAAGGGGTCTCTAAGCTTGATAAGCTGAATTTCCGCGACAAGAAAGAGGCGCAAGCCGAAAACTTCCGCAAGATGATTATGGCGATGGTGCAGGATATCCGCGTCATTCTCATCAAACTCGCTGACCGTACCCACAACATGCGCACGCTGGGCTCACTTCGCCCGGACAAACGTCGCCGCATTGCCCGTGAAACCCTCGAAATCTACAGCCCGCTGGCGCACCGTTTAGGTATTCATCACATTAAAACCGAGCTGGAAGAGCTGGGTTTTGAAGCGTTGTACCCGAACCGCTATCGCGTGATTAAAGAGGTGGTGAAAGCCGCTCGCGGTAACCGTAAAGAGATGATTCAGAAGATCCTCTCTGAAATTGACGGGCGCTTGCAGGAAGCGGGGATCCCGTGCCGGGTCAGCGGTCGCGAAAAACATCTTTACTCCATCTACTGCAAAATGGTGCTCAAAGAGCAGCGTTTTCACTCGATAATGGATATCTACGCGTTCCGCGTGATCGTCCACGACGCCGATACCTGCTATCGCGTGCTGGGGCAGATGCACAGCCTGTATAAACCGCGTCCGGGTCGTATGAAAGATTACATCGCCATTCCAAAAGCGAACGGCTATCAATCTTTGCATACCTCGATGATCGGGCCACACGGCGTGCCGGTTGAAGTGCAAATTCGCACAGAAGACATGGACCAGATGGCGGAGATGGGTGTTGCCGCACACTGGGCCTATAAAGAGCACGGTGGCGAGAGCAGCACAACCGCACAAATCCGCGCCCAGCGCTGGATGCAGAGTCTGCTGGAGCTGCAGCAGAGTGCGGGCAGCTCGTTTGAATTTATCGAGAGCGTGAAATCCGATCTCTTCCCGGATGAGATTTACGTTTTCACCCCAGAAGGTCGCATTGTCGAACTGCCTGCGGGCGCGACGCCGGTCGACTTCGCGTATGCCGTGCACACCGATATCGGTCACGCCTGCGTGGGCGCGCGCGTCGACAGACAACCGTATCCGCTGTCTCAGCCGCTCGCCAGCGGCCAGACGGTGGAAATCATTACCGCGCCGGGTGCACGTCCGAACGCGGCCTGGCTGAACTTTGTCGTGAGCTCCAAAGCGCGCGCCAAAATTCGCCAGCTGCTGAAAAACCTCAAGCGTGATGATTCCGTGAGCCTCGGGCGTCGTCTTCTCAACCACGCGTTGGGCGGCAGCCGCAAGCTGGCCGAAATCCCGCAGGAGAACATCCAGCGTGAGCTGGAGCGCATGAAGCTCGCCTCCCTTGACGATCTGCTGGCAGAAATCGGCCTCGGCAACGCCATGAGCGTGGTGGTGGCGAAGAACCTGCAGCAAGGCGACACGACAGCCGTGCCTGCAACAACCCAAAGCCACGGACACCTGCCGATTAAAGGCGCGGACGGCGTGCTTATCACCTTCGCAAAATGTTGCCGTCCCATCCCTGGCGACCCGATTATTGCGCACGTCAGCCCCGGTAAAGGGCTGGTTATCCACCATGAATCCTGTCGTAACATCCGCGGCTATCAAAAAGAGGCGGAGAAATTTATGGCGGTCGAGTGGGATAAAGAGACCGCGCAGGAATTTATCACCGAAATTAAGGTGGATATGTTCAACCACCAGGGTGCCCTGGCGAACCTGACGGCAGCGATCAACACGGCCTCTTCCAATATTCAAAGCCTGAACACGGAAGAAAAAGATGGCCGCGTGTACAGCGCCTTTATTCGTCTGACCGCCCGCGACCGCGTGCATCTGGCGAACATTATGCGCAAGATCCGCGTCATGCCGGACGTGATTAAAGTCACCCGTAACCGAAACTAGTGGCATGAATTCACAACGTTACGCGCGGATATGCGAAATGCTCGCCAGGCGTCAGCCTGACCTGACGGTCTGCATGGAGCAGGTCCATAAACCGCATAACGTCTCTGCTATCGTCCGTACCGCAGATGCCGTCGGCGTGCATGAAGTGCACGCCGTCTGGCCGGGCCACCGGATGCGAACCATGGTCTCTGCTGCGGCAGGCAGCAACAGTTGGGTGTCCGTTAAATCTCACCAGACGATTGGCGATGCCGTCTCGCACCTGAAAGGGCGCGGTATGCAGATCCTTGCCACCAACCTGTCCGCTAAAGCCGTGGATTTCCGTGAGATCGACTACACCCGCCCGACCTGTATTCTGATGGGCCAGGAGAAAACCGGGATCACCCAGGAAGCGCTGGATCTGGCAGATCGGGACATCATCATTCCGATGATCGGCATGGTGCAGTCCCTGAACGTCTCCGTGGCCTCCGCGCTCATTCTGTATGAGGCGCAGCGCCAGCGTCAGAACGCCGGGATGTACGAGCGCAGCAACAGCATGCTGCCGGAAGATGAACAGCAGCGCCTGCTGTTTGAAGGTGGTTATCCGGTGCTGGCTCGCGTTGCGAAGCAGAAAAAATTGCCTTACCCCCACGTCAACGCGCAGGGCGAGATCGAAGCCGATGCCGGGTGGTGGGCCACCATGCAGTACGCAGGGTAACCGATGAAAGGCCGCCTGCTGGATGCCATCCCGCTCAACAGCCTGACGGGCGTGGGTGCGGCGCAAAGCAATAAGCTGGCTAAAATCGGCCTGCACACGGTGCAGGATCTCCTGCTCCACCTTCCCCTGCGTTATGAAGACCGCACCCAGCTGTACAAAATTGGCGATCTGCTGCCCGCCATTTATGCCACCGTTGAAGGCGAAGTCCTGAACTGCAACATCACCTTCGGCGGACGCCGGATGATGACCTGCCAGATAAGCGACGGCACCGGCATTCTCACCATGCGATTTTTCAACTTCAGCGCGGCAATGAAGAACAGCCTGGCAACGGGCCGCAGGGTGCTGGCCTATGGCGAAGCCAAACGCGGGAAATACGGCGCAGAGATGATCCACCCGGAGTACCGCGTTCAGGGCGATCTCAGCACGCCGGAGATGCAGGAGACGCTCACCCCGGTTTACCCGACGACCGAAGGCATCAAGCAGGCGACGCTGCGTAAGCTGACCGATCAGGCGCTGGAGCTGCTGGATACCTGCGCCATTACCGAGCTGCTGCCACCCGAACTGGCGCAGGGGATGATGAGTCTGCCCGAGGCGCTGCGTACCCTGCACCGTCCGCCGCCAACGCTGCAGCTCAGCGATTTAGAAAGCGGCAAACACCCTGCCCAACAGCGTCTTATCCTTGAGGAATTACTGGCCCATAACCTGAGCATGCTGGCGCTTCGCGCCGGCGCGCAGCGTTTCCATGCCCAGCCGTTAAGCCCGCGTGATGAGCTCAAGGATAAGCTGCTGGCCTCGCTGCCGTTTAAACCCACCGGCGCACAGGCGCGCGTTACCGCCGAAATTGAACGCGATATGGCGCTCGACGTACCGATGATGCGCCTGGTGCAGGGTGATGTGGGATCCGGTAAAACGCTGGTAGCCGCTCTGGCCGCCCTGCGCGCGATTGCACATGGCAAACAGGTGGCGCTCATGGCACCGACCGAACTGCTGGCCGAACAGCATGCGAACAATTTCCGCGCCTGGTTTGCGCCGCTGGGCATTGAAGTGGGCTGGCTTGCCGGGAAGCAAAAAGGCAAAGCGCGCCTTGCGCAACAGGAGGCGATTGCCAGCGGTCAGGTACACATGATTGTTGGCACCCACGCGATCTTCCAGGAGCAGGTGCAGTTTAACGGCCTTGCGCTGGTGATTATCGATGAACAGCACCGCTTTGGCGTGCATCAGCGTCTGGCCCTGTGGGAAAAAGGGCTGCAGCAGGGTTTCCACCCGCATCAGCTGATCATGACCGCCACGCCGATTCCGCGCACCCTGGCGATGACGGCTTACGCCGATCTGGATACCTCCACCATCGACGAACTGCCGCCGGGTCGTACGCCGGTGACGACGGTCGCCATTCCTGATACGCGTCGCAGCGATATCATCGACCGCGTGCGCAATGCCTGTACGCATGAAGGACGTCAGGCATACTGGGTGTGTACGCTGATTGAAGAGTCTGAACTGCTGGAAGCGCAGGCTGCAGAAGCCACGTGGGAAGAGTTAAAGCTGGCGCTGCCTGAACTCAACGTGGGTCTGGTTCACGGGCGAATGAAGCCTGCTGAAAAACAGGCGGTAATGCAGTCATTTAAGCAAGGGGAACTGCATTTACTGGTTGCAACGACGGTCATTGAAGTGGGCGTGGACGTGCCAAACTCCAGCCTGATGATCATCGAGAACCCGGAGCGTCTGGGCCTTGCCCAGCTTCACCAGCTCCGCGGGCGCGTTGGCCGCGGCGCGGTGGCGTCCCACTGCGTCCTGCTCTACAAAGCCCCGCTCTCGAAAACCGCCCAGATGCGGTTGCAGGTGTTGCGCGACAGCAACGATGGTTTTGTGATTGCGCAAAAAGACCTGGAGATCCGCGGCCCGGGTGAACTGCTGGGTACCCGCCAGACGGGGAACGCGGAGTTCAAAGTTGCGGACCTGCTGCGCGATCAGGCCATGATCCCGGAAGTTCAGCGCCTCGCCCGCCATATTCATGAACGCTACCCCGAACAGGCGGCAGCGTTAATTGAACGCTGGATGCCGGAAACCGAACGCTACTCCAACGCCTGACTTCAGGCGAACATCGGCAACATCAGGTACAGCTTAATCACCAGCGCGTTGACGATATCAATAAAGAATGCCCCGACCATCGGGACCACCAGAAACGCCATGTGCGATGGCCCGAATCGCTCGGTGATCGCCTGCATATTGGCGATTGCCGTTGGAGTTGCCCCGAGCCCAAACCCGCAATGCCCCGCCGCCAGCACCGCCGCATCGTAGTTTTTACCCATCATGCGCCAGGTGACGAACATGGCATAGAGCGCCATAAACAGGGCCTGCACCGCCAGAATCGCCACCATCGGCAGCGCCAGCGAGGCCAGCTCCCACAGCTTGAGGCTCATCAGCGCCATCGCCAGGAACAGCGACAGACAGACGTTGCCGAGCACCGAGACCGCCCGTTCAAACACGCGGTAGAAGCCCATCAGCGCCAGACCGTTGCTGAGGATCACTCCGATAAACAGCACGCAGACAAACGTCGGCAGCTCAAACGCGGAGCCCGCCAGCCCTTGCGCAACCACTTTGCCCACGGTCAGGCAGATGGCAATCATCGCGATGGTTTCAATCAACACCAGTGAGGTAATGCTGCGCCCGACGTCCGGCTTTTCAAAGGCGGTCGGGACCAGCTCATCGTCCGGTCTGCCGTCCGGCGTGGTGGAGTGCTTCACCAGATAACGCGCCACCGGGCCGCCAATCAGGCCCCCCAGCACCAGGCCAAAGGTGGCACAGGCCATCGCCACTTCCGTCGCATTTTCAAAGCCATAGCGCTCGATAAACAATTTACTCCACGCCGCCCCGGTGCCGTGGCCGCCAGACAGCGTAATTGACCCTGCCAGCAGCCCCATCAGCGGATCCAGCCCCAGCAGCGTCGCCATCCCGATACCGATGGCGTTTTGCATCAGCAGCAGCCCGACCACCACAATCAAAAATACGCCGAGCACTTTGCCGCCCGCCCGCAGGCTCGCCAGGTTGGCATTGAGGCCGATGGTGGCAAAAAAGGCCAGCATCAGCGGATCTTTCAGGGACATATCAAAATCGATTTCCCAGCCCATGCTTTTTTTCAGCACCAGCAGGGCCAGCGCCACCAGCAGGCCACCGGCGACAGGTTCAGGGATGGTGTATTTCTTCAGAAGGGAAACGCTATGTACCAGCTTACGACCAAGCAGCAAGACCAGCGTTGCGGCAACAAGGGTCGACAACGTATCGAGATGAATCATAGAAGGCTCCTGTTTTGCGCGTGTTCCATACACACGCGGCGTTATCCTGGGCCGTTTTGCGCTCTTCATGAGCCCCCGGCGCAAAAAGTGTAATTTTTTTTCCTTATCGGATGTAGAAAACCTGCTCACAGCGGCAGATTTTCTTGTCTTTTTTTGCTGGCAATCGTTTGCTTTTACCAGGTGGTCAGATAAAATGCCCGCTTTTCCACCGTGGGATTGCCGCCGATGTCCGTTAACACCATAGAGTCGCCTGATGCGCAACCGATTGCGCAGAAGCAAAATAGCGAACTGATTTACCGCCTTGAAGACCGCCCGCCGCTGCCGCAGACGCTTTTCGCTGCCTGCCAGCATCTTCTGGCGATGTTTGTTGCGGTGATCACCCCGGCGCTGCTGATTTGTCAGGCGCTCGGCTTACCGGCGCAGGATACGCAGCACATCATCAGCATGTCTCTCTTCGCCTCCGGCGTGGCCTCGATTATTCAGATTAAAGCGTGGGGTCCGGTGGGGTCGGGATTACTGTCGATTCAGGGCACCAGCTTTAACTTTGTGGCACCGCTGATCATGGGCGGTACAGCCCTGAAAACCGGCGGTGCGGATGTCCCGACCATGATGGCGGCGCTGTTTGGCACCCTGATGCTGGCAAGCTGCACGGAGATGGTGATCTCCCGCGTGCTGCATCTGGCGCGTCGCGTCATCACGCCGCTGGTTTCCGGCGTGGTGGTAATGATTATCGGCCTGTCACTGATTCAGGTGGGCCTCACCTCCATCGGCGGCGGTTATGCCGCAATGAGCGACCACACCTTTGGCGCACCGAAAAACCTGCTGCTGGCGGGCGTCGTACTGGCTATCATTATTCTGCTTAACCGTCAGCGTAACCCTTACCTGCGCGTCGCCTCGCTGGTGATCGCCATGGCGGCGGGCTATCTGCTGGCGTGGGCGCTGGGCATGCTGCCGGAGAATACCGCGCCAGCCAACAGCGCGCTGATCACCGTCCCGACACCGCTCTACTACGGCCTGGGCATCGACTGGGGTCTGCTCCTGCCGCTGATGCTGGTCTTTATGATCACCTCTCTGGAGACCATCGGCGATATCACCGCCACCTCCGACGTCTCCGAACAGCCGGTTTCCGGCCCGCTGTATATGAAGCGTCTGAAGGGCGGCGTGCTGGCGAACGGCCTGAACTCGTTTGTCTCCGCGGTGTTCAACACCTTCCCGAACTCCTGCTTCGGCCAGAACAATGGCGTGATCCAGCTCACCGGCGTGGCCAGCCGCTACGTCGGCTTCGTGGTGGCGCTGATGCTGATCGTTCTCGGCCTGTTCCCGGCAGTCAGTGGCTTTGTGCAGCACATCCCTGAGCCGGTGCTGGGCGGCGCGACGCTGGTGATGTTCGGCACCATCGCGGCTTCCGGCGTGCGCATCGTCTCCCGTGAGCCACTGAACCGTCGCGCGATCATGATTATCGCCCTGTCGCTGGCCGTCGGTCTGGGCGTTTCTCAGCAGCCGCTGATCCTGCAGTTTGCCCCGGACTGGGTGAAAAACCTGCTCTCTTCCGGCATTGCTGCGGGCGGTATCACCGCTATCGTGCTGAACCTCGTTTTCCCGCCAGAGAAAAACTGATCGTCCTCGCGGCAGGCTGTCAATGCCTGCCGTGACATCTCTTTACACCATTCCCGCCTTGAGGATTGCGCATAAATCGTGCATAACTCCTCTATGTGCGTTTTGCGGGATGGAAGACCATGAAATTTATTGGAAAGCTGCTCGTCTATCTTCTGGTAGCCCTGCTCATTGTGCTGCTGGCGCTCTATATTCTGCTCCAGACCCGCTGGGGCGCGACTCAGGTCAGCAGCTGGGTGACGGTGAATACCGACTACGAACTCAGTTTCGACAAAATGAACCACCGCTTTTCGTCGCCTTCCCACATCATTCTGGAAAACGTCACCTTCGGTCGGGACGGTAAACCCGCCACCCTGGTTGCCAAAAAAGTCGATATTGGCCTGAGCAGCCGGCAGCTCACCGATCCGCTGCATATGGACACCATCACCCTGTTCGACGGTACGCTGAATCTCTCCCCGCAAACCGCGCCGCTGCCCTTCCAGGCGGACCGCCTGCAACTGAACAATATGGCGTTTAACAGCCCCAATACCGAATGGGACCTGAGCGCGCAGAAGGTGACGGGGGGCGTCAGCCCGTGGCAGCCGGAAGCGGGCAACGTGCTGGGTAAAAGCGCGCAGATCCAGATGAGCGCCGGCTCGCTGACCCTGAACGGCGTGCCGGCCACCAACGTGTTGATCGAGGGCCAGCTTAACGGCAAAGAGGTGGTGCTGAGCACCATTGGTGCCGATATGGCACGCGGCTCACTCACCGGCTCCGCCCTGCGCAACGCCGACGGCAGCTGGATTATCGACACCCTGCGTCTGAACGAGATCCGCCTGCAGAGCGATAAAACGCTGATGGCGTTCTTCGCCCCGCTGACCACCATCCCTTCTCTGCAGATTGGTCGTCTGGACGTTACTGACGCCCGGCTGCAGGGCCCGGACTGGGCGGTAACGGACCTGGATTTAAGCCTGCGCAACCTGACGCTGAGCAAAGGTGACTGGCAAAGCCAGGAAGGCCGCCTGTCCATGAACGCCAGCGAGTTCATTTACGGTTCTCTGCATCTCTTCGACCCGATCCTGAATGCGGAATTCTCCCCGCAGGGCGTGGCGCTACGCCAGTTCACCTCCCGCTGGGAAGGGGGCATGGTACGTACCTCCGGTAACTGGCTGCGCGACGGCAAAGCGCTGGTGCTGGACGACGTCGCCATCGCCGGGCTGGAGTACACTCTGCCGCAGAACTGGAAAACGCTGTGGATGGCGCCACTGCCGGAATGGCTGAACAGCGTCACGCTGCAAAAATTCGGCCTGAGCCGCAACCTGGTAATCGACATCGATCCTGCCTTCCCGTGGCAGATCACCTCTCTGGATGGCTATGGCGCAAACCTGCAGCTGGTAAAAGATCGCCAGTGGGGCGTCTGGGGCGGCAGCGCAACCCTCAACGGCGCTGCGGCCACCTTTAACCGTGTGGACGTGCGTCGTCCGTCGCTGGCGCTAAACGCCAACGCCGCCACGGTGAATATTAGCGACCTGAGCGCGTTTACCGAGAAAGGGATACTTGAGGCGACCGCGACGGTTTCACAACTTCCTCAGCGACAGACAACCGTGAGCCTGAACGGGCGCGGCGTGCCGCTCAACATCCTGCAGCAGTGGGGCTGGCCGGCGCTGCCGATTGCGGGCGACGGCAATGTTCAGCTCACCGCCAGCGGCAGCGTGCAGGCCAGTGCGCCCTTAAAGCCGACGGTCAACGGCAAGCTGAATGCGGTGAATATGGATAAACAGCAGGTGCAGCAGACCATGACGGGTGGTGTAGTTTCAACACCGGTGCAATAAACAAGCCGGGTGGCGGCTATGCCTTACCCTGCCTACTCGATCCCGTAGGCCCGGTAAGCGAAGCGCCACCGGGCATTTTTACGGCTCAGAAGTAAACCACCACTTCATCCCCCTGGGCTTTCACCACCACTCCCCACTCGCTACCGACGTGTGAACCGCCTTTCACGCCGCTCACCTCCGGCACGTTGCGCAAGCAGACCGACCAGTTTCGCGCGTCACCCGTGCCGGTAAAGGTCACGGTGTCGCCCTGACGTGATGCCTTCAGCGTAAACGCCACAGAACCGTCCACCGCAGGTACCTCGCTCACTGCCGTGATGCCATCGCCCAGGTTAAACAGCTGGAACGCTGTCCCCTCATTCCATGCATAGTCCGGCTTCTGCTTATTGTTGCCCAGCGCCAGCAGGGTATTGTCGCGCACGTAAACCGGCAGGCTCATGAAACCATGCTGCTGTTTATGCCAGCGGCTGCCCTCGATTTCATCGTTATGCCACAGGTGCGTCCACCGTCCTTGCGGCAGGTAGAACTGCACGTCACCCGCCTCAGAGAAGACGGGCGCGACCATCATCGCATCCCCCAACATGTACTGACGGTCGAGGTAATCACACGCCGGATCGTCCGGGAACTCCAGCATCATCGCCCGCAGCATCGGCGTGCCGAACTCGCGGGCCAGCGCCGCCTGACGATACAGATACGGCATCAGCTGGCATTTCACCTCGGTGAAGTGGCGTACCACGTCGCAAGACTCGTCATCGTACGCCCACGGCACGCGATAGGATTTGCTACCGTGCAGGCGGCTGTGGCTGGAGAAGAGGCCAAACGCACACCAGCGCTTGTAGACGTGCGCCGGGGCGGTGTTTTCGAACCCGCCGATATCGTGGCTCCAGAATCCGAAACCGGAGAGACCGATCGACAGACCGCCGCGCAGGCTTTCCGCCATCGATTCGTAGTTGGCATAGCAGTCGCCGCCCCAGTGCACCGGAAACTGCTGCGCGCCGACGGACGCGGAGCGGGCAAACAGCACCGCCTCTTCCTCGCCCACCGTCTCTTTCAGCACGTTCCACACCAGCTCGTTATAGATGAAGGCGTAGTGGTTGTGCATTCTCTGCGGAACGGATCCGTCAAACCACTGCACGTCCGTCGGAATACGCTCGCCAAAGTCGGTCTTGAAGCAATCGACGCCGATATCCACCAGGCCTTTCAGCTTGTCGGCATACCACCGACACGCGTCCGGGTTGGTAAAGTCATAAATCGCCAGTCCGGGCTGCCATTTGTCCCATTGCCACACGCTGCCGTCCGGGCGCTTGAGCAGGTAGCCTTTCTCTTTCAGCTCCTGAAAGACCGGTGACTTCTGGCCGATATAGGGGTTGATCCACACGCAGACCTTCAGCCCTTTCTCCTTCAGGCGCCGAATCATCCCTTGCGGGTCCGGGAAGGTCACCGGGTCCCACTCGAAGTCGCACCACTGGAAGGCCTTCATCCAGAAGCAGTCGAAGTGGAAGACGTGCAGCGGCAGGTCGCGCTCGGCCATCCCGTCGATAAAGCTATTTACCGTGGCTTCGTCGTAGTTGGTGGTAAACGAGGTGGTGAGCCACAGGCCGAACGACCACGCCGGCGGCAGCGCCGGACGCCCGGAGAAGCGGGTATAGCGGTTTAATACCTCTTTTGGTGTCGGCCCGTCGATCACGAAATACTCCAGGTATTCCCCTTCAACGCTGAACTGCACTTTGGAGACTTTCTCCGAGCCAATTTCGAAAGAGACGTTTTCCGGATGGTTGACCAGCACGCCGTAGCCGCGATTGGTCAGGTAGAACGGGATATTTTTGTAGGACTGCTCGGTGCTGGTGCCGCCGTCGCAGTTCCAGGTATCGACCCGCTGACCGTTGCGCACCAGGGCGGTAAAGCGCTCGCCGAGACCGTAGACCGTTTCCCCCACGCCCAGATCCAGCCGTTCAAACACGTAATTGCGGTCGGTATGGGTATCCTGCACGTAACCGTTGTTTTTCAGCTGACTGCCGGTAATACGCTGACCGTCGCGCAGGAAATCCAGCGCCCAGAACTCCCCTTTGGTGACGCGCACGCTGATGTTGCCGCTTTTCAGCTCGGCAAACTCGGCGTTGTTTTCAATCTCAACCTTCACTTCGTTCAGCACGTTGAGCGGGTAGTGCGGGCCTTTATCCTGCCTCCCCTGGAAGTGCTCGATGCGCACCCCGACAATCCCTTCCTGCGGTGCGAAGAGCCGGACGGTGAACATCAACGTATCAAGCTGCCAGGCGCGTTCCCGCACGTCGCGCGGCGCCACGTAAACCACCAGGTCATTGCCCTGCCGCTCCACGTCGAACACCTGCACCGGATACGTCACGTTCAGCCCCGGTTGAATAAGCCAGTTTCCATCACTGATTTTCATACTTTCGTCCTCCTGGTTCTGTAATCCTTTGCTGGCCGTCAGGCGCCAGCCGTGTGGCGACACGGGCACTGAGACCGGTTACAGAGGTTTTAAACCATTGGTTCAGGGGGGAGTATTGCGTTTTCTGGTTAGCAAATTACGTTTCTTGTTTTTTGTGATCGGGGTAAATGTTGGGGGGCACGCAGGGCTAACATGAGGATTTTCTTAAGAATTAACTGAAATGGGGGTATTCAGGTCAAAAGAGAGGTGAAAAAAGTGTGTCGGGGTATGTGGTAAATGCCTGAAAGTAGCTATAATGCGCCCCGCCTCCATGTAGCAATGCAGGCGCGGAAGATCGTCATCTCCGGTGAGGTGGCTGGACTTCAAATCCAGTTGGGGACGCCAGCGTTCCCGGGCAGGTTCGACTCCTGTGATCTTCCGCCAGTTCGTTTATTTTTTCTTTCGCTTTGTTTTATAGAATAAAACTGCGTCATCAAGCCAATTTGGTTGTTTAAGATTCTTTATTACCCACTGTATGAATTTTTCTGAATATCTGTGGCGCTCATCGATCATAAAGTGCATATCAGAACGTTTTGTTTTTTGGATGTTATGCTTTTGAACAATTGCCCTGAACGAGAATCTTGTTATTGTCGTACATGTTTGCAATTTATTAATGAGTTCAATTGCTGTACTTTCATAATACGGATGTGTTATATCAGGATCTCGAGTTTCTCTAATAATAACAGCCTTATTGCCTGTATTACCCATATCTAAAGACAGGTCACTATCTTTTTCTGATCTTGTTAAGATCAGTCTGTAATCTATTGCTATACTGAATGCATTGGAATTTTGTTCTTTGTCTATATTATGAAAGCGAGTCAAAAATTCTTTTGCAATATTAGCGGTCATGTCACCATAATTTTCTTTCAGCGTGGCAATATCGCTTTTAGGCCCATCAACGATAAGACTTAACATACCAACACTTTGACCTGCCAGAGGAGAAGTACCAGTTTCATTCAAATATCGTTGTTGGTAATTCAAGACATTTGCCTGAAAAAGGCGTGAAAGTTCTGGCTGCAATTCAGGCAGAAGAAGATGTATTGCTCCATCCCGAAGTTCAATCAAAGTCTCTAGATTTTTTTTAACGGGATCACTTTGTTGTAAACGTTTGTTTATAGCATCAGAAATACATATCGTATATCCATTCTTTTTAAAAACTGAATCAACTCCAATCGACTTAATCAACTCAGCTTTTAACAAAAGCTCCCATGCATTCACTGCTAAAATACAAAAAGCCTCAACTCTATTATCTAAAGTTGGTCTATTGTATACTTCCAAAGACAAAATAAAAGCATCCAAACTTCTTTTTAGAAGAGATCTATAAATTTTTATATCTGGGGTTAATGCTTTAGCTCTTAATGATTGAGACATTATTAGTATGAAATCATCATTAGAGAGTTTCTGAATACCATCACACTTCCAAAATTTCCCATCCACACTATATACGTACTGACCATTTAGCTTTTCATTTATATACTTTCTAATACTGTTTTCTGTATACCCAGTTTCATTTGCTAAATCCTTTGCAGTAAATAAAGTCTTGTTTTTATCGTATTTTCTTAGAGAGTTTAATAATTTTAATTGATTAGCTGTGCGTGTCATAATAAATTCCTTTTTTGCTATTAAGCAATTTATTTGCATTAATCATCCTTTTGGCTCTAGACCTTTTCGTCGTAAAGCCTCCCTCGCCAGTTCCTTCAACCAACTGGCGAGACTAACTCCTTCCTCAGCCGCCACCGCATCCAACTGTTCCTTCAATGCCGGATCAATTCGCATCTTAAACTGCGGAGACTGCCCGCCACCTTTTGGTTTTTTTTCGCGCGATATGATTGACATGAGGCCACCTATCCATCTACTCTGACATACATAGGAGGCCACCTAAACCTCCTGTATTTGCAACGCCCCGATGTGCGGGAACACAGCCGGAGCGTCTAACCTCACCAACTATCAAGGAGTTGATTATGGCTGATTCGCATTCTACCCCAGACACCGACCAATCCGGAACCGAGCGTTCGTTAATTGTGGGATACCGCCCGAATGTTTTCGACAAATCCACACCCAATATCATTTTATCCGGAAAATGGCTGCGCGCAGCGGGGTTCGAAACCGGGCATTATGTGACCGTAAAGGTGATGAAAGGGTGCATTGTTCTGGTGGCGTATAACGAGCAGGAGCAGAGATTGCAGGATGAGTACAAACGGACAAAGGACAAACTTGTGCAGATAGAGAAAGGCCTTGCCGCGATTCAGACTCAGATTCCTGGAAAGCGCCTCGCAAAAGCAAATACAAACCATCTGGCTTAGCGGCTATTTCTGGCATACTACGTGCCTGGTGCGTTAATCATTAAGGATGAGGAGGCGACATGGCAGATAAAGACGTAATCCAAAATCCAACAGGCGAATTTATTATATTTGCCAGCGGTGACGGAAGAGTCCGTGTCGAATGTCGCTTCGAATCAGACACGATCTGGTTATCCCAGGCAGCAATGGCCGATCTGTACGGTAAAGATGTTCGAACTATCAACGAGCATCTGATGAATATATTTTCTGATGGTGAAATTGATCAATATTCAACTATCCGGAAATTCCGGATAGTTCGTCAGGAAGGAAAACGTCAGGTTTCCAGAGAGATAGAGCACTACAATCTTGAAGCAATACTTGCTGTCGGCTATCGCGTCCGCTCCACGCGAGGTACACAGTTCCGCCAGTGGGCCACCCAAACGCTGCAGGAATATCTGGTAAAAGGCTTCGTTATGGACGACGAGCGCCTGAAAAATCCCCCTGTTGGCTCATCCGTCGTACCTGACTATTTCGATGAAATGCTGGAACGCATTCGCGATATACGGGCCAGCGAACGCCGGGTTTATCTCCGCGTGAAGGAGATTTTTGCATTAGCCGCTGATTATCAGCCATCACTCAAAGAAACCACGCAATTTTTCCAGACCATCCAGAACAAACTGCATTTTGCCTGCACGGGTCTTACCGCTGCTGAGTTGATTCACCAACGTGCGGACGCCACGCAACCGCATATGGGGCTGACCAGCTATAAAGGCGAAGAAGTCCGTAAAAGCGATGTCACCACTGCAAAAAATTATCTGTCTCATGATGAGGTCAGCGAGCTTAATCGCGTCGTTAATATGTGGCTCGACTTTGCTGAAGATCAGGCCAAACGCCGTAAGCAGGTATTTTTACGAGACTGGCAAACTAAACTCGATCAGTTCCTGCAATTTAACGACCGGGACGTTTTAGAAGGCGCAGGCAAAATCAGCAAGAAAGCGGCGGATGAAAAGGCCTGCTCAGAATACGTTGAGTTTGAAAAAAAGCAGCGCCTGCTGAAAGAAGCCGAAGGTGAGAAAGATATTATCGGCTTATTAAAATGGGATAAGCAGGCTAAGCGATAATTCCGGTACAAGTTCGTTACTTAACGACATTCCCCATTTTAATACTAGATACTTTCTATAAGCTATTATTGCTCTTACTATAGAATAGCGATCATAAATAAATCCTATGTTTTTTTTCACATCAATTCACGCCACACATATTTCGCAAAGGTAATTTTATTTTTAAGCAGATAAAATTTTCCAGCATTTCTATTTTGAAATGTAGATCACAATTTAACATATCAATGAAGAGTAGTTTCCCTCAGTCTATAAAAGGAGACTGAGATGGCTATACCTGTTTACTTATGGCTCGAGGATGATTCAGGCCGTAAAATTAAAGGCTCTGTCGATATACAAGATCGCGAGGGTTCAATAGAGGTTATTGAATTTATGCACTCTATAGAACAACCAATAGATAAACTCACTGGGAAAACCACAGCAAAACGCATTTGTAGTACCTATGCATTCATGAAAGAGATTGATTCATCATCCTCTTATCTATACAAAGCCTTGACCACTGGACAAACGCTAAAAAAAGCAGAGTTTATATTTTACAGGATCAACTATAACGGGCTAGAAGAGGCTTACTTTAAGACAACTTTAGAAAACGCAAGAGTTGTTCAAATTGAACCGATCATGTTTGACATTAAACATCCGCAAAACGAACACAATACACACCATGAATATGTAGATCTGACATATGAAAAAATAACATGGCACTACATTGATGGAAACATCATTCACTCTGATACCTGGAAAGAACGCGCTTAAGGAGGAAATATGTCCTGGGAATATGATGTAAAAGAGCATAAGTTTTATCTGGATGGTGTCTACCAATTTGATGCGGATTATGCAGGAGCAAGTGGTTACAAAAACGATCCTTCGCAAGAATGTGTGAAAAACAGCGGACCTCTGCCCAGAGGTACCTACACTATTGGGTCCCCCCATAATTCAGCGCATACTGGAAAATATACTCTCAGCCTCACGCCCTACTCAACAAATGAAATGTGTGGTAGGGACTCATTTAAAATTCATGGTAAAAGCAGTTTGCACCCTGATGATTCTTCAGAGGGCTGCATCATTGCTCCTTTAAGTGCCAGAAGGAGTATCTGGAAAAGCAACGATACGGTACTGATTGTCAAATGAAGCGTTTATTTTATTTATTGCCATTACTCGTTGCAGTCAGTACGCATGTCTTCGCAACTGAAATGACCGGCTTTGCAACCCAGTATTACAATGAAGACGACTCGCTGGCAGAAATTTCAACAACATTGCCCCTCTCCCCCACCATTACCATCGGCAAGAAAACCGTTCAGATGGAGGTTACACCTCTGGTGGATATCTCCAGCACAACCGTTCAGAAAGGCAGTTCCGCACGCTGGGTCTGCCTTCATGACGATGATGGAACGAATTACTGGTTCATTTCGGATAACGAAATGGGAGCAGGATTGCTAACTGCGCTAGCTATAGCCCAGGATGGCATCCATAAAGAGTGTGCAAAAACAACGGAGCATGTCAGCGTCTCAGTCGCTAATGTTCCATTGTTAAATGCGACGCATGGGAACTTAGTCGAATTGCTCGGCAAGAAAGAGATCGCCAAAAACAACGCGATGCTTTTTTATCAGGAGACACCAGTAAAGAATGGATTCATCAGGAGTAATACCGTCTCTTATTACTTTGACGGCGAAAAAGTACGTGGCGTCATCATCGGGCAAATTACCAGTAACTAGCTCACAGGCTCCCTCTTCGCAGGAAGAGGGAGTAAAAGACTATTCACCCAACCGCATATGCAACAGCGGAAACGGATTCCCCTGCCCGTCCACTTCCGAGCGTCCGACCTGCTTAAACCCCATATGGCGATAAAATTCAACGCCCTGCGGGTTTTGCTCATTCACATCCACTTCATTCACGCCAAACTCTGCGATGGCATATTTCAGCAGTAATTTCCCGATGCCTTTTCCCCGGCTCGCATCGTCAACAAACAGCATTTCAATACGATTTTCATCCACGCCTAAAAAGCCATGAATTACGCCTGCGTCATCGCGAGCCATCACGACGGTGAGATTTGGCAGATACGCGTTGAGCAGTAGCGGGCGCAGCGCCGCAATATCGCTTTCCTGCAAAAAATGGTGAGTGGCGCGAACGGAGGATTCCCAGATGGCGACCAGTCGTTCGAAGTGTGAGGGGTGTACGGTTTCTATTTTCATGAGGAGATCATGTCTGGAAAACCAAACGCATTCAAGTCACTCTCTGCGGCCTGTTCCCCCTCACCCTCACCCTAACCCTCTCCCTCGAGGGAGAGGGGACTGTCCGTGCGGTTTCT
Source organism: Enterobacter sp. WCHEn090032 (assembly GCF_003986875.1). Taxonomy (NCBI): domain Bacteria; kingdom Pseudomonadati; phylum Pseudomonadota; class Gammaproteobacteria; order Enterobacterales; family Enterobacteriaceae; genus Enterobacter; species Enterobacter sp. WCHEn090032. The sequence continues at coordinate 140,498 of NZ_RXRN01000011.1, forward strand.
GGCCAACTCAGCGGATGTACCGATCGCGCTAAACCCTAACCTCCATCACCGCATACACCCCATCCTTCGGCACCACCACGGTGACGTTTTCAACCGGGACGCCCGCCGCAATGTGGATATCCTGCAGCTGCTGTAACGACCGCGGGTGAATATCCTCCCAGCCGATACCGCGCAGCACAAAGTCAATCTGCGGGCTGCTGGTCAGCATGTTCGATACAATCACCGCCCCGCAGGGCTTGACCAGCCGCAGCGCGCGCTGGAGGAAAATTACCGCATCGGTATCGTTGAAGTATTCGAAAATCCCCAGCGCATCGACCAGTTCAGCCTGATGCTCACCCAGCTCCAGCAGTAAGTCCTCATTACGCACCAGCGTATGAAGCAGGTTGCGCCGAAGCAGGGTCAGCTGTTCGCCCACCACAATGCCCTCCTGGGCCGCCATGGTTTCGGCCCAGCTGAGCGCCACGGGGTCTTTGTCCACCAGCGTGAGATACACCTGCTGGCCGTCGAGCTTTGCTTCGCGCAGCGCCTCCAGCACCGGGATTGCAGCCCCGCTCGCCAGGCTGACCCAGTTGTTCTCACTCTCGTTATGAATGTATTTATCCACCAGCGCGGCCAGCACCCGGGCGCGGGAACGCACGCCTACCGCATCGTTAGCGTGGATAAACCACTGGCGGCTGTCGCTGTCCATTTTGGTTCCGTCTGGCAGGCGGTCTTCCAGCGGGTTTTGCACCACAAACAGCGCCAGCGCGGAGGGCACCAGCCGGGTGCGCCACGCGCTCAGCGCCGGGCGGTTGCGAAAGGCCTGTTCGGAATAGCGGTTCTGCGGGACAAGCACCGCCTCTCCCCCCTCTTCGTATTCAATCCGAGGGGGACGGAGCGCAGGCTCAGCTTTCAGCGCCCGGTCAAGGGTGGCAATCTCACGGACAGCATCGTCTTTCATCGGCCACCGATCGCTGACGTCGGGAAATGACGCACTGAAAATGGTCATGTTTTCCGGTGCATTGCCGCGAAAAGGCTGCCAGTTCATGTCCTCTTCCCTCCGTAGGGCTTTTAACGGAAGTCTATCCAGGCGAGCCAGTAATACCCTACGAAGAAAGCACGATCTTTACTGCTTCACCCACACCAGCTGATCAACCCGGAAGCCCAGGCTGCGGGCAGTGTTCAGATAATCTTGTTTCACCGCATCCGGGATCGTGGGCGTGCGCGACAAAATCCACAGGTAATCGCGGTTCGGACCGCTCACCAGCGCGTACTGGTACTTGTCGTCCAGCTTGATCACGTTATAGCCGCCGTAGAACGGTCCGAAGAACGACACCTTCAGCGCAGCCGTGGTCGGTTCGCCGGTAAAGTACGCCTTCCCTTCGCTCTCATTCCACTTGTTCTTCACCGGGTCGTAACCGCGGTTAAGCACGCTAATGCCGCCGTCGCTGCGCTTGCCGTAGGTGGCGGTCACCTGCTCCAGCCCGCGTTCAAAACGGTTTTCCAGGCGGGCGACTTCGTACCATTTACCGAGATAGCGGCTGGCATCAAAACCGGAAATCGGCTGCACGCCCTTCGGCGGCGTAGGGGATGTACAGGCGACCAGCGTCAGGGCAATGGCAACACCGGTCACAACAGGCCATAGCTTCATGAGAATTCCTTTCATTTGCACGGTTGGATGTTAAGTGTAGTGCACCGTTTCGGCGCTTCATCCCGTTCGGGAAAATTCGTAGTATATTGAGAGTATTCCTCCACTCTGGACACGGACATGGCTTACTCCATCGGCGAATTCGCCAGACTCAGCGGCATCACCGCCACCACCCTGCGGGCGTGGCAGCGTCGCTACGGTTTACTCAAGCCACAGCGCACGGAAGGCGGCCACCGCCAGTACAGCGATGAGGACGTCCAGCAGGCGCTAAAAATCCTCGACTGGGTTAAAAAAGGTGTCCCGATTGGCCAGGTCAAACCGCTGCTGGAACGCCCGACGCCGGGGCGGACCAACAACTGGCAAACCCTGCAACAGAACATGCTGCAACGTCTGCAGGACGGCAAAATCGAGTCCCTGCGCCAGATGATCTACGACGCCGGACGCGAGTACCCAAGACCCGAGCTGGTCACGAACGTGCTGCGCCCGCTGCGCAGCCAGGTCTCAGCTAACGTCGCCGCCGCCATGACCCTGCGCGCGATCCTTGACGGCATCATCATCGCCTACACCTCGTTTTGCCTCGAAGGCGATAAAAAAGCGCCAGGGGATAATATTCTGCTCAGCGGCTGGCACCTGAACGACGCCTGCGAGATCTGGCTCGAAGCCCTGACGCGCACCGGGCAGGGCCACCGGATCGACATTCTGCCCTCGCCTCCTGACGCGCTGGCCCCGGAAATTTTCCCGGAGCGCAAATGGCTGCTGGTCACCAGCGGCAAGCTCACCGCCGCGCGGAGAAAGCAGGTGGAGCAGTGGCAGCAGCAGGTTTCCCTTGAGGTGATTATCCTCTGACGATTTTCTCCTGTGGGAATTGTCACGAAAAGTTGAATATTTTCCCGCGCTGCGAATGCTAACGTTTTCCTGTGACGACTAACTCCACAGGAAAACATCATGAAAAAAACCACCCCTCTGCTGATCCTGGCCGCGATGGCCTTTACCCCTGCCGCCTTCAGCGCCGCCCCGGCTGGCACGCTGAGCGTACACGTTCTAGACCAGCAAACCGGTATGCCGCCGTCGGACGTGACCGTTACCCTGGAAAAGCAGGAGCAGGATAAATGGACCCAGCTTGCCAGCGGTAAAACCGACCATGACGGACGCATCAAATCGCTCTATCCTCAGGACCAGGACATGCAGCCCGGCGTATATAAAGTGACCTTTAAAACCGCCGACTACTTCCACACCAAAAAGCTGGACTCCTTCTTCCCGGAGATCCCGGTGCTGTTTACCGTGACCCGCACCAACGAGAAACTGCACATTCCGCTTCTGCTGAGCCAGTACGGTTACTCGACCTACAAGGGCAGTTAAGACGTGTTGATTTTAAAAGAATAAAAAAAATAGTTACGCCAATACTTGGACAAATTAGTCATGTTGTGTAAGTTTTAGTTATATGAACGGGAGGACCACACCATGACAACGAAACCTGTGCTCGGTATTAGCGGATGTTTGACCGGATCCGCCGTTCGCTTTGACGGCGGACATAAGCGTATGGGCTTCGTCATGGATGAGCTGGCCCAGTGGGTGAATTTCAGGCCCGTCTGCCCGGAAATGGCCATCGGCCTGCCGACGCCTCGCCCGGCGCTGCGTCTGATCGTCATGACGAACGGTGAAACGCAGATGCGCTTCAGCCATGCGCCTCATGAAGACGTTACGCAGAAAATGGCGGACTTTACGGCAGACTTTTTGCCGAAAATTGGCGATCTCTCCGGCTTTATCGTCTGTGCGAAATCCCCCAGCTGCGGCATGGAGCGCGTGCGGCTGTATGATGAAAACGGCAACCGGGGCCGCAAGGAGGGGGTTGGGCTGTTCACCGCTGCCCTCCTTGAAACCTGGCCGTGGCTGCCCGTGGAGGAAGATGGACGCCTGCACGATCCGGTGCTGCGGGAGAACTTCGTCGAGCGTGTTTTTGCGCTGCACGAGCTGAACACACTGCGAAAAAATGGCCTGACGCGCCGCGCGCTGCTGGACTTCCACAGCCGCTACAAGCTCCAGCTGCTGGCGCACCATCAGGCGGGTTACCGTGAAATCGGCCCGTTCGTCGCCTCACTGCACGAGTGGGAAGACCTGGACGCCTTCTTCGTGGCGTACCGGGAGAAGCTGATGACTATCCTGAAAAAACCCGCCTCGCGGAAGAATCACACTAACGTACTGATGCATATTCAGGGCTATTTCCGTAACCAGCTGAACAGCCGCCAGCGCGGCGAACTGCGCGATGTGATCCTGCACTATCGCAACGGGCAGTTACCTATCCTCGCGCCGATCACGCTGCTGAAGCACTACCTTGCCGAATATCCTGACCGGTATCTGATGACGCAAAACTACTTTGATCCCTATCCTGATGATTTGGGTCTGCGTCTGGCCGTTAAGTAAATAAAGACGCGAAGGCCCCATTGACCCGTAGAGGCCCGCAGCAGTAGCCCGTTTAGACGACATCCTCACTGTCGTCTCTTTTTTGCATTTCATCTCAAAGACTGTGATTATATACAGGCTTATTCTGCAAAAGGGGCCTGCCTGTGATTAACACCCTGCACATCCAAAACTACCGCTCCATCCGCGATATGTCGCTGGAGCTGGAGCAGCTCAACATTGTCTTTGGGCCGAACGGCACCGGGAAATCGAATATCTACAAGGCGATACATCTGATGCACAGCGCCGCGCAGGGGCAGTTTTCCCAGGCGCTGGCAAACGAGGGCGGCATCCTGAAGGTGTTCTGGGCAGGCAAAACCCGCAGCGATCAGCTGCGGCGGATGAATCTGGCGGTAGAAACAGAGACCTATGAATACGAGCTGCAGGTCGGGTTTGTGGAGAAGCTGCCCTATCCCTCGCAGTTTCAGCTCGATCCGGTGATCAAAGAAGAATCTCTCTGGCTGAGTGGCCAGCACCGACGCCCCTCGTCGCAGCTGATGAAGCGCAGGAATCAGGCGGTGTTTCTGAATAACGTGCATCACGAGAAAGTGACTCACAGCGGCACGCTCTATGAGAATGAATCGGTGTTCGGTCAGCTCGGTGAACCGCATCTTTACCCGGAAGTGTCGCAGATGCGCGAGTCCCTGCGTAACTGGCGCTTTTACCATGAGTTTTCCGTCTCCTCCGGCTCGGCGATGCGTGCCCCGCAGGTCGGTTTCCGCTCCCCGGTGCTGGCCAGCGACGGCGCCAACCTGGCGGCGGCGTTTCAGACCATTGTCGAGATTGGCGACGAACTGCTGCTGATGCGCATTCTCGACCAGGCCTTCCCCGGCTGCGTATTTTACAGCGACAACACCGGCGGGCGGTTCCGGATGATGATGCAGCGCGAAGGGCTGAGCAGACCGCTGGAGCCCGCAGAATTCTCTGACGGTACGCTCCGCTTCCTGTGCCTGGCGGTGGCGCTGTTAAGCCCGCGCCCACCGGCGTTTATCGCGTTGAACGAGCCGGAAAACAGCCTGCATCCTCAGATGCTGCCCGCGCTGGCGAGCTTAATCGCCGAGGCCAGCCGCTACTCGCAGATCTGGCTCACCAGCCACTCGCCGGAGCTGGCGCATTTGATTGAGAAACATCGATCGTTTTCGCTGTATCAGCTGTCGATGGTGGAGGGAGAGACGAGGGTGGAGAGGCTGGGGTAAGGCTGCATAAGCCTGTTTGCGCCCTTCGGGGCCAGCATCGGGTCGATTACCGATGGAATCGGGCCAATTTAAGCAACCCGTTTTCCGTCAGATCGTTTACCAGCCCGGTACCGCCCCGCCGTTAAAGATGGTTTCAGCGGCTTTAGCCACTTCAGGCGACTGATAAGACTGGATAAATTCCTTCACGTTCTCCGCGTCTTTGTTGTCTTCGCGCGTCACCACAATGTTCACGTACGGTGAGTTTTTATCTTCAATAAAGACACTGTCATGCACCGGCGACAGCCCGGTTTGTTGAATATAGGTGGTGCTGATAATCGCGACATCCACTTTCGGGTCATCCAGCACGCGCGGCAGCTGCGCCCCTTCCAGCTCCATAATCTTCAGGTGTTTGGGGTTGGCGGTAATATCCAGCGCCGTCGGCAGCAGACCGGTGTCTGGCTTCAGGGTAATGAGCTTCTCTTTTTGCAGCAGCAACAGCGCGCGTCCCAGGTTGGTCGGATCGTTTGGAATGGCGATGGTCGCGCCGTCCTTCAGGTCAGACACGGATTTGATTTTGCGGGAGTAGCCCGCCATCGGGAAGACAAAGGTGTTCGCCACGGCCACCAGCTTGTAGTTATGCGCCTTATTATCCTCTTCAAGGAACGGGCGATGCTGGAAAACGTTGGCATCCAGTTCCCCCTGGTTGGTGGCGTCGTTGGGCAGCAGCGAACCGCTGAAGCCCACCAGCTCCACATCCAGGCCATATTTCTCTTTAGCCACTTTTTTGGCGACTTCCGCCACGTCCTGTTCAGCGCCATTGATGACGCCGACTTTAATGTGTTTGGCATCGCTGCCACTTTGATCGCATCCTGCCAGCAGCAGACCTGCGAGAACCAGAGCACCCAATCGACGTTTCACAAGACAGTTCCTTTTGATAAATGGTGTAGTGACTATATCGACAACGAGGCGGTGAAATAAAAACCGAAAAAGAATCAGTAAGAAGGATACGTTATATGCGGATATCGCCGGGTGGCGGCGTGCCACCTGGCATCAAAGATCACGACGCTGTCGTCCAGTCCTCGACGGCAAGCTCCTGCACCATTCTGAACGCATGATCGTTAGTCACTATCGTTGTACCCCGACTAATAGCATGCGCAGCGATCAGCTGATCGAGATCGCCCATCACTTTTCCTCTCTTTTCCATTTCTGCGCGGAGTTCACCGTACGTTGCTGCGGCTTCACTGTCCCAGTCGCAGATAGTGATGGTTTTAAGGAACTCAAGTATGGTTTTTTGTAATGTGTCACTTTGCTTTTTGGCTATTCCATAAAGCAGTTCGGCCTCCGTCACGCTTGAAATACACATTTTTTCTGTTGGGGTGCGAGAATATTGTTTTATCACCCCGGGATGTTGCCTTACGAGGTGGCTTACTATGTTTGTGTCCAACATATGCAGCATATTCTAGAGCCCTTCAAATGGATCTCTTGTTGTATAGCTCTGATTACGTTCCTCTTTGCTCAGAAATGAATCAGGAACATGAGTCTGCTTCAATAAACGTAAAAAGTTATCTCTGTGACGCTCCTTTTCCGATCTCGCAGTCAAAACGACATTCCCCTCCTCATCTCGTCGGATATATACGCTCTTTGTATCAAACGTGAATTCAGCAGGCAGCATCACTGCCTGATTTCGCCCCTTTTTGAAGAGTTTTGCTGTACGTTCCATTGCCATCTCCATGGTTTTCTTGACCAGGCCAAAGCATGCGCCTGGGCCTGAAAAGAAGACAAGTAACGCGCTTTAAATTCGGAAAGCGACTCGCAATAAATAGCAGAATGCCTAACGACAGAACCGCGCTTAAAGCGCTTTCGCCAGGTAATGACGCTGCATACCCTGATAGGGATAGTCCTGCAAAGACATCTGCAGCTGATACCCCTGTTTTTCATAAAACGGACGTGCCTGGAAGCTGGCCGTATCCACCAGCGCGTGCTTGCAGCCTTTGCGTCTCGCTTCCTCTTCAGCCGCTTTGATGAGCTGGCTGCCTACACCAGTTCCTCGTACGGTGTCGCTTACCCAGAGGTAATCAATATTCAGCCAGTCGCCTTTGCGCACGCCGATTAACCCACCCAGCATGACGCCTTTTTCGTCACGCACGTAAACGCCAATATCGCCGCTAAAGTTTGCCAGATCTAAAAACCTCGCGTTATACGCTCTCAGTCCCGTTAATAACTCTTCTTTTTCTGCGAGTGTGACATTTTCTGTTATGCTCAGGTGCATATTTCTCTCCTTATTTTCCACGCAATCTGAATATCTCACAGCTTATCCTTCACAAAAACTCCTTATTTCCTCCATTTTTTTAATCCTGAAATATTCATTCAATATGTAAATAAAAAAAGCCTTTCCAGGAGGTGTCCAAAACGTATAATGAGAACGATCATTCTCACTTTTACACGGTAGCCGACGATGAGCACAAAACTGGAAGAACGACAAAAACTGCGCCAGGACGAGATCATCACCGCCGCTCGCCGCTGCTTTCGCGCCAGCGGATTTCATGCGGCCAGCATGTCGCAAATTGCCAGCGAGGCGAAACTCAGCGTCGGGCAAATTTACCGTTATTTCAGTAACAAAGACGCGATTATTGAAGAGATGATCCGCCGTATCATCGATTCCCGTATCGAGGGAATGCAGGACAAAACGGTGGTAGAAGGGATGCCACAGGCCCTCGCCTGGCGAAAGACGCTCAACGAAGACGACGATGCGCTGATGCTCGAAATGTCCGCCGAGGCGACGCGTAATCCGCAGGTAGCGGCCATGTTAACCGCAGCCGAAGCCCGTATGTTTGCCAACGCCTGTGCGCATCTGAAAAAGCAGTTTCCTCACCTGAGCGATGAGCATATTCGCTGCTGCGTGGAGATTACCGCCGTGATGATCGAAGGCTCGATTTACCGGCGACTTACGCCATTAAAAGTGCCGTCAGAACAATTAGAGCCCATTTATCAGGATATTTTAAATATGCTTTTCACTGAGAAGTAATTGCATGTGAATAATTAGCGGGAATAAGTAATTCCCTTTTTTTACATTTCTGGCTCAGCCAGAGATGCGGTATCGCTGTGCCTTTAAATAGCCCTCCTCCCTGTTAAGCCATTTACAGGGCAGGCCTCGTTCACCCTGGAAAAAGATTATGAAAACCATAACAACCTCCATCGCAGCATTATTCCTCCTGACAGGGTGCGATAATGCGCAAACATCTGCTCCCCAGCGCCCTCTTCCGGAAGTGGGGATTGTCACGCTCATGAGCCAGCCGGTGTCCGTCGTCAGTGAGCTGACTGGCCGCACGACCGCCGCGATGAGCGCCGAAGTGCGTCCACAGGTGGGCGGCATTATCCAGAAGCGGCTCTTCACCGAGGGCGATACGGTGAAAGCCGGACAGGCGCTGTATCAAATCGATCCCTCCAGCTACCGTGCCGCGTTTGATGAGGCCGCCGCGGCGCTGAAACAGGCGCAGGCACTGGTAGCGGCTGATTGCCAGAAAGCCCAGCGCTATGCGCAGTTGGTAAAAGACGACGGCGTATCACGCCAGGATGCGGAAGACGCGAAATCCACCTGCGCACAGGACAAGGCCAGCGTCGAGTCAAAGAAAGCCGCGCAGGAGAGCGCACGCATTAACCTCAACTGGACCAACGTCACCGCGCCAATTGCCGGACGCATCGGCATCTCTTCCGTTACGCCCGGAGCACTGGTCACCGCCCAGCAGGACACCGCGCTTGCCACCATTCGAGGGCTGGACACCATGTACGTGGATTTAACCCGCTCAAGCGCCGATCTGCTGCGATTACGCAAGCAAACTCTGGCCACAAACAGCGATACGCTGAGCGTCACGCTACTGCTTGAAGACGGCAGCCCCTACAGCGAAAAAGGTCGCCTGGCGCTGACCGAAGTGGCGGTCGATGAATCGACTGGCTCGGTCACCCTGCGCGCCGTCTTCCCGAATCCGCAGCATCAGCTTCTGCCCGGCATGTTCGTCCGCGCCAGAGTGGATGAGGGCATTATGGATGACGCGATCCTGGCCCCTCAGCAGGGCATCACCCGCGATGCCAAAGGTATAGCCACCGCACTGGTGGTGAACGCCAGCAACAAGGTGGAGCAGCGCCAGCTGGAAACGGGTGACACTTACGGTGACAAATGGCTGGTACTGCGCGGCCTGAAGGCGGGCGACAGGCTGATTGTAGAAGGCACCGATAAAGTCACCGCCGGCCAGCAGGTGAAGCCTGAAGAGATAAAAGCCAAAGGAGGGAACGCCTGATGTTTTCCCGTTTCTTCGTGCGTCGCCCGGTGTTTGCCTGGGTGATCGCCATTCTGATTATGCTCGCCGGTATACTTGCCATCCGCACGCTGCCGGTCGCGCAGTACCCGGACGTCGCCCCTCCGTCGATCAAGATCTCCGCCACCTACACCGGTGCCTCCGCGCAGACGCTGGAAAACAGCGTGACGCAGGTCATTGAGCAGCAGCTAACCGGGCTGGATAACCTGCTCTACTTCACCTCTACCAGCAGCTCGGACGGGTCGGTAAGCATTACCGTCACCTTCGAGCAGGGTACCGATCCGGACACCGCGCAAGTCCAGGTGCAGAACAAAGTTCAGCAGGCGGAATCTCGCCTGCCCACTGAGGTGCAGCAGTCCGGCATTACGGTGGAAAAATCACAGAGCAACTTCCTGCTGATCATGGGCGTGTACGATAAAACCGACACCGCCAGCAGCTCGGATATCGCCGACTGGCTGGTGAGTAATATGCAGGATCCGCTGGCGCGCGTGGAAGGCGTCGGGAGCCTGCAGGTGTTCGGGGCGGAATACGCGATGCGCATCTGGCTCGACCCGGCGAAGCTGGCCTCTTACTCGCTGATGCCTTCAGATGTGCAGAGCGCAATTGAAGCGCAGAACGTGCAGGTTTCCGCCGGTAAAATCGGCGCACTGCCCTCGTCGAACGCCCAGCAGCTGACCGCCACCGTCCGCGCCCAGTCGCGCCTGCAGACGGTGGATCAGTTCAAAAACATCATCGTGAAGAGCCAGTCCAGCGGTGCAGTGGTGCGCATCAGCGACGTCGCGCGCGTGGAGATGGGCAGCGAAGATTACACCGCCACCGCCAGACTGAACGGCCACCCGGCGGCAGGTATGGCCGTGATGCTTTCACCAGGCGCCAACGCGCTGAATACCGCCACGGCGGTAAAAGAGAAAATCGCGGAGTTCAAAAAGTCGATGCCGGAAGGCTACGACGTGGCCTACCCGAAAGACAGCACCGAGTTCATCAAGATCTCCGTTGAGGACGTGATTCAGACCCTGTTCGAAGCCATCATTCTGGTGGTGGTGGTGATGTATCTGTTCCTGCAAAACATTCGCGCCACGCTGATCCCGGCGCTGGCGGTACCAGTGGTGCTGCTGGGCACGTTTGGCGTGCTGGCGCTGTTTGGCTACTCCATCAATACCTTAACGCTGTTTGCGATGGTGCTGGCGATAGGGCTGCTGGTGGATGATGCCATCGTGGTGGTGGAAAACGTCGAGCGTATTATGCGCGACGAGGGGCTGCCCGCCCGGGAGGCCACCGAAAAATCGATGGGCGAAATCTCCGGCGCGCTGATCGCCATTGCGCTGGTGCTCTCTGCGGTATTCCTGCCGATGGCCTTCTTTGGCGGCTCCACCGGGGTGATTTACCGTCAGTTCTCGGTCACCATTATCTCGGCGATGCTCCTCTCCGTGGTGGTGGCATTAACCCTGACGCCCGCACTCTGTGGCTCGATTCTGAGCCACACGGCTTTGCACAAGAAAGGTTTCTTCGGCGCGTTTAACCGCTTCTACAGCAAAACAGAGCACGGCTATCAGAACAAGGTGCTGCGCGCCCTGCGCCGCTCCGGCGGCATGCTGGTCATCTACGCCCTGCTCTGCGGCGCGATGGGGTTAGCGATGCTGAAGCTGCCGGGCAGCTTCCTGCCAACGGAAGATCAGGGCGAAATCATGGTGCAATACACCCTGCCTGCTGGCGCCACGACGGTACGTACCGCCGAAGTCAGCCGCCAGGTGCGCGAGTGGTTCCTCACCAAAGAGAAAGCCAACACCAACGTTATTTTCACCATTGAAGGCTTTAGCTTTAGCGGCAGCGGCCAGAACGCCGGGATGGCGTTTGTCTCCCTGAAAAACTGGTCCGAACGTAAGGGCGATGAAAACACCGCTCAGGCCATTGCCCTGCGCGCCACGCAGGAGCTGAGCACCATCCGCGATGCCACCATTTTCGCCATGACGCCCCCGGCGGTGGACGGTCTGGGCCAGAGCAACGGATTTACCTTTGAGCTGATGGCCAGCGGCGGCACCGACCGCGACACGCTGCTGAAGATGCGTAACCAGCTGCTTGGCGAAGCCAATCAGGACAGCGCCCTGCACGCGGTACGCGCCAACGATCTGCCCCAGATGCCGCAGCTGCAGGTGGATATCGATAACAACAAAGCCGTGTCGCTGGGACTCTCTCTGAGCGACGTCACCGACACCCTCTCCAGCGCCTGGGGTGGCACCTACGTGAATGATTTTATCGACCGCGGTCGAGTGAAAAAGGTCTATATCCAGGGCGACAGTGACTATCGCGCCGCGCCGTCCGATCTCAACAAATGGTACGTGCGCGGCAGCGACAGCACCATGACGCCGTTCTCCGCGTTCGCCACCACCCGCTGGGAGTATGGCCCGGAAAGTCTGGTGCGCTACAACGGCTCGGCGGCCTATGAAATTCAGGGGGAAAACGCCAGTGGCGCCAGTTCCGGTACGGCGATGAGCAAAATGGAGCAGCTGGCAAACAACCTGCCATCCGGCAGCACCTGGGCGTGGAGCGGTTTGTCCTTACAAGAAAAACTGGCCAGCGGTCAGGCAATGAGCCTCTATGCCCTCTCGATCCTGGTGGTCTTCCTCTGCCTGGCGGCGCTGTATGAGAGCTGGTCAGTGCCGATTTCCGTCATCCTGGTGATCCCGCTGGGGGTACTGGGTGCGGCGATTGCTGCCTCCCTGCGCGGCCTGAGTAATGACGTCTATTTCCAGGTGGCGCTGCTGACCACCATCGGCCTGTCGTCAAAGAATGCGATCTTGATTGTTGAGTTTGCCGAGGCAAAAGTCGCCGAAGGCTACTCCCTGACGCGGGCAGCGCTGCGTGCCGCCCAGACGCGTCTGCGCCCCATCATCATGACCTCGCTGGCGTTTATCGCAGGCGTGACGCCGCTGGCGATTGCCACCGGGGCGGGGGCCAACAGCCGGGTGGCAATCGGTACCGGCATTATCGGTGGAACGCTCGCCGCCACGCTGCTGGCGATCTTCTTCGTTCCGTTATTTTTCGTACTGGTGAAACGTCTGTTCTCCGGTAAACACAGCAACCGGAGGTCATAATGTTTCGTTTATCTGTTTTAGTGTTAGCGCTGCTGAGTGCAGGCTGCGTGTCGTTGGATCCGACGTATCAGCGCCCGGCCGCGCCCGTCCCGGCAACGTTACCTGGCGTGCATGGCGAAGCCACTGCTGTGGTGAGCCAGTGGCAGCAGGTGATGCACGATCCGCGCCTGAAAAGCGTGATTACCCTGGCGCTGAACAGCAACCGCGACGTGCAAAAAGCGATTGCCGATATCGACGCCGCCCGCGCCCAGTACGGCGAAACGCGATCGTCTCTGTTCCCGACTGTGGACGCGGAGCTGAGCCACACCCGCAGCCGTACGCTGGCAAGCGGCGTCGCCACAAGCGATGAGGCCAACGGCGCGGTCTCGAGCTTCGAGCTGGATCTGTTTGGCCGTAACCAGAGCCTGTCGCGCGCGGCGCGTGAAACCTGGCTCGCCAGCGAGTTCACCGCCCGGAACACGCGCCTGACGATGGTCAGCGAGTTGACCACCGCCTGGGTGACGCTGGCGGCGGATAACAGCAACCTGGCGCTGGCGAAATCGACCCAGGAGAGCGCGGCGAACTCGCTCAGGATTGTGAAGCGCCAGCAGGAGGTCGGCGTGGCGGCGGCAACGGACGTCAGCGAAGCGATGGCGGTTTACCAGCAGGCGCGCGCCAGCGTGGCGAGCTATCAAACACAGGTGCTACAGGACAAAAACGCCCTTAATCTGCTGGCGGGCAACACGGTGCCAGACAACCTGCTGCCGGGTACGCTGGAGAGCCTGAGCGATAACGCCATCACGCTGATCCCGGCGGGCGTCAGCTCCAGCGCGCTGCTGCGTCGCCCGGACATTCAGGAAGCCGAGCATAACCTGCTGAGCGCCAACGCTAACATCGGTGCCGCGCGCGCGAACTTCTTCCCGACCATCTCGCTTACCGCCAGCGCGGGCGTCGGTAGCGATTCGCTGTCGTCTCTGTTCAGCCACGGTATGAAGGTATGGTCATTCGCACCGTCCGTTACCCTGCCGTTGTTCAGCGGCGGCAACAATCTGGCGCAACTGCGTTATGCAGAAGCCGAGAAAAAAGGGTTAATCGCCACCTACGAGAAAAGCATCCAGAGCGCGTTTAAAGACGTGGCCGACGCGCTGGCGCGTCGTGAAACCCTCAGCGAGCAGCTGGATGCCCAGCGAGAATACGTGGCGGCGGAACAAAAAACGCTGGAGGTAGCAACACGCAGCTACCGGGCAGGTGCCGGGGATTATCTGACGGTACTGACCGCACAGCGGTTATTGTGGTCGGCGCAGTCGTCGCTTATCGCGTTACAACAAACCGATCTGGAAAACCGCATCACCCTGTGGCAGTCGCTCGGGGGAGGTATTCAGTAGCGCTTGCGGGGATTCATGATACGCGGGGGTGAGAAAATTCATACTTTCGGCTGGCGTCGCTACACTGAATGTAACGATATATTTCATGGGAAGCATGCGTCTCTTCAAGGGGGTTTCGATGAAAGCTGCGCACCTGGTCTGCCTGCTGGTTTGTCTGCTGTTCGCCGCGTTTGTCCATGCGCAGGAAAAGGACGATCCGGCGAAAGAGGCCCAGATAAAACAGCAGATCCTTAAGGATGTGAAGAAAACCTGTACGCCGCAGAAAAAACAGAGCGATAAAGCCTGGCAGGAGATGATTTTGTCGTCTGAGGCCAATCAACTGCTGATTAAGAATGCCATCACCGCCGTCAAGCGCGACAACCTGGACGCTTACTGGGCAGCGATTGGCCAGGTGGATTGCATGGAAGATTATTAAATGCTGCTTGCCGGGTGGCGCTACGCTTACCCGGCCTGGATAACGTTTTTAACGCTTACGCACATCCGGAATAATTAAATCCCCGCGCAGCACATACGACCCCAGCATCTGCGTTTTTTCCGTCAGCCAGCTCACGATACGCGCCGCCATGGCATCCATTGAATATTCAATGGCTGGGATCACCGGAATACCCGGCAGGTGCAGCGAACCGGCCAGGCTGAAGACCATAATGTCCTCCGGCACGGATTTATTAAACGCCTGCAGTTGCGGGATCACCCGCTGGGCTTCCTGCTCGTCCGCGACCAGCAACGCGTTGAAATTCAGCGTGCTGGCGTTATTGAGCAGCTCCTGAAGCGCAACGGACGAGGAAGTGGCGTCCATAAACACAAGGTTGCGATTAAAGGGCAGGAAATTTTTCTCCAGCGCATGCTTGTAGCCAAGCAGAACCTGGTCAGCAAAACCGCTGCCGTGCGGGTGGATGAGGGCAATCTGGCGTCGCCCCTGGCTGGTCAGATAGTTACAGGCGGTTTCGGCGGCAAAGGCATGATCGAACTGGATACTGTTGGAATTATCAGACTCCATACAGTCAACCAGGATAACGTTGTCCCTGTCGACGTCCAGCGGGAAACGCGCGCCAATCACCAGAATGTCATCGCACAGCCCGCAGGAGAGCTCTTCCAGAGCATGCATCACTTCCGCTTTGCTATGCGCGAAGCGCAGCAGCAGGTGTTTCTGGTGCTGACTGAGCTGTTTTTCCAGCGCGTAGAGATAACCGGTGGTCTGGTTAATGTTTTCCTGGGCACAAATCACCCCGATGCACCCTGTCGACTGGCTCAGCAGCGACTGCGCAATCACATTAGGCCGGTAGTTAAGTTCATCCACTGCCTTCAGAACCGCCTGACGGCTGGCTTCCTTTACGCCACGCGACCCACTCAACACTCGCGATACCGTGGCTTTAGACACCCCGGCAAGACGTGATACATCATTGATTGTCGACATCTCTTTCCCCTGACAGGCTTACCTCGCGCCTGCAAATTCCATGACCGCTTCGGCTCACATTATAGCCAGAAGGGAGTATATCCGTTTCCGTTTTCCATGGAAACCGATTTTCCGTTTCCACTCAAAATGATGTCAAAACAGCCAAATTGTGTGACGCATATCGGGTTAATTAGCCTCATAAGTAAGGGATCTTGATGAGTATCACACTTCTGCTTTTTATAAATGGAAACCGGTTTCCATCTGATATCCAATCATCAGCGCAATATCTATTTACATTTTGAGGATGGTTGTCGATGTTCAAGATTATGCTCTGCTGCTCTGCCGGGATGTCCACCAGCCTGCTGGTCAGCAAAATGGTCGATGTCGCGAAAGAACGGGGTTTGCCGGTAAAAATTGATGCGTATGGCGTTTCCGAATTTGATACGCAGTTTCCGCAATACCAGGTTGTCCTTCTCGGACCGCAAGTGAAATACATGTTACAGACACTCTCAGACAAGGCAGCCACCAAAGGCATTCCCGTCCAGCCCATCGATATGATGGACTACGGCATGCAACGTGGCGATAAGGTACTGGACTATGCTCTGTCGCTCATCGAAGCGGCACACTAAAAGGTGTTCTCATGAGTTCGTTATATCAATCCATGGTCGCGGTGATTGAGCAGTCAATTACCCCGCTGGCCGCGAAGCTCGGCCAGCAAAAGTATGTGATTGCCATCCGCGACGGCTTTACCGCCGCGCTGCCGTTTATGATCATCGGCTCGTTTATGCTGGTGTTCATCTTCCCGCCGTTCTCGGCGGACACCACCAATAGCTTCGCCCGCGGCTGGCTGGATTTCTCCCAGACCTACCGCGAGCAGCTGATGCTGCCGTTTAACCTCAGTATGGGCGTCATGACCTTTTTCATCTCGGTGGGAATTGGCGCAAGCCTGGGACGTCAGTTTAACCTTGACCCGGTGATGTCCGGCCTGCTGGCCTTCATGGCCTTCCTGCTGGTCGCCGCGCCGTATGCCGACGGTAAGATCTCCACCCAGTATCTTTCCGGTCAGGGGATTTTTACCGCGCTGATCACCGCGATTTACGCCACACGCGTCTATGCGTGGCTGAAGCAGAACAACGTCACCATTCGTCTGCCGAAAGAAGTCCCGACCGGCGTGGCGCGGTCGTTTGAGATCCTGATCCCGGTGATGGTGGTGATCGGTACCCTGCATCCGCTGAACCTGTTTATTGAGGCGCAAACCGGGATGATTATCCCGCAGGCGATAATGCACCTGCTGGAGCCGCTGGTCTCTGCGTCTGATTCCCTGCCTGCCATTCTGCTCTCCGTGCTGCTGTGTCAGATCTTCTGGTTTGCCGGGATTCACGGCTCGCTGATTGTCACCGGCATCATGAACCCATTCTGGATGGCGAACCTGTCGGCCAACCAGGCGGCACTGGCGGCTGGCGCGGCGCTGCCGCACGTCTACCTGCAGGGCTTCTGGGATCACTACCTGCTGATTGGCGGCGTCGGTTCTACGCTGCCGCTGGCCTTCCTGCTGCTGCGTAGCCGCGTAACGCACTTACGCACTATCGGCAAAATGGGCGTTGTGCCAAGCTTCTTTAACATCAACGAGCCGATCCTGTTCGGCGCGCCGATCATCATGAACCCGATGCTGTTTATTCCGTTCGTGTGCGTTCCACTGGTGAACGCCTGCCTGGCCTGGGCGGCAACCCGACTGGGCTGGCTGGCACAGGTGGTGTCGCTCACGCCGTGGACCACTCCCGCGCCCATTGGCGCCTCATGGGCCGCCAACTGGGCGCTGAGCCCGGTGGTGATGTGTCTCGTTTGTATGGTGATGTCAGCGCTGATGTACCTGCCGTTCCTGCGCGCTTACGAGCGTACGTTGATGAAAAACGAAGAGCAGAAGGCTCAGGCAACCGTCGGAGCCGCTGAGACCGCAAGCCATTAAGTCAAAGAGGACGCGTCATGAAATATACCTTTCCCGATAATTTCTGGTGGGGCAGCGCAAGCTCCGCTCTCCAGACCGAAGGGACACGAGAGGGTGAAACCACATGGGATTACTGGTTTGCCCGCGAGCCGAACCGTTTTCACAACGGCGTGGGTCCACAGCAGACCTCCACGTTTTATCAACACTGGAAAACGGACATTCAGCTGTTAAAGCAGCTGAATCACAACAGCTTTCGCACTTCCATAAGCTGGGCGCGCCTGATCCCCGACGGTATCGGTGAAGTAAATCCGAAGGCAGTCGAATTTTATAATCAGGTCATTGATGAGCTGATCGAACAGGGCATTACGCCGTTTATCACCCTGTTCCACTTCGACATGCCGATGGCGATGCAGGAGATCGGCGGCTGGGAAAACCGTGACGTGGTGGAGGCTTACGCCCGCTATGCGCAGGTTTGCTTCGACCTGTTTGGCGACCGCGTGCTGCACTGGTTTACCTTCAACGAGCCGATCGTCCCGGTGGAAGGCGGTTATCTGTACGACTTCCATTACCCGAACGTGGTGGATTTCCGCCGGGCGGCCACCGTGGCGTACCACACCGTGCTGGCCCATGCGAAGGCCGTTCAGGCCTACCGTGCGGGCCATTATGCCGGGGAGATCGGCATCGTGTTGAACCTGACGCCGTCGTACCCGCGCTCGCAAAACCCGGCGGACGTCAAAGCGGCGCACGTGGCCGATCTGATGTTTAACCGCAGCTTCCTCGACCCGGTTCTGCGCGGGGAGTATCCGGCCGACCTGGTGGCGTTGCTGAAAACCCACAATCAACTGCCCGCCTGTAAACCGGAAGACAGTCTCCTGATTGCGGAAGGGAAAATCGACCTGCTCGGCATTAACTACTATCAGCCGCGTCGCGTGAAGTGTCGTGACAGCGCGGTGAACCCGCAGGCGCCGTTTATGCCGGAGTGGTTCTTTGAAAACTACGAGATGCCAGGCCGCAAGATGAACCCGTACCGTGGCTGGGAAATCTACGAACAGGGTATTTACGATATTCTGGTTAACCTGCGCGACAATTACGGCAATCCACGCTGTTTTATTTCTGAAAACGGTATGGGCGTCGAAAATGAGCAGCGCTTTATTGAAAATGGCCAGATAAACGATCAATACCGCATTGATTTTATTTCCGGGCATTTAACCTGGCTGCATAAAGGTATTAGCGAAGGGTGCAATTGCCTTGGTTATCATATGTGGACCTTTATTGATAACTGGTCGTGGTGCAATGCGTATAAAAATCGCTATGGATTTATCCAGCTCGATTTGGAAACGCAGCAGCGCACCCTTAAAAAGAGCGGAGAGTGGTTTGCCACCACCTCATTAAATAATAGTTTCGATATCTAAAGAGAGAGAGATGATGATTGCCTTAGAAGAAGCGGTTATGGAAATCATCGTCAATGCGGGTCAGTCGCGCAGCCTGTGCTTTGAAGCACTGCACGCTGCGCGGCAGGGCAACATTGACGAAGCCAAAAGCCTGCTGCGTGAAGCCGATGGCTACGCGCGACAGGCGCACAAGATGCAGACCAAACTTATTGAGCAGGATGCGGGTGAAGCCCGTCAGCCGATGACCTTAATTATGGTTCACGCCCAGGATCATTTAATGAATTCGCTATTAGCGCGTGAATTGTCTGAAGAAATAATCCATTTATATCAGAGATAATGTATGGCGAAATAAATTAATGTAATACCTCTGTACCTAAAATAGAATTCCACTTGTTCTGATGATAGCGACATACTCTGTCAGATCGGAGCGGGATGGTTATTGTCTGAATAAAATTAAACTATATTGAGATAACCATGAATACGATTAAAAAACTTCCATTAACCATGGCGGTTATCGCCGCGCTTTGCCCAATTTCTGTCCTCGCCCAGGAATTTACGCAGGAGCAAATCGACGCCATCGTGGCAAAAGCGGTGGATAAAGCCCTGGCCGAACGTCAGGCCAAAATGGATGCCGCCGTGGCGAAAAAAGCCGACGTGGTCACCGAGCCGCAAAGCGCGGCGCAATCCCCGGACATGGCGATTCCGTTCGGCATTAAATTTACCGGTTACGCCCGTTACGGCGCGCACTTCCAGGCTGCTGACCAGAAGTATGTGGCGGTAGACGGCTCCTATAACGGCGCATCTGCCATCGGTCGTCTGGGTAACGAAGGCAACGGCGGCGAATTCCAGCTCTCCAAAGCCTTCAAGGGCGACAACGGCGCCATCTGGGACATCAACGTGATGATCGACCACTGGGGCGATGAAGTTAACCTGAAAAAAGCCTACGCCGGTGTAACCAACATTATGGCCTCCAACCCGAACGCCTATTTCTGGGCCGGTCGTGACTTCCACCAGCGTCCGCAGCAGGGCATCAACGATTACTTCTGGATGAACCACGACGGCCAGGGCGCCGGGGTGAAGAACTTCGACATCGGCGGCGTGCAGTTCGACGTGGCCGCCGTGGCGGCGGTGGAATCCTGTAGCCCGGAAGTACTGGAAGATGAAGCGAACCCGTCGCGCATCACCTGTACCGGCGGTTCCGGCACGGGCGACAAAGGCAACTATGCGGCAACCTCAAAAATCCACGGCATGAAGGTCGGTCCGCTGGATCTGGAGCTGTACGCTAACTACGGCTTTGACTCAAAAGCCGTGGAGAGCGACGAACGGCTGAACGCCTGGCAGGGCGGCGTGGTGCTGAGCCACACCAACGACAGCGGCGTGAACAAGGTGATCGCCCGTTACTCCGATAACGCAGACAACAGCGTGTTCAACAAAACCGAGGATCTGACCACGGTTTACGCCAGCTTCGAAGGGCTGCACAAATTCACTCCGCAGACCCAGGTGGAGTATATCCTCGCCTTCCACGACTACGACAACAGCCGTGATAAAACGGACAACCGTAAGAACTACAACGCCATTGTGCGTCCGATGCACTGGTGGAACGACGTCCACTCCACCTGGCTGGAAGCGGGCTGGCAGCATGTGGATTACGACAACGGCGGCGATAACAAGGGCTGGAAGCTGACCCTCTCCCAGAACATGTCGATCGCCATGGGGCCGGAGTTCCGTCCGATGCTGCGCTTCTACGTAACCGGCGGCAAAGTGGATAACGAACGCACCGCCCGCGTGAACGGCACCAAAGACGAGACGCTTGACGACTTCAACGTCGGCGCAATGTGGGAGGCGTGGTTCTAAGCAAGGTAGAAGCAAAACGGCAACGATAGTTGCCGTTTTTAGTGTTTGCTCCCTCTCCCCG